>JAGBES010000015.1 GCA_017936845.1 Bacilli bacterium
AGTTCCTTTTAATTCTATATTTGTTATTGTACTTATATCTATATCTTCTCCATCTTCTATAAGTGGATATTTTGTGCTATCTAGCATACTCATTGAATTACTATATTCTATTGCTTCAATATAACCATATGCACTATCTACGGATGCTGATTTTCTCGCATCATTTATCATATTTAGTATTATTGGTGTTGCGATTAAAGCTATGATTGCTAATATTACTATTACTGCTAATAATTCTATTAAAGTAAACCCTTTATTTTTCATTTTTTACCTACTTTCTACTATGAAAATTATATAATAAAAACATAGCTTTTTCAAGCTATATTTATTATATTTCTTGTAAAACAATTAAAATCATTGGCTTACATTCTGTTTCTTTATAAAGATATTTTCCTAATTTTTCTCTTATTCCTAATTTAATTTTATTAAACTCCACATAATTATTTTTTATGTTATCATTTATAACTTCTAAAGATATTTTTTCTGCTTCTTTTATAATGTCAATATTCTCTTTCACATAAATAAATCCTCTTGTTAATATTTCAGGACCAGCTAATATTTTTTTAGTAGTTTTATCTAATGTAGCACTAACTAATACAATACCATTATCACTTAAAAGTTCTCTATCCTTTATTACTATTTCACTAATATCTCCAACAGTCTTTCCATCTATTAATATTTCATCTATTTTTACTTTTTCATTTGTATCTACTAATTTACCATTATTAAATTCTGTTATCATTCCATTTAATTTAAGAATAATATTATCATCAGTATATCCTACTTTTTTAGCATTATTAGCATTTTCTACTTGCTGTCTATATTCACCTATTACTGGAAAATAATATTTTGGATTCATTAAATTTATCATCATCATTAAATCCTCACTCGATGCATGATTTGATAAATATGATGAGGAAACTATTATTAAATTAGAGCCTATCTTAGCTACATCATCATATACTCTTGTAGCTCTTTTTTCCATACCTTCATATACAGGAGAAGCAAATACTACTGTGTCTTCTTCTGTTATTTTTAAGAATTTATCATAACCCTTAATTATTCTTGAAATATTTGAAAATGGTCTTTCTCTTTCATCTGAAACTATTACAACTACATTTTGATCATTTATATTTTTTATACTTCCTATTTTTCTTTTATCAAAATCGATATATTTCATATCAATAGCATTATATATCATATTTTCAAGTCTCTTACCCAAAATAACTATTTTTCTTTTTGTTTTCATTATTTCATCTAATAATTCTTGAATTCTATAAAATTGTGTTTGTGAAATATTAAATATAATTCTTCCTTCATTTTGATCTAATGTTTTAGTTATAACTTGTGTAATTCTATTATTTGGTGCTGTATAACCTTTTTTTTCGGCATATATAGATTCACTCATTAAGCAAAGTACACCTTTTTTTCCAACATAAGCTAGTTTTCCTATATCTGTTTTATAATCTCCTTGCATTGTTTGATCAAATACAAAGTTACCTGTATATACTATTGCACCATCTTCCGTATCAATAACATATCCTACTGTTCCAGGAACAGAGTGTGTAAGTGATATTGGAAAAATATTAACTTTTCCAAATGTCAAATTACGATGTGGTTCTATCACATGTAAATGTTCACTTTTTATATTAGAATCTTCTAATTCTTCTTTTAATATATCTATTGTAAATTTTGTACCATATATATCTATATTAGGTAAATCTGCTAATATATCTGGTATAGCTCCCATTTGTCCATCATGACCATGTGTTACAAATATTCCTTTTATTCTATCAATATTATCTTTTAAATAATCATAATTTGGAATAATGTAATCTATACCAAGCATTTTATCATCAGCATATTTTAAACCCGCATCTAATACAAAAATATCTTTATCAACTTCAACGATATACATATTTTTTCCATTTTCATTTAGTCCACCCAAACTAAATATTTTAATTTTACTCATAATTACTCCTTTCTTTATAAACAAAAAGACTAATTAATTATATCACTTTTTAATTAATTAGTCTACTTTTTATTAATTAAATATTTTTTGGAATATATCTATAACTACTGTAGCAAGTACTGACATTGATGCTACTGAAACAAATAATTTATTATTATCTATACCAGCTATTTGTTTAACAGATCCATATAATATTAGTGTACTTAGTATTGCTGCAAATGAAGTAATATATACTCTTAAATTTGCTACAAATTGACCATCTATAAATACTAATATAGAATTCAATAAATTAGCTACCAAAACAACTGATAAACTTATTCCCACTGCTGTAACCATTTCTTTTATTGATGCTTTACCTTTTAATATTGAAGTTATAACTAAATATCCAATACCAACTATTAAAGCATATTCTGCGAAATTAGTAACAAATGTTGTTAAAAATTCTTTAAAATATTCTGGTTCCGCTGTTTTAATACTTCCACTAGTTAAAGCACTACTTAACATATCTGTTAGATCATTTGCAGTAAATGAATCTGCACTTTTTGATGTATATATATTCTTTAAAATTGCTATTTTATATATTCCTGAAGTAATTGCAGCAACTACAATCATAATAATTCCTGCAATAAATTTGTTTTCACAAACAAATGATTTAATTGTATCAATTGGTTTTATAAAAATTCCTTTTAATACTTCTAAACAGCTCATAAAACTTGTTTTTATATCTTCTGTTTCTGTAGTTTCTACTACTTTTGTTTCCTTTTTTTCCTTACAATTTGGACATTTAGAGTCCACTAATTCACTTCCACATTTTGTACAAAACTTTGCCATAATTTCCTCCTAATAATTATAATAACTAAAATATGTATTTAAACTTGATATATTTGAAATAACATATTTTTTATCTTTCAATGTATAATCTACATAAAAATTATCTGTTTTTTCACTAGATGAATATTCTTTTGTTTCATCTCCAGATTGATATTCAACTTTATATTTATATTTCATATTTACAGTAAGTCTTATTTTTTCATCATTAAGTGAAACAGATTTAATATTTATATCAGTTATGTCAATTGATTTTAATTTTTTATATGAGGATGTAATTCCTGATTTTAAATTACTATAAATATATGAAATATCATCTCTACTATCTTCATCAAAAGATTCTTTTATGTCATCAAAAGTCTTATCTTCTATTGCTGAATTATATAGTAATTTAACTTTTTCTGTTATCTCTTCTTGTAAAGCTTTTTTAGTTTTTTCTTCTAAATTTAAGTTACTAGCACTATATGAACCATAAGAACCACTATTTACATTAACATTTCCTTCTAGTTTAATTCCTGATTTTAATTCAACTTTTATAGTGTATTTACCACTTAAAATATTAGGTATAACATACTTATCATAATATGATGAAGAATAATCTTCTTTATATTTATCACTTATTTTTATACCATTTATTGTAGCAGTAGAATCTTTTGGCAATGATATAGTATATTTGGTTGCTACTAATTCACTACTATCTACAGTCCAATTATCAAATAATAAAAATTTCTTTTTCTTATTTTTAGTTAATCTAACAACTTTTGTTTTTTCTTTAGAAGAACCTTCTTCAACATATTCTATAACAACTTTTTTACTTAAAGAATCTTCTTCTTTTTCATCATCTTTTATTACTTTATAATTAGCTACTTTTATTTTATCTTTGTCCTTTAAATTTTCTTTTAATAAATCTTTATTTACAAACTTACTTTCTTCTAAATTTAAAGTACTATATAAAGCATCTGCATTGTTTGATGTATATGCTTTAAAATATTTAAGTGCTACTTTTTCTGGTGTAAATAAACTTCCCAAATACATATAAACACCTATCAAGACTACTATAACAAAAGCAGCTGCTCCAATGATTATTTTTTGTTCTTTTTTCATTGGTTTCTTTTCTTTTGTAGTAGATTTTTTTGTTACTTCTTCTGTTTCTAATTTATGACCACATTTTTCACAAAATAAAGCACCTTTTTCGTTTTTTGTTCCACATTCTCCACAAAACATTTATTATCTCCTCCTTAATAAAAGTTTACATTTTTAAAAAATATATGTCAATATATGTCTTAAAAAAAACACATATTTTACACATTAGAAACCACTTCTTTTAAATAGCTTTTCTAATTCTTCTTTTGAATAATATATTATCGTTGGTCTTCCATGAGGACAATTAAATGGGTTATTACATTTTCTTAAATCTCTTATTAATTCGTTCATTTCTTCTTTAGTTATTTCATCATTTGCTTTTATACTCATCTTACAAGCAGTAGTAGCTGCAACATGATCTCTAAATTTTCCTATATCAAAATTTTTTTCTTTAGATATTACCATATCTATAATTGATTTTATCATTTCATTTAATTCCGAAGGTTCATATTGACCTCCAATCCATGTTGGATGAGCTTTTACTATTATAGAATTTATACCAAATGGTTCTATTTTAAAATTCATACTATTTAATAAATCTAAGTTTTCTTTTAATATAATATATTCATCTGTTGAAAATTCTAATGTTAATGGTATTAACATATCAATAGTATCATTATTAGGCTTTGATAATCTATCTAATACTATTTCATAGTTAATTCTTTCTTTAGCAGCATGTTGATCTATTATATACATTCCCATATCGTTTTGAGCTATAATATATGTTCCATGTACTTCACCAACAGGATACATAATAGGCATTGTTTCTTTATTAATTATTTGTTCTTCTTTTTCTTCTAAACTTACTATATCATTTTTAACTAAATCTTCATTTATAGTTAAATTATCTTCTTCTAAGAAACTATTTTCATATTTTTCCTCTTTTTCTTCGACATTGAAATTCAATGTAAATTTTTCATATTTAGGATATTCTTTTTTTTCTTTTGCTTCTATATTTGGTATTAAGTTAATATTTTTTAGTTTCTCTTTAATTGTATGAAATAATAATTCATTTAATGATTCCATTTTGGAAAACTTAACATCCATTTTAGTAGGATGAATATTTACATCTACTAAAGTTGGATCTACTTCTATATTTATTACTATAATTGGGTATCTATTATCTGGCTTATATGAGTGATATGCATCATTTATTGTTCTATTTAATTCTATATTTCTAACTACTCTTTTATTTACAAGTGTTATCATTCCATTTTTATTTGAACGGTGTACTTCTGGTAAAGATATATATCCTGATATTTTATAATCATCATTTTCACTTGATATTTCAACCATTCTTTTAGCTATATCTATACCATATACACATTTGATATTCTTTAATAAATTATTAGAACCATCTGTATTCAAAATAATATTACCGTCACTTATTAAAACTATTCTAATTTCTGGATGTGTAAGTGATATTTTATTAACATAATCAGTTATACTAGCAAGTTCTGTGTAATAACTTTTTAAATGTTTAAGTCTTGCTGGTGTATTAAAAAATAAATTTTTAACTTCTACTGTTGTTCCTTTTCTTAAATCTGATTCTTTAACTTCTTCAATTTTTCCACCTACTACTTTTACTTCTGTACCAGTAATACCATTACTTGTTTTTAAAATTACTTCACTTATGCTTGCTATAGAGGCTAATGCTTCACCACGAAATCCTAATGTACCTATATTAAATAAGTCATCTATTACTTTTATTTTACTTGTAGCATGTAATGCAAAACATAGTGTTGCATCTTCTCTATCCATTCCTATACCATTATCTGTTACTCTTATTAACTTAGTTCCTGCTTGTTCTACTTCTATTTTAATTTCATCACTTTTAGCATCTATACTATTTTCAACTAATTCTTTTACTACATTCATACATCTTTCAACAACTTCTCCAGCTGCTATTTTATTAGATAATAATTCATCCATTACTTGTATTTTTCCCATATTACCACCTATTTAATTATAACAAAAAAATAAATTTTTGTCTTCCTTTTATTCTGTATAAGTAATTATAAATTACACATTATATTTATGAGTGTGATAATATGTTACTATATTTTTTGATTTTTATTTCTAAAGTGATTGAACTTTGTCTTTCTACTTTAAGACTTATAGTTGTAGCAAATGGAAAAAAATTATTTGGAGCTATTTTACAATTAATTATTGCTTTAGTATGGGTATTAGTTACTGGCATAGTTGTTACTAATATAACTAGTGATCCAATTAAAATAATTTTTTTTGCCTTAGGCTCTTTAGTAGGTTCTTATATTGGAAGCATATTAGAAGAAAAAATTGCTTTAGGGGATATTTTGATTAATTGTATTTCTTCAAATGAAAATTTAAATGATTATATTAAAAATTTAGGTTATAATACTAATAATATTAAAAGTGACAATGAAAATATTATTCTATTTATTATACCAAGAAAAAATAAAAAAAATGTTATAAATAAAATCAAAAATTTTGATAATAATTGTTTAATTTTAAGCGAAAAAGTTAAGAATTTCTCTTAACTTTTTCTTTTATACATATAAACTGTTATATATGGATCTAATACACTAAATGATGTATTACTTCCTGTTGTTCCAGTGTTACTTGCTGTTCCTTTAAATGTACTTTCTACTGTTCCTGCTGCTGTTACTTGATGTGTATGGTTTGATGAAGCTCCACCTGTCCTTCCACTTATTGTATGAGTGTGCGCTCCTGCTGATGTAGTATTATATTGTGACCAACTTCCATCAAATACGAAACCATAAAGTTTTGCCCAATTATCCCAATCACCATGATTTACCTTATTAGGATAATCATATACATGAGTGTGCGCTCCTGCTGATGCTGCTGTCCCACTTACTGTATGAGTATGTGCTCCTGCTGATGTAGTATTAACCTTACTACCTGTAAATGTACTTGTTACTGTTCCAGCTGGTGTATATGAATGTGAATGTGATGGTAAGTTTGCTGTTGTTAAAGATACATTACTATTCCCTCCTGTTTGATTTGCTTCTCCTGTTGTTCCTCTTAATACTCTATCTACTCCATAACTTTCCCATTCTCCACCTAAATTTTCTTTTACTTCTTCAGCTGTTTTTAAATTTGTCGATATATATATACTTCCTACTGGATATATTTTATTTAGTGCATTTATTGTTCCTATTCCATTATTATTTATATTTTTTATTGTTTCTTCTAAATCGGATACTTTTGTTGTTAATTCTTCATTCGATGCTATCAAAGCTTGATTTGAATCTTTTAAATTTTGAATTGCTATTAATATATCATTTGTTCCTATATCACTACTTGATGAATCTAATAAATAACATGCAAAATCATCCTTTATACTAAGCATATTTATTACTTCACTACTTGATAATTTTTGTCCACATAGTTTATCATCTAATGCTGTTATTGATATTTTTCCTTCA
>JAGBES010000016.1 GCA_017936845.1 Bacilli bacterium
AATTTATTGATGATATTATTTGGGATAATAACAATTATCGACCAAGTTATGCATTAAATTATAAAACCCCAATTGAATATAGAACTCAATTAGGGTTTCAATAATACTTTTTTAGTGTCTACTTTTTGTTGACAACTTCAAGTGTAAAAACACTCTTTTTATATTTGACTTTGAATATTAAATATGATATTATTTATAATAGATAATACCTAATAATAAGGGGGCACAAGCATGAAAGAAACATATTTATTTGATTATGTAAATGAAAATGAATTTCATAAACTTGAAAGATCACTAAAAAAATATAATATGTTAGCATATAAAAAACTACATTTTGATTATTATCAAAAATTAAAAGAAGGAAATTTTTTAGGAAAACTTATTTCAACAAATAGGGAAAATAACACTAAAACATATGAATTAAAACTACCAACTGATACATTATTTGCTAAAGTGCACGGTGAAATAAAATTACATTATGTAGTATATGAAAAAGAAAAAATGGTATTACTTGATAAATTAACTCCTGAAGATATCTTAAGTGAAGGTCATCAATCAGAACTTGTTACATATAAAGGTGTAATGGTATCTAAAGAACATTCAGATAAGGATATGTTTAAAATAAATTTACTTAATATGATAAATAAATAAAAATGCTTTATATTAAAAGCATTTTTATTTATAATTTTATAGTATAAGTTTTATTTTTTTCTTGGTACTTTTCATAAACAACGCCACATTCGTCAAACATTTTTTTAGCAACTATATTACCATCAGTATTATTATATTTATCAGATAAATAAATTACTTTTTTTATTCCACTTTGTATTATGGCTTTAGCACATTCATTACATGGAAATAAATCAACATAAATAGTTGTTCCTCTTAAATCACAATTAGAGTTTAATATTGCATTAAGTTCAGCATGACATACATATGCATATTTTGTATTAAGAAAATTTCCATCTCTATCCCATGGCATTATATCATCATTAAATCCTCTTGGGGCACCATTATAACCACAACTTATAATTTTTTTATCATCATCTATAATACAAGCTCCAACTTGAGTATTAGGATCTTTACTTCTTAGAGCAGATACTTTAGCTACTAACATAAAATAGGTATCCCAATCAATATAATCATTTCTTTTATTCATAAAAACCTCCTAAAGAGATTTTATCATGACAGTAGGTAATAATCAATTCATTTTATTCTTTTTTTCCAAAAATGATTACATATAATACAAAATAATCTTTTGTTTAACCATTTAATATTTGTATTTAAATTTATACTTTTTTCATTATTAATATAGCACTTAAATATTTTAATTTTTTTAAAAAAGTCATGACAAAATAAACTTAGAAATTTATTTTTCTTTGTTATTCCAATTATTTCTCCGGATCCTATATTTAAATATCCTTTAAAGAAACCTTTCTTTTTATTTATCCAATATATAAAAGTATCAATAGCTAAAAAATTTTGTCTATATTCTAAGAAACCACAATTACATATGATATATATATTTTTATTTATAAGTTTGTTATTAAAATTTTCCATAAATTCTATTAGTTTTGATGGAAAAGTATCCATATATAGTGGAAATACAAATATTATATTTTTATATATGCTTATGTTTTTTTTTATTAATTCAAAATTATCTTTATAAATATAATTAATAATATCATTATCAGATTTTATTAATTGTGTAAAATATTCAGAATTACTATTTTTAATTTTTGGACTACAATTAATATATAGATTCATTTAGATATCTCCTAACATCATTTTCATTTTTAAAATATAATATAGTAGGCTTTTTTAAATTAAAATTTAAAGCATTTCTATTTACTAATTTTTCTAATAATAATTTTTCTTTTGAATTAATTTTTCCATAAAATATAGTTATAAAATCTAGCTTTTGTTTTATTCTAGCTTTATGATGTATTTCCTTATTTCTAATTACAAAATAGGGAAGTACAAAACCGATATTCCTTTCTAATATTTTTTTAACTTTAGAACTATATGTTCCATAAAAATTTCTACTTACAATTATTAAAGTATCGGAATTTAAAATGTTTTTACAAACTTCTTTATAATTATCTTTATGTATACATTTCATAGGTGTGTTTGTCCAACAATTAAAGCATCCTATACAATTTTTAATATTATAGTCGTTTAATATAATGTTATTATCTACTTCTATATTATCCAAATCATGTATTATTGTTTTCATGATATATTATATGTGTTAATATTTTAAAATATTACATATTTATTATTATAAATAATAAAAAACTCGTATATAGATAATACGAGTATATTTTTTATGGTGCCGAATGTAAGAATCGAACTTACATCTAATCATTACGAGGGATTTGTTTTACCATTAAACTAAATCGGCAGTGGTTGTCCTAGTTAGATTCGAACTAACGATGATGGGGTCAGAGCCCATTGCCTTACCACTTGGCCATAGGACAATCTTGGTACAAGGTAAAATAAAAAACCGTCCAATCGGTTATCTTAAAATGAATGGTGCAGGTGAAGGGACTTGAACCCCCACGGATTAACCACTAGATCCTAAGTCTAGCGCGTCTGCCAATTTCGCCACACCTGCATGAATGGTGGACCTTGTAGGACTCGAACCTACGACCGTCCGGTTATGAGCCGGATGCTCTAACCAACTGAGCTAAAGGTCCATACACATTACTTATTAATAATAACATATTTGTTTTGAATATGCAATACTTAATTATAAAAAAAATTAATTTATTCTAAATAATTGAATATATTCAAATAACTATGTTATAATTAACTAGGATGTGATTTGATGAAAATTTATAATACGTTATCAAGAAAATTAGAAGAATTTGTTCCTCATGATAAAGAAAAAGTTACAATGTATACTTGTGGTCCTACAGTATATCATTATGCTCATATTGGAAACCTTAGAACATATATTTTTGAAGATATATTAGAAAAAACTTTAAATTATATTGGATATAATGTAAAAAGATGTATGAATATAACAGATGTTGGACATCTTACAAGTGATTCTGATAGTGGTGAAGATAAAATGTTAAAAGGAGCTAAAAGAGAGCATAAATCCGTTTTAGAAATAGCTGACTTTTATACAAATGAATTTAAAAAAGATATAGAAAAATTAAATATAAAGTGGCCAGAAATAGTATCAAAAGCTACTGATAATATTGATATGTATATTAAAATTGTAAAAAAACTATTAGAAGATAATTATGCATATGTAAGTGGAGGTAATGTTTATTTTAATACATCAAAATTAGAAGATTACTATAAACTTACAAATCATAAAATAGATGAGATGGTTGTTGGTGTAAGAGAAGGAGTAGAAGAAGATTTAAGTAAAAAGAGTCAAAATGATTTCGTTCTTTGGTTTACTAAATCTAAATTTGATTCACAAGAACTTAAATGGGATAGTCCATGGGGACTTGGATATCCTGGATGGCATATAGAATGTTCAGGAATAAGTATTAAAAATTTAGGTGAATATTTAGATATTCATTGTGGTGGAATCGATAATATATTTCCACATCATACCAATGAAATTGCTCAATCTGAAGCTTATTTAGGTCATAAATGGTGTAATTACTGGATCCATGGAGAACATTTAAATGATGAAACAGGAAAGATGAGTAAATCAAATGGAGAATTTTTAACATTATCACTTTTAGAAGAAAAAGGATATAATCCACTTGATTATAGATTTATGTGTTTAAATTCATCATATAGAAAAGTTTTAGTGTTTAGTTATGATGCATTAAATCAAGCACATAATTCATATCAAAAATTAAAAAACAAAATTAAAAGTTTAAATAAAAACTTAAATGAAGAATTAAATAATTTAAAAATAGAAGAATATAAAAATAAATTTAAAGAAGCTTTAGAAAATGATTTAAATACATCACTTGCTTTAACTGTAATATATGATTTATTAAAAGATGATATAAATGATACAACAAAAATATATTTAATAGAAGAATTTGATAAAGTATTATCACTTGATTTATTAAAAGAAGAAGTAAAAGAAATAGATAATGACTTATTAGAATATATTAATTCTATGATAACTAAAAGAAATGAAGCAAAACAAAATAAGGATTATGCTTTAGCAGATAAAATAAGAACTGAACTAAATGAAAAAGGTATTTTAATAAAAGATACAAGAGAAGGTACAATATATGAAATAAAATAGCAAATACATAAATATTTGCTATTTTATTATTGACAAACAATTGTTCGTTAGATATAATTTTTATAGTAAATTACTTGATTGATTAAATAATCAATTCAATTTATGGTATAATTTAGTTAGGTGATTTTATGTATGGTTATATAAAAGGTAAGGTAACAGAAATAGAGAGCAATTATATAATTTTAGAAAATAATGATATAGGGTATTTGGTATTTAATGCAAATCCTTATTCTTTTAGTATAAATGAAGAATATAAAATATATATTTATCAAAATGTTAAAGAAGATGAACTTTCATTATATGGTTTTAAAAGTAAAGAAGAAAAAGAATTATTTTTAAAATTAATAGATGTAAAAGGACTAGGTCCTAAAATGGCTTTACCAATAATTGCAACTAATAATATAAATGATGTGGTTGAAGCAATAGAAAAAAGTGATGTTAATTATTTAAAAAAATTTCCTAAAATAGGAGATAAAGTAGCAAGACAAATAATATTAGATTTAAAAGGTAAGTTAATAGTAAATGAAAATGATAAAATAGATTATAATGAAGAATTAATAGAAGCATTAGAAGCATTAGGATATAAAAAACAAGATGTAAAAAAAATAATACCTAATGTTAATAAAGAAGAAAAGATAGAAAATCAAATTAAAGAAGCATTAAAATTGTTACTTAAGTAGGTGAATTTATGGAAGAAAGAATAATAACAAATCATGAACTTGAAGAAGATACTTTTGAAAGTTCTATAAGACCAGATAGTATAGATGAATATATAGGTCAAACAGAAGTAAAAGAAAATTTGAATATATTTATTAAAGCAGCTAAAATGAGAGATGAATCACTTGATCATGTTTTATTATATGGACCTCCAGGTTTAGGAAAAACAACATTAGCATATATAATAGCAAATGAACTTGGTACAAATATCAAAACAGCAAGTGGACCTTCTATTGAAAAAGCAGGTGATCTAGCAGCTATTCTTTCAACATTAGAAGAAGGAGACGTTTTATTTATAGATGAAATTCATAGAATTCCTAGATACATAGAAGAAATATTATATCCAGCAATGGAGGATTTTAAATTAGATATAATTGTTGGTAGCGATTCAACAAGTAGAAATATAAGAATTGACCTTCCACCATTTACACTTGTTGGAGCTACTACTAGAGCAGGAGATTTAACAAGCCCATTAAGAGATCGATTTGGAATAATATCTAAATTACAATTTTATACAGTAGATGAATTAAAAGAAATAGTAAAAAGAACATCTAGAGTTCTTGATACACCAATAGAAGATGATGCAGCTATAGAACTAGCTAGAAGAAGTAGAGGTACACCTAGAATTGCCAATCGTTTATTTAAGAGAGTTAGAGATTTTGCTTATGTAATGAATGATGGAGTGATTAATCTAGAAGTTACTAAAGAAGCTTTAGATAGGCTTAAAGTAGATAAATTAGGACTTGATGATACAGATCATAATTTACTTAAAGCTATAATAGAAAGATTTAATGGAGGACCAGTTGGTATTGAAGCAATAGCTTCATCAATTGGTGAAGAACAAACAACAATAGAAGATGTATATGAACCTTATTTACTTCAAACAGGTCTTCTTAAAAGAACAAGTAGAGGTAGAGTTGTAACAGAAAAAGCATATGAACATCTAGGAATACCAAAAGAAAGTAAGTGATTAAATGAAAACAGATGATTTTGATTTTGAATTACCAGAAAGATTAATAGCTCAAACACCTATTAAAAATAGAGATGAATCACGTATGTTAGTTTTAGATAGAAAAACTGGTAATATAGAACATAAACATTTTAATGAAATAATAGATTATTTAAATGAAGGAGATACTTTAGTTCTTAATGATACAAAAGTAATGCCTGCTAGACTTTATGGAGTAAAAGAAGATACCAATGCTGTTATAGAGGTATTGTTACTAAAAGAATTAGAAGAAAACAAATGGGAATCTTTAACTAAACCAGCTAAAAGAATTAAAATTGGAACAATTGTATCTTTTGGAGATGGGAGACTAAAAGCAAAATGTATAGAAATAAAAGAAGAAGGTATCAGAGTATTTGAACTTAAATATGAAGGTATTTTATATGAAATATTAGATTCTTTAGGAGAAATGCCACTTCCACCATACATACATGAAAAATTAGAAGATAAAGATAGATATCAAACTGTATATGCTAAAAATATAGGAAGTGCAGCAGCTCCAACTGCAGGTCTTCATTTTACGAAAGAATTATTAAAAAAAATAGAAAAAAAAGGTGTAAATGTTGTATATGTTACTTTGCATGTGGGGCTTGGAACATTTAGACCAGTAAATGTAGAAGATGTAACAACACATAAAATGCATAGTGAATTTTATATAATGAGTAAAGAAACTGCAGAAGTTTTAAATAAAGCAAAAATGGAAAATAGAAGAATTATTAGTGTTGGAACAACATCTACTAGAACATTAGAAACTATAATTAATTTATATGGTGAATTTAGGGAATGTACGGGATGGACAGACATATTTATATATCCAGGATACAAGTTTAAAGCAATAAATTCACTTATAACTAATTTTCACCTTCCTAAATCAACTCTTGTAATGTTAGTAAGTGCTTTAGCTGGAAAAGAAAATATAATGAAAGCTTATCATGAAGCTATAGAAAAGGAATATAGATTTTTCTCATTTGGGGATTCAATGTTTATAAAATGACAAAAGATTTTGAAATAATAAGCGATGCAACAAAAGATTATATTTTATGTTCAAAGGCTAAAGGTTATAATGATTTTAAATTAATATCAACTCTTTCAAATATAATAATGAATGAAGATGATAAAAATAGAAATTATAAATATACAAAAAAATATTTGTTAAAAGAAAATGATAAACTAGTGACAAATTTTTTAGAAAAATTGAATCCATTCTATAGAGAATATTATGAAACAAGAAAAGAAGATGGAACTATAATATTTGATAATAATAAAGATGCTTATGATAAATGCGCATTTAGTGAATATGATGATATTTATAAGAAGAGAATTATATATATTCCTGTAAGAAGTACAATAGAGGATTCATTTAGTATTGTTCATGAATTATTTCATGACATAAATTTATATGAAAAACTAAAAAATGTTACTAGAATGTTTTATACAGAAGGATTATCTTTATTAGGTGAGATGTTACTTGAAGATTATTTAGTAGAAAATAATATAAAAGATGCTAAGATACCTATGAATTATTCTTTATATTGTGCAAAATCAAAAGCAATAGAAACAGATTTTAATATAAATTTAATATTAAAATATTTTGAAGATAATTATATTGATTCAGGTAAAATAATAGAAATAATAGAAAGCTATCCATATAATTATGCTTCTGATTTATCAGAAATATTATCAAAAATAATAAATAATGAAGAATTAACTATTGATAATGAACAACCATATATATTAGGTACTTTAATAGCTACTTATATGTATGATAGAATAAAAAATAATAAAAACAACATTAATGAATTATTTGAACTTAATCAAGAATTAAAAAATTATGAATTTGAACAAGTATTAGATTATTTAGAACTTGATTATAATAATGTTGATTTAAATGATGAAACTTATAAAAAATTAGAAAATTGCTATAAAAAATATGTAAAAAATAGGTGATTTATGAAAGTAATATGTATAGTTGGACCAACGGCAGTCGGTAAAACAAAATTAAGTATTGAGCTTGCTAAAATATATAATGGAGAAATTATAAATGCAGATTCAACACAAGTATATAAAGATTTAGATATAGCAACCGCTAAAGTAACAAAAAAAGAAATGGAAGGTATAAAACATCATTTATTTGATATAAAAGATATTACTGAAGATTATACAGTATATGAATATCAAAAAGATGCAAGGAATAAAATAGACGAGTTAATTAAAAAAAATAAAACTCCTATATTAGTAGGGGGAACAGGACTTTATATAAAAGCTTGTTTATATGATTATAAATTTGAAGAAGAAACTATAAAAAATGATTATTCAGCTTACTCAAATGAAGAATTATATAATAAATTATTAAGTATTGATTCAGAAACAAAGATCCATATTAATAATAGAAAAAGAGTAGAAAGAGCTCTAGATTATTATTATTCAAATAATAAAATATTTAGTTCTAAAGAAAAAACTGATAAATTACTTTATGATACTATATTTATAGGACTTACAACAAATAGAGAAAATTTATATGATAGAATTAATAATAGAGTAGATATAATGATTAAAGATGGATTAATAGATGAAGCAAAAAAAATATATGATACTAATGTAAGAACAAAAGCTGTGTTAACACCAATTGGATACAAGGAATTGTTTCCATATTTTGAAAAAAAAGAGTCTTTAGAAAACTCAATAGAATTAATTAAACAAAGAAGTAGAAGATATGCTAAAAGACAATATACATGGTTTAATAATCAAATGAAAATAAATTGGTTTAATACAAATTATGAAGATTTTAATAAAACAGTAGAAGAAATAAAAAAATTTATAGGAGGTAATTTATGACACCACACATTGAAGCAAAAAAAGGAGAAATTGCAAAAACAGTTTTAATGCCAGGAGATCCATTGAGAGCTAAATATATAGCAGAAACATATTTAGAAAACTATACTTTAGTTAATAGTGTAAGAGGAATGTATGCATATACTGGTAATTATAAAAATAAAAAAATTACAGTTATGGCAAGTGGAATGGGAATGCCTAGTATAGGAATATATTCATATGAATTATATAAATTTTATGATGTAGAAAATATAATTAGATTAGGATCAGCAGGTTCATATTCAAAAGATTTAAATATATATGATGTTTTATTAGTAAATAAATGTTATTCAGAATCAAGTTATGCTAAAACACAGAATAATGATTTAAATGAATTACAAGAGGGATCAAAAGAATTAAATAATATAATAAATATAACAGCAAAAAAATTAAATAGAAAATTATATTTTGGAAATATTCATAGTAGTGATGTTTTCTATAAAGAGAATAATAATTATGAGTATTTAAGGGAAAAATATGGATGTTTAGCCGTAGAAATGGAATCATTTGCTTTATTTCATAATGCTAAAATATTGAATAAAAAAGCAGCATGTTTACTTACTATTTCTGATAGTTTTATAACAAAAGAAGAAACAACAAGTTTAGAAAGACAAAATTCTTTTAATGTTATGATTGAAATTGCTTTAGAATCATCACTTAGTATGTAATAATAAAAAGTAGCAGTACATAATAAAAAGAGGTGATAAAATGAAATATCAAAAAATAGAAAAAAATAATTATAATTTACATATAATAAAAACTAATAAATTTAAGTCAATTAATCTCAGAATAAATTTTAAAAGAAAGATAAAAAAAGATGAAATAACAATTAGAAATTTTTTGAATGACTTACTTATAAATTCAAGTAAAAAATATCCAACTTCAAGAGATATAGAAATAGAAACAGAAGAATTATATGATTTAGGTATAAGTTCATCACCTTATAAATCTGGTAATTATCATATTATTTCATTTAAAGAAACATTTTTAAATGAAATATATACTGAAAAAAATATGATAAAAAAATCAATAATATTTTTATTAGAATTAATTTTTAATCCAAATATAAAAGAAAATAAATTTGATAAGAAATATTTTGAATTAATTAAAAAAACATTAGAAGAAGATATAAAAAGTTTAAAAGATGATACAAAAAAATATAGTTTAGTAAGACTTTATGAAGAAATGGATAATGGTCCACTTTCATATAGATCATGTGGATATTTAGAAGATTTAGATAAAATAACAGATTCTAATTTATATGATTATTACAAAACTGTAATAGAAAATGATAATATAGATATTTTTATAATTGGAAATATTGAAGAAACATTTGAAGAAATATTTGATGAATATATTCCAAATACAATTAGAATAAAAGAAAATTTAAGTCATTATTTAAATTTAGAATTATCAGAAGAAAAAGAAATAAAAGAGAAGATGGATATTAGTCAAAGTAAATTAGCAATTGGATTAAAAATTTCTGATATGACCGATTTTGAATTAAAATATGTGTTAAGTTTATATTCATTAATATTAGGTGGAAATCCAAACTCAAAATTGTTTCAAACAATACGTGAAAAAAATTCGTTATGTTATTATATAAATTCTACTGCTCTTATTATACCTAAAATTATAACTATTGTAGCTGGAATAAATAAAGAAAATTATACAAAAACGATTGAACTAATAAAAGAAGCATTAGAAAATATAAAAAATGGAATATTAGATGATAAAGATATAAAAGAGGCAAAAAAAATATATATAAGTGGTTGTAGAGAAATATATGATACACCAAATTTAATTATTTCTAATTATTTATCACATGAGTATGCTAATCTTGATTTAGTTGATACTAGAATAAAAGAAATAGAAAAAGTGACAAAAAAAGATATAATAAATTTAGCTAAAAAAATAAGTATAGATAAGATATTCTTATTAGAAGGAGTAGATAATATTGAAAAAGACACCTCTTTATAATTTAGATATAAATATCTATGAAGAAACACTTGATAATGGTTTAAAAGTATTTGTTGTACCTAAAAAAGATATTAATAATATATATGTTACTTTTTCAACAAACTATGGTTCAATTCAAAATGAATTTATTCCTATAAATGAAAATAAAATGAGAAAATTTCCAGATGGTATAGCTCATTTTTTAGAACATAAAGTATTTGAACAAAAAAGTGGTGAAGATCCTTTTAACTTTTTTAGTAAGACAGGATCAGATTGTAATGCTAATACATCTAATTTTAAAACAACATATTTATTTGTAACACAAGAAAAAATAAAAGAAAATTTAAATTATTTATTGGACTTTGTTCAAGAACCTTATTTTACAGATGAAAATGTAGAAAAGGAAAAAGGAATAATTGAACAAGAATTAAAAATGTATCAAGATGATCCAGATACTAATGCTAATGAGACAATTATTTATAATACATTTGTTAAACATCCAATTAAATTACCAATAGGTGGTACAGTAGATAGTATAAAAAAAATAACAAAAGAAGATTTATATACTTGCTATAATACTTTTTATAATCCTGCTAATATGTTTGTTGTTGTAACAGGAAATGTTAATCCTAAAAAAATAATAGAAATAATAAAAGAAAATCAAAATAAAAAAGAATTTAAGAAATTAGAAAAAATAAAAATAAAAGAATATTTGGAACCAAATAATGTAGATAAAAAAGAAGAAACAAAATTTATGAATGTGACAGTTCCTAAATTAATTATTTCATATAAAATAAATATAGAAAATATCAGTTTAAATGATATGAAAATTCTTAACTATATTGGAATATATGCAGATTTAAAAATAGGACCAGTATCAGCATTTTTAGAAAAAATAAAAGAAGAAAAAATTGTAACAAAAGATATTTTATATAGTACTATTAAAACTGATAAACATATAGTTCTTGTAATAGAAGCTTCAACTGAAAACCAAGAAAAATTATTAAAAATGATAGATAAAGAGATTAAAAATAAAAAAATATTAGAAAAAGAATTTTTAAGAAAGAAAAAATTAGCACTAAGTTCATGTATATATATGAGTGATAGTATATATAGTTTAAACTCATTTATTATGAATTCATTAATTAGAGAAAACAAAGTAAATTATAATATATATGAAGATTACCAAAATATAACTTATAAAGAATTTGTAGAATTTATAGATAAAATAAATTTTAATAATAAAAGTATTTTATTTGTTAATCCTAAAGAATAATTTACATTGTGTTTACTTAAATAATTGATAATAGAAATTTATTTTGATATTATATATGTAGGTGATAATATGAAAAATAAAAGAGGTTTTACATTAATAGAATTACTAGCAGTATTGACAATTCTTGCTTTAATAGCTTTAATAACAGTTCCTGGAATTACAGGAGCATTAAAAAAATATAAAAATAATTTATATGATAGTCAAATAAAAAGTATAGAATCGGCAGCTAAGGTATGGGGATCAGATCATATGCTTTTACTTCCAAATTCTAGTTCTACAAAAATAGAATGTGAATATAATAAAGAAACAGAATGCACGGGAGAATATACAAGATTAATTATAACATTAAAAGATTTACAAGATGGTGGATATATTGATGCAGATTTGAAAAATGTAAGAACCAAGAAGCCTTTTAGTAGTTCTATGGAAATTATTATAGAAAAAAATCAAAATAAACTAGAATATCAAGTTATAGATCAAGAATATATGAAATATGAAATAGGTGATATTGTAATTGCAACCGTAAGTGAAAAAACTACATCAGAATTTTATATAATTGAAAATAGTGATGAAAGAGATAATTATGTAATGGGAATATTAAAAGATAGTAGTGAAAGTAAAGTCGCATGGTGTACATCTTGTACAACAAATGATAATTCAGATGCAATAGATGCATACTTAAGAGAAAATTATACTTGGAATAATGCAATTGAAAAAAGATTAATAACAAATGAAGAATTTGAAAATGTTATAAATGAAATTAAAAATGATTTAGATAAAACTTGGATAAATGGAAATTATTGGACAAAAACAACATATGGTACAACATCAGCATATTATGTAAATGGTTCAACTTTAAATACTTCATCAATAACAGGTGATGGTCATTATATAAGACCAGTAATAAAAATAAATAAAAAATATGTAAAAATGAAATAAAGTATAGTTTAATCTATACTTTATTTTGTATAGACTTGAATTAACAAAAATGATAAAATAATATTAGGTGGTATTATGTTATACAGTAATATAAAAAATGAAAAAATTAAAAATATAAAAAAACTAAATCAAAAAAAATATAGGGATAGAGATAATTTATTTATAGTTGAAGGTGAACATTTAGTATTAGAAGCATATAAAAAAGGAATGATAAAAGAATTAATTTTAGAACAAAATGTAATATTTCCATTAGATGTTCCAACAATTTATGTTACAAATGATGTTATAAATTATATAAGTGAATTAGAAACTCCACAACCTATAATGGCAATATGTAATAAATTAGAAGAAAAGGAATTAATAGGTAATAAAATTTTAGTACTTGATGGAATACAAGATCCAGGTAACTTAGGAACAATAATAAGAAGTGCTGTTGCTTTTAATATTGATACAATAATTTTAAGTAATG
Organism: Bacilli bacterium; assembly: GCA_017936845.1. Lineage (GTDB taxonomy): Bacteria > Bacillota_I > Bacilli_A > RF39 > UBA660 > OMSK01. The sequence goes on from JAGBES010000016.1 coordinate 13,469, forward strand.
ATACAGTTGATTTATATAATTCAAAAGTTATTAGAGCAAGTCAAGGACTATTATTTCATATAAATATAATAAAAAGAAATCTTTTAGATATAATACCAGTATTAAAGGAAAATAAATATCAAATTATTGGAACAAAAGTAACTTATGGAAATAGTCTAAAAAGTATTGCAAAATTACAAAAATTTGCTATAATAATGGGCAATGAAGGAAATGGAATAAAAGATGAAATACAAGAATTATGTGATCAATTTATTTATATAGATATGAATGAAGCATGTGAAAGTTTAAATGTTGGGGTTGCAACTAGTATAATATTATATGAATTAGATAAATAAGTAGGTGATTTTATGAATTTTATATGTGTAGGAGAAATAGTAAATACTCATGGTATAAAAGGAGAAGTAAGAATCATCTCTGACTTTAGATATAAAAAAGAAGTATTCAAAAAAGATTTTAAATTATATATAGGAAAAGAAAAAAAAGAATTAATTATAAATACATATCGTATACATAAAATATATGATATGGTAACATTTAAAAATATAATAGATATTAATGATGTATTAGAATATAAAGGTTGTAATGTTTATATAAATAGAGAAGATTTAAAAATAGATGGAATACTAGATGAAGATATTATAGGCTTAAAAGTATATTCTAAAAATAAAGAAATAGGTATATTAAAAGAAATTATAAAGAGTAAAGCACATGATATATTGATAATAAAAAATCAAAATAGTAAATACTTAGTACCATATATAAATGAGTTCATAGAAAAAATAGACTTAGATAATAAAAAAATATATATAAAAGAAATAGAGGGATTATTAAATGAAAATTGATATTCTTACTCTTTTTCCAACAATGTTTGAAGGATTTTTAAATGAATCTATAATAAAAAGAGCTCAAGATAAAAAATTAGTAGAAATAAATGTTCATAACATAAGAGATTTTACCTTAGATATACATAAAAAAGTAGATGATTATGGTTATGGTGGAGGAAAAGGAATGGTTCTTATGCCAGAACCAGTTGTAAGAGCAATAGAAGAATATAAAACAAAAGAATCAATTGTAATACTTATGTGTCCACAAGGAGAGAAATACACTGAAAAAAAAGCTTTAGAACTTAGTAATAAAAAGCATATAATATTGGTATGTGGACATTATGAAGGATATGATGAAAGAATAAGAAATTTTGTCGATATGGAAATAAGTATAGGAGATTACATATTAACAGGTGGTGAATTACCAGCAATGGTAGTGACTGATAGTATAACAAGATTAATAGATGGAGTTATAGAAAAAGAATCATATGAAAATGAGTCATTTAATAATAATTTATTAGATTATCCTGTATATACTAAGCCACAAGAATTTAGGGGGATAAAGGTACCAGATGTATTATTATCAGGACATCATGAAAATATTAATAAATGGCGTTTAAATGAAAGTATAAAAAGGACGAAAATAAGAAGACCAGATTTATTAAAAAAGGATGATTAATATGGAAAAAACTTACACAATAGTTAAAGAACAATATAATGGTGATAAAGTATATATAGATTATTCAAAATTAAATGGATTTAAAGTAAAGCCTAAAAATAATATAAAATATAAAGGTGTAAAGGTTAATTCTTTGATAATAGTGAAACCTTCTTTCATACAAAAACTATTAAAGAAAAAAGTAAAAAGAAAATTAGATTTTTATTTACAATATATAATATCTTTAATGGATAATGATGATTCAGAAAGCTCATCAGATTTAAAATTAGCACTTAATGATTTATCACGTTATAAATCAATAATAGAATATAAATATAGAAAATATTTAGATCAAAAATATATAAATTTATTATTAAAAAAGATGGATATACTAGAAAATGAAATCAAAACAAAATTAATGTATAAGCAAGAAGAAATATATGAAATAGAAGAAAAAGGAAAATCAAGATAATAGTTGATTTTTAAAAAAAAATATGTTAAAATGAATTAGTTGATCCGCTTGGAATAATCTTATGATCAATATAAAAAAATATAGAGAGGAAGCGTATTATGAATAAAGTTGAACAAATAACTAAAAGTCAAATAAGAACTGATTTACCAGAATTTCGTGTTGGTGATACAGTAAAAGTTAATTACAAAATTAAAGAGGGAAATAAAGAAAGAATTCAAGCATTTGAAGGGTTAGTAATGGCTATTCAAGGATCAGGAATTTCAAAAAATTTCATAGTTAGAAAAAAATCACAAAGTATTGGAGTAGAAAGAACTTTTCCAATGAATACACCACTTATTGATTCAATAGAAGTTGTAAGAAAAGGTAAAGTTAGACGTGCTAAACTTGGTTATATTAGATCTTTAGTTAGTCAACCAAAAATCAAAGAAAGAAGAGATAAAGTGGCCTAACCACTTTATTTTTTTATAATAAATGAAGAAAATAATTAAAGAATTAATTCCTTATATTATAATAATTTTTGTAGTTATTTTAATAAGAACTTTTATAATTACACCAGTTCAAGTTGATGGAACTTCTATGTTTCCAACACTAAAAAATAATGAAATATTAATATTAAAAAAATATGATAAAAATTATAAAAGATTTGATATAGTTGTTTTAAAATATAATGGTGAAAAATTAATAAAGAGAATAATTGGGCTTCCAGGAGAATATGTAAAATATGAAAATAATAAATTATATATAAATGATAAAGAAGTAAAAGAGGATTTTAAAAGAAATAGTGATACAGAAGATTTTAATATATCAGTATTTTTTAAAGATGGAGAAGAAATAAGAATACCAGATAATTATTATTTTGTACTAGGAGATAATAGAGGAAATTCAACAGATAGTAGAATTATAGGATTTATAAATAGAGAAGATATAGAAGGGACAGTAGGATTTGCATTATTTCCTTTAGATAAATTTGGTAAAATTAAATAATTATGATATAATAAAAACGAGTTGTGGGGGATTTTAGATATGAATGAAAAAATAGATATTGCAATTAATGGAAATGAGAATAGTAAAAGTGAAATTATATATAATAATATAATGAAAGAGCTTAGTAAAGATGAACAAGTAAGATATTTAAAAACAAAAGTTACATTATTGGAAACAGAAATGAAAAATAAAATAATATCATTATTATTATTTATGGTGGCAATAATAGGATTTGGCATAGGTATATATTTTTTGATTATAGATTTATATTTATTAGGAACTTTAGTAATATTATCAACATTTATAGCAGTAATGATAAAATTTCATTTAATGTATAAATCAATAATAAAAGTAACACATAATATGGAATTTGATAAAGTAGAACATCTAAGAAAAATATTAGATGGAAGATTAAAATAGAAAAAATAAAAAATATTAAAAAATTGTATTGTAAAAAATGAATAAATTTGCTATAATTAATTTGTTCTTTAAATGGCGAGATAGCTCAGCTGGCTAGAGCAATCGGTTCATACCCGATAGGTCAAGAGTTCGAATCTCTTTCTCGCTACCATTAGAACTTTATTCGAATTTTTCGAATTTAAAAAAACAATTCAAGGTTTGAATTGTTTTTTTTACTATTAAAAGAATATTAATTAAATAATTTATTTACAATTTCTTTCATATAATTATTTATATCATCAATATTATAACTTTCTTCTTTTCTAAAATATTTTATAATCATATTAACAGCACCTATTGTAAAAAAAGATATATGCATTTTTAAATTATTAATATTTGCATCTTTAAAAACATCATATAATTTTTTACTTATAAGATTTTCTAATTTATATATGAAAATAAAAACATCATTACTTGTTAGAAGCATTGAATATATTTCTTCATTTTCTTTTAAATAATTAGCAATTTCATCAAAATAAATATTTAATTTATCAACAGAATTAATATCTTTAGTATGTTCAATTAAAAAATTAAGTGTTTCATTTTGAAAATCACCAGCAACCTCATATATATTATCATAATGAGTATAAAAAGTACCTCTAGTAATATTAGCTCTTTTAACAAGTTCTGTAACAGTTACTTTATTTAACTCTTTTTTTTCTTTTAGAAGTATAGCAAAAGTTGTTTTAATTAAATTTTTAGTTTTAATGGAAGAAGAATTCATTCCTTTAACTTTCATAAAATCACCTACATAATTATACCATAATTTATACAATGTTCAAATTATATAAATTAAACAATCAATTAAAAAATGTATAAATTTAGACACTTTCAAATAAATTATGGTTTTTAAAACTAATTTTCTATAATATAATCTAATATGTTTTGGAAGAGGTGAATTATGAAAAAAGAAAAAATTTTAATTAAAATAGGAGATTTTATAGCAAAGTTTAGATATTTATTTTTAAGTGTTTTTATTTTCTTATTTGCATTTTGCTTAATAAATATAAATAATGTTAAAGTAAATGATGATATAGTTAATTATTTACCAAATGATACAGAAACAAAAAAAGGTTTAAAAATAATGGAAGATGAATTTGGTAATTATGATACTATAAATCTTATGATTAATGATATTTCTAAAGAAGAAGCTATTAAAATACAAGATAAATTATCAAAAATAGATAACATTAAAACAGTTTTATTTGATAAAACAGAAAAAACATATAAAGATAATAAAGCTTTATATACAATTACACTTAATGATACAAAAGATAAAAAAGTAGATAAAGTAAAAGAAGATATAGAAAAAGAACTAAAAGATAATGATTATAATATATATTCAGAAATATTTGATGATCCAACTGAAGGAGTAGATAAAGTTCTTATTCTAGCAGTAATTGTTATAATAATTATTTTACTTATTACTTCAAAAACTTATTTTGAACCTGTTATAGCATTTATTATATTTGGAATATCAATTGTTCTTAATATGGGAAGTAACTTCTTATTAGGAGAAATATCATATATTACTAAATCAATAGCCGTTATTTTACAACTTGCTTTATCTATAGATTATGTTATTATTTTCATGAATCAATTTATGAAAGAAATAAATGATACAAGTGATACTTTGCTTGCAATTAAAAAGACTTTATCAAAATCAATACCAGAAATATTTGCTAGTTCTTTAACAACAGTATCAGGATTAATGGCTCTAGTATTTATGCATTTAAAAATAGGTGGAGATATTGGAATTGTTTTATCAAAAGGAATAATTTGTAGTCTACTTACAGTTATACTATTAATGCCAAGTTTACTTTATATATTTAAAAAATTAATTATAAAATTAAAGAAAAAAGAAAAAGAAATTAAGTTAAGTAAATTAAGTAAATTTATTGTAAATAAAAGAAAAATTATATTACCAATATTTATAATATTAGTTATTATATCAATATGTGAAGTTCCTAAGTATAAATATGTTTATGATAATAATTCTATAAAGTCAGTTACTTTAAGTGAAAATATTAAAAATAAAGAAAAACAAGAAAAAGAATTTGGAAAAAGTAATACTTTAATTATATTATTAAAAAATGATAATAAAGATTATCAAAAAGAATTAGAACTTACACAAAAGTTAAAAGAAAATAATAAAATAACAGAAGTTACAAGTTTAGGTGGATATAAAATAGATGAAAATCTATATTTAGGTACAAGTATTAATTATAAAGAATTATCACATATGTTTAAAGTTGATGAAGAAACTTCATTAAATTTATATAAGTATTATGCTAAAGAAAATAATTGTTTAGAAAAATTACAAAATATAGATGAATATAAAATTACAATTATTGATTTAATCTATTTTTTAAATAACAATAAAGAAATATTAAATGATGAGTTAAAAATAGTAATAGATGATTATTATAATAAAATAAATGATTCAATATCTTTACTTGAAAGTGATAATTATTCAAGATTTATACTTAAATTAAATACTGAAGTAGAAGATAAAGAAACTTCTAAATTGATAGATGAAATTAGAAAAAATAGTGAACAATATTATGATGATGTTATCTTAGTAGGAAATTCAATTAATGCTATTGATTTAAAAAGTTCCTTTACATCAGATAATATAATTATTACATTAATAACAATACTATTTATCTTTATAATATTAATGTTTACATTTAAATCATTTGGAATATCAATACTTTTAATTCTTACAATTGAAGGTAGTATTTTAATTAATTTTGGTATTATTACATTATTAGATAAAAATATCTTCTTTATGTCATATGTAGTAGTATCAGCTATTCAAATGGGAGCAACAATAGATTATGCCATTGTTTTAGCAGATAGATATTTACAACTTAGAAAGAAATATGATAAAAAAGAAGCTCTTGTTAAAACATTAGAAGATAGATTATCAGCCATTATAACAAGTGGATTAATTCTATTAATAGCTGGATTCTTAATAGGATTAATATCAACTTCATCAGTTATATCTTCAATAGGATTATTCTTAGGATTAGGTTCATTAATATCATTAATTTCAACAATCTTTGTATTACCTGCTATTTTATATATATGTGATAAATTTATTGCTAAAACAACATTAAAATGTAAAGAAAAGTAAATTAAAATATTAATTTGCTTTTTTTAATTAAAAAAATGATATAATTAATTAGAAAGTAGGGATAATATGAAATGTGTAGCTTTAAAAGGTGTTAAAGAATTTGAAATAAAAGAAATAGAAGAACCAAAAAAAGAAAAAGGAAAAGTAATGATTGAAATTACTAAGTCAGGAATATGTGGATCAGATATACATAACTTTGAAATGGGAAATCCTATAGGTGTTGTAATGGGACATGAATTTTGTGGTAAAGTAATTGATAATGGCGATAGAGAAGATTTAAATATAGGTGATAGAGTAACAGCACTACCTATAAGTCCATGTGGACATTGTAGTGCTTGCTTAAGTGGAAATAGTCAATTTTGTTTAGAAACATGGAATAAAGCTATAGGTTTATCAGTAGATAATCCAGGTGGATTAACTCATAAAATAAACGTAAGAAGTGATATGGTTATAAAAGTACCAACTAATATAACAGATGAAGAAGTTGCTATGGTAGAACCAACAGCAGTATCACTTCATGCTATTCATTTAGCTGATATTAAAGTAGGGGATAAAGTTTTAATAATAGGTGGAGGAATTATCGGTCTTACTGCTGCAATGTTTGCTAAAAAAGAAGGAGCTAGTTTTGTAGCAATATCAGAAGTAAATGATAAAAGAGGAAATAATGCCGTTAAATTAGGTGTTGCTGATAAATATTTTAAAGCAGATCAAGATATAATAAAAAATTTACTTACTGAAGTAAATGAAGGATTTGATGTAGTAATAGAATGTTGTGGAAATAGTGCTGCTGTATCAACAGCTCTTATGGCAGTTAAACCTGGTTCTACAATTGTATTAGTAGGAGTATCACCAACACCTATAACAATACCAACTGTAGTAGCTGTTTTAAGAGAAATAACAATAAAAGGAGCAATTGCTTATACGAAAGATGAATTTAAAACATGTATAGATTTAATGAGTAATAAACAAATTGATGTATTAAAATTCTTATCAAAAACAGTAGGATTTGATGAAGTACAAAAATCATATGAAGAATTAATGAGTGGGTCAAGTGAATTAATAAAAATATTAGTTGATCCTAATAAGTAGCAAAAAGTATTACATACAGAACAAATGCTTGATACAATAATTGTGGATACATTTGAAATATCAGATGTTTTCCCTTTCCATAAAGGAAAGATGGTGGTTAATTATGACAAAATGAGAAATTTCTCAATTTATTGTAATTCTACTATTATTTTTTATAGTAATCACCTTACTATATAGATAATAAAAAAACATCTGATCTCACAACTATGTGATTTCAGATGACATCCAATTAGGGATTACATCTGATTCAGAGAGTCAAATGTATCCTTTTTATTATATGAAGAAGGCTTCATACATATACATAATAACATAAAAATAAATTTTAAGCAATAGGAGTGATAATATGTGGATTATATTTACGTTAATTACCTTTTTTTGTTGGGGTGTAGCTGATTTATTTTATAAATTAGGAAACAAAGAAAAATATAGTCATTTAAAAACAGGAATAATAGTAGGACTTGTAATGGGAATACATGCCACTATATATTTAATTATAAAAAATGTTGATATTAATATATTAGATATACTTAAATATTTACCTGTTTCATTACTTTACATATCTAGTATGGTAATAGGTTATAAGGGACTTAGATATTTGGAACTTTCTATATCAAGTCCAATCCAAAATACAAGTGGAGTAATAACTTCATTGTTATTAGTAATTTTTTTTAAAGAAATATTACCAATTACTGCTTATATAGCATTTATACTTATATTTATAGGAATATTTATTTTATCTTTATTAGAACTAAAAGAAACTAAAAAAGAAAGAATAGAATATAAAAAGAATAATACAAAGAAAAAAGTAATTTTTTTAACGATTTTATTTCCATTAATGTATTGTTTCTTAGATGGAATAGGAACATTCTTAGATGGAATATATTTAGATAAATTAGAATTAATAAGTGAGGATACAGCTTTGATTGCTTATGAATATACATTCTTTATATATGGAGTTATTACATATATTTATATAAAAATAAAAAAAGAATCATTAAAAATAACAAAAGAAAAAAATAAAATATTAGCTGCTATATTTGAAACAGTAGGACAATTTTTTTATGTATTTGCTATGAGTGGGAATGCTACTATTAGTGCTTCTATAATAGGATCATACGCAATACTATCGCTAATATTATCTAGAATATTCTTAAAAGAAAAATTAACTGAAAATAAATATATAGCTATATTTTTAGTAATAATAGGAATAGTAATTTTATCAATATTAGATTTATAAAAAGTATTGTATGTAGAACAAATGTTTGATATAATAAATATGGAACATTTAATGTGAGTGTCGTCCTCTTTTCTTTTAAGAAAGGAGGTAATATTGATGAATAAACGGGTTTATAATATTAAACTTTGTAGATACATCTGTATAATTTTATCACTAATTACCTTATTGGTATTTGTAATAAAAAAGTAGACACTCAAATTTGAGTGTCATCACCATCTAAGAGGATGACATTCACTTGCGAAATTGAATGTTCCTCTTTTTTATTTTATGAAGAAAACTTCATCTACATACATAATAACACATAAATAATTTTTTATCAATATTAGATTTATAAATATACAAAAATTAAAAAACATGTTATAATTAACTAGGTTAAGGGATGTGAATTTATGACAAATAAAGATTTAGCAAACATAATATTTCCAAATATTACAAAAACTGTAGAAGATTATAAAAATATGTATCCAAAAAGAGAGTTAAAGGAAGGAGAAAAAGTAACAAGATTTGCACCATCTCCAACAGGATTCATGCATTTAGGAGGATTTTATCAAGCTATAATTGATAAAATTTTAGCTCATAATTCAAATGGAATCTTTTATTTAAGAAATGAAGATACAGATCAAAAAAGAGAAGTAAAAGAAGCCGTAGAACTTATTATGAATACTTTAAATTATTATGATGTAAAACCAGATGAATATGAATATAATGGCAATATTGTAGGTAATTATGGTCCTTATATTCAAAGTGAAAGAAAAGAAATATATCATGCATTTATAAAGTATTTAATAGAAATAGATAGAGCTTATCCTTGTTTTTGTAAAAAAGAAGAATTAGATCAAATGAGAGAAAAACAAGAAAAATATAAGGCAAGAATAGGTTATTATGGAAGATATGCTAAATGTAGAAATTTAAGTATAGATGAAATTATAGAAAAAATCAAAAATGGAGAAGAATATGTTATTAGATTTAAGTCACTTGGAGATAATGAAAAAAGATTTTTCTTTGATGATTTAGTTAGAGGAACATTATCACTTCCAGAAAATGATCAAGATATAGTTATAATGAAATCAAATGATAAATTACCAACATATCATTTTGCTCATTTTGTCGATGACTTCTTAATGGGTACAACACATGTAGTAAGAGGAGAGGAATGGTTACCATCAGTACCAGTTCATGTAGAATTATTTAAAGCATTTGATGCTAAACCTCCAAAATATATTCATACACCACTAATTGTAAAAAAAGAAGGAAATAGTGTAAGAAAATTAAGTAAAAGAAAAGATCCAGAAGCAACAATGAGTTATTATGAAGAAAATGGTTATCCTCAAGAAGCTGTAATTGAATCACTTATGACAATAATAAATTCTAATTATGAAGAATGGCATGATAAAAATCCAGAAAAAACATATTTAGATTTTACATTTTCACCAAAGAAAATGTCTTCATCAGGTGGAGCTTTATATGATATAGAAAAATTAAATAATATTTCTAAAAACTTTATAAGTAAATTAAGTGCTACAGAAGTTTATAATAGATTATCTAATTGGTCTAAAAAATTTGATGAAGAATTTTATGAATTAATAACTAAATATAAAGATTATACAATTAATATTTTAAATATAGAGAGAGTTCAAAAGAAACCTAGAAAAGATTATGAAAATTATAAAAGTATTAAACCTCAAATATGGTATATGTATGATGAACTATTTGATAAAAAAGAATATGATTTTCAAAATATAACTGATAAAAATGAAATAAAATTAATATTAAATACATATGTTGAAAAATATTATGATGAATCTGATGATAAAGATACTTGGTTTAATAAAGTAAAAGAGTTATCAGAAGAATTAGGATATGCTTCAAATATGAAAGAATATAAAGAAAATCCAGATAAGTTTAAAGGTAATGTTGCAGATGTATCAACAGTAATTAGAGTAGCAATTACAACATCTAGTCAAACACCAGATTTATATGAAATATTAAAACTGCTTGGAAAAGAAAAAATCATAAAAAGAATAAACTTAATTTAATAATAATTGTAAATTAAAATTACATATGTTAAAATATATATGTAATTTTAAATGGCCCGTTGGTGAAGTGGCTTAACACATAGCCCTCTCAAGGCTACATTCATGGGTTCGAATCCCATACGGGTCACCAAATTATTGTATAATTTAATAAAATAAACAAATCTTTTGATTTGTTTTTATTTAGCTCTTTACCAAAATAAAAAAAAATAGTATTATATAAGTATAGAATAATAGGAGGTTAATATGAATAACGAATTAACAAATGATGTGAATGATATAAATAAAGAAATAGCAAATGATATAAATAATGAAACAATAAATAATAATTTATTAGAAAATAAAGAAGAAAAAAAATCAGAAGTAAAATATGAAGTATCAGATGTAAATTTATTAGTAGCATATATTAAAAAGAATCAAGATAAAATTTTAAAAAATAAATTCTCAATACCAGCTTTTATATTTAATGGATATTATTTACTTTATAGGAAAATATATGGGTTAGGTTTTTTAATATGCTTTATAACGTCATTGCTTTTAATGGCTTATACTTATTTTAAAAATAATATAATCTTGTATATAACTGTTATGCTAATGTTTATTATATCTATATTACTAGGATTATTTACAAACAAAAATTATTTAGAAAAATGTTATAAAGAAATAACTAAAATAAAAAAAATAAATAAAAGTGAAGAAGAATTGATAAAGAAATGTAATAAAAAAGGTGGAACAAGTATTATAAAAATGATTTTAATAGTTATTTTAATCTTTATAATAACAAATATAATTAATTCTATAATTTTTCCAATTATAAAAAACAATACAAAACAAGAAGAAAAGAATAATAATACTGTAGAAGTTAATCCAATTGATGTTCAATTACAAAAATATAATGGTTATCTTTTACACGATACATCAATAAATATTAATAATGAATTTTCTATAACAATACCAACTACATTTAAAGCATCAATGATGAATAGTGATTATGCAATTGATTATGAATATAGTGATCAGCTAAATAGTTGTGGATTTTCCCTAAAAGGAGTAGAAAACTATACATCATCAAACAAATTAATACAAGAAATGGCAGAATATAATAATGTAATAGATATAAAAACAAATACTATAAATAATATAAAATGGGATTCATTTATATCAACGACATCATTAGAAACAACATATATACATGCTACAACAAAAAATAATAAAGTTTATTTATTTGAATATAAAATAAATAATGAAGATAATAATAAAGTATGTACAAATTATTATAATAATATATTAAAAACTGTGAAATTAAAATAAAATATAAGACAATATATAACTGAAAAGCAGAAATAATTGCTTTTTTTTATTATAATATGTACTAAGTGAAGAATACTATGAATATGAAAAATGAAAAAAACATCAAATTATTGATGCTTATTTTTTTATTAGAATTTCATAAATATTTTTAACATCATCTATATCTTTTATATTTTTATAAAAAGGTTTTAAATGTAAATGATAATGCTTTACTTCTTGAACTTCCCCATTATTTTGAATTAAAGTAAGTCCATCAATATTTAATTTATTTTCTAATAATTTTTTAATTTTTTTACTTACTTTCATAATATGATTTAATGTATCAATATCAATATCATCTAAATCTTTATAGTGTTTTTTAGGTATTATTAATGTGTGCCCATTACTATCAGGATTAATATCCAAAAAACAAAAAACTAAATCATCTTCATATATTTTATATGATGGAATTTCACCATTAATAATTTTACAAAAAATACATTCCATAATTATCCTCCTAAAATAATTATATAATATTTAAAAATAAAAATAAATAAGTAAAAAGACTAAAAATAGTCTTTTTTAGTGAATATCTGCGAATATTCTATTATATAATTAGTAAAGTTTATTATTTTTATTCAAAAAAATAAAAAAAAATGATAAAATAAATAATGGAGTTGATAATATGCATATATTAAAATTAGAAGATTTAACTGTAAAAATAGAAAATAAAATAATATTAAAAGATTTTAATTTAACAATTAAAAGTGGGGAGACTCATGCAATAATGGGACCAAACGGAACAGGAAAATCAACATTATCCAAAGTTATTATGGGTGATAATAACTATACATTAGAAAAAGGAAAAATTTATTTTGATGATAAATTAATAAATGATTTAACAGTAGATGAAAGAGCACGACTTGGAATATTTTTAGGACTCCAAATGCCACCTAGTATAGATGGTGTAACAAATGCTGATTTTTTAAGAACTGCTAGATCTATAAAAGAAGGAAAAGAATTTAAATTAATGCAATTTATTAAAGAAATAAATAGCACTACCGAAAAATTAAGTATGGATAAAGACATGATACATAGACCTGTAAACAAAGGTTTTAGTGGAGGGGAAAGAAAGAAAAATGAAATACTTCAAATGTATATGTTAAAACCTAATACTGTAATACTAGATGAAATAGATTCAGGACTTGATGTTGATAGTTTAAAAATAGTAGGAGAGAAAGTAGAAAAATATAAAAAAGAAAGTAATTGCTCTATTTTACTTATAACACATTATCAAAGATTATTAAATTATATTAAACCTGATTTTGTTCATATTATGTTAGATGGAAAAATAGTAAAAACTGGTGGTTTAGAACTTGTTACAGAATTAGAAAAGAATGGTTATAAAAAAATATTAGAAAATAATACAGATGAAGTAAAGGAATAATCACAAAATGAATAAACTAATAGTAAATGGTGATGAAATAACAAGTGATATTAATAAAACAATAAATGTTAATATTAAAGAAAAAACAGATATATATGATGTTACTAAAATAGAAATAGAAGTATTAAAAAATACAGAATTAGTAATAGAATATATTAACACTGGTATAACTAAATTAGATATAAATATAAAAGTTCTAAAAAATGTTGAATTCAAACTATATGAATTAAAAGAAGAAAATGAAATAAAGGTGCAATATAAATATTACTTAGAAGAATTTAGTAATATGTTAGTAAATAAATTTTATGATTGTAATAAAATAAAGGAATTAGTATTAATATATTTAAATGGAATAAATTCTGAAATAAATTATAATTTTAATACAATAAGTAAAGATAAACAAAAAATTGATTTAATGGTTTATCATAATAATAAAAATACAATAAGTAATATAACAAATAAAGCTGTTAATATGTTAAATGGTAGTACGACTTTTAACATAACAGGATTAGTATATAATAAAATTAATGATTGCATAATTAATCAAAATAATCGTATAATAAACTTAAATGATAAAAAATGTACTATAAATCCAATACTACTTATAGATGAAAATGATGTAGAAGCAAATCATTCTGCAATAATTGGCAAATTTAGTGATAAAGAATTATTTTATTTAATGAGTAGAGGAATAAATAAAGAAAAAGCTTTAAATTTACTGATAAAAGGATTTTTAGCTATTGATATAAAAAGTAAAAATAAAATAAAGAAAATAATTGATAAATATTGGAGGTGAGATTATGAATCGTGAGGATTTTTTAATGTTAAATGAAGATATTATTTATTTTGATAATGGAGCAACTTCATTAAAACCAAAAATATTAGCAGAAATTACAAGTGATTATTATAATAAATATAGTGCTAATGCTCATAGAGGTGATTATGACATAAGTTTAAAAGTAGATGAAATGTATGAAAATACAAGAGAATTAGTAAAAAAATTTATAAATGCTAAAAAAAGTAAAGAGATCATCTTTACTAGTGGTACAACAGATTCACTTAATAAAATAATATTTGGTTATTTCAAATATTATTTAAAAGAAAATGATGAGGTATTACTTACTAAATCAGAACATGCATCAAATGTATTACCATGGTTTGAACTTGCAGATATTTTAAAATTAAAAATAAAATATATAGATTTAGATGAAAATTTAAATTTAACAATTGAAAATTTAAAAAAAATAATTACAAATAAAACAAAAGTTATTAGTTTAGCAATTATAACAAATGTAGCTGGTGATATAAGGCCAATGAAAGAAATAATTAAAATTGCTCATGAAAATAATATATTAGTAATAGGAGATGGTGCTCAAAGTGTAGCTCATACAAAAACAGATGTGCAAGATTTAGATATAGATTTTTTAGCTTTTTCAGCTCATAAAATGTATGGACCAACAGGGGTTGGTGTTTTATATGGAAAAGAAGAATTATTAAACAATATAAGGCCAATTATATTTGGTGGTGGAATGAATGCTACATATAGTAGTGATGAAGTTAGAGTTTATAGTGATTTACCTTATTTATTAGAAGCAGGTACGCAAAATATAGCTGGTGTAATAGGATTTGGAAAAATAATAGAATATTTAAATAATATAGGTATGGAAAAAATTGAAAAATATGAATTATCTTTAAAAAAATATGCTATAGAAAAATTAAAAGAAGTAAAAGATATAGTAATTATAAATGAAAATACAGAAAGTGCTATTATAACATTTAATATTAAAGATATTTTTGCTCAGGATTTAGCTATTTATTTAAATAAATATAATATATGTGTAAGAGCAGGCAATCATTGTTCCAAAATATTAAAAGAAGAAATTGGAATAAAGAATACTTGTAGAGCATCCCTTTCTTTTTATAATACAAAAGAAGAAGTAGATAGATTTATTGAAGTACTTAAAAATCCTAAAATAAAAGAAGAAATAATTTAGAATATCTTCTTTTTTTTTATTTAATGTGATATAATAATTTCATAAGGTAGGTGTCGTATGGATTTAATAATTTTATTAGTATTAATTGTAGCAATAGCTTTCTTTTTTAAAGATTACAAAAATGTTGTATATTTTTTAGGTATAGTAGAAATATTATTTAGAATAATTCATTTTATAGGAGATCATTTGAAAATAATAGAATTAAATCAATTTATAAATAAATATATACCATCTTCATTATTTACAATGTTAGGTAAATATGCAGACGGCTTATTATATGAAATATTAATGTGGATTTTATTAATATGTTTTGTATCTCTTGAAGTATATTTAGTAAAATATTTCTTTAAAAGAGGAAAATAATATTTTGTAAAAAAAATAAAATTTAAAGTAATATAAAACAAAAAATAAAAAATTAGTAACAGATAAAGAAAATCTGTTTTTTTTATAGCTAAAAAAAGCTAAAACGTTCATTTGTAGTAAAAAAACAACTATGGTAATATGCAAATAAAGGAGGCCAAAATGCTTAATATAAAAAAGAAAATATTAAAAGAAGGAGAAATAATACCATTAACATTTGATGCAATGTTTACCGAAGTATTTAATAATGAAGAAAATATATGTATATTAGAAGAATTTATCGCATTTTATCTTGAAATACCATTAAAAAAAATAAGAGATAATTTAAAATTATTGTCAAGGAATTTAAAAAGAGAAAATTTAAAAGAATCAAGAAAAGAAGTAGATTTATTATTAGATTTAAATGATAAAAAAATAAACATAGAACTATCAAATGGATGGAATGAAGAAGTAAGAGATAGAAATGTAGTATTTTTATCAAATGTACATGGAACACAGTTAAAAAGAGGATTTAAAAGTTATAAAGAAATAGAGGAAACAATCCAAATAAATTTAAATAATTTTAATGAACAAAAAGAATTAGTAACAACATATTACCTAAAAAATGAGGAAGGAGAAATATTCAGTAAAAAATTAAGAATAGATTCAATAAATCTTGAAAAAGGGAAGAAAATGATATATACTAATAATGAAAGAGAAAATATGTTAATAGATTGGTGTAAAGTATTAACAAGTAGAACAAAAAAAGAAATGGAAGAAGCATTAAAAAAAATACTAAGTAAAAAATCCATTAATAAGTTAACAGAAAATGTAAAAAGATTAAGTGGAGATGAAGATATGGTAGATTTATATGGATATCAAGAAAAAAGAAAATTAGAAGAAGAAAGTAGGATGAGGTTAGGAAAAGAAAAAGCAAGAAAAGAAGGTTTTAATGATGGATATAATGATGGATTTAACAAAGGAGTAAATGAAGGAATAAGTCAAGGAATAAGTCAAGGAATAAGTCAAGAAAAAACAGAAATAGCTAAACTTATGTTAAGTAAAAATATGGATATAAATATTATTTCAGAAATAACGAATTTATCAAAAGAAGAAATAGAAAAAGTTAAAACTAGTTGAAAAACTAGTTTTTTAGATAGATTATTGTATAGTTGTAATTGTTTATTAGAAAATACATTTTTTTAACTACAGGTTTAAACATTTATGGATTTTGGTTAGAAAACTTCATTTTTTAGTAATTATTCAAAAGTTTTATATTTAACTAGCTATGATTGCAGTATATATATTCAAATTATCCAATTAACAGAATTTTTAAAAGAAAATATAGAATATTAGATGAAATTTTCATATTTTTTTATTATTTTATTAAAACTATGTCCATTATAATAATAGGTGATTTTATGTATAAATATTACTTATTTATTATAAAGAATAATGCATATAAAATATATAAAAACAATTCAGACTATTTATTTAATATTTTAAATACACTTTACCATTTAAAAGGAAGTGATTTAAATTATGGAATAAATTTATACAAAACAATATGTGATATTTTTAGTGTTAAATTGTTAAATAACTATA
Organism: Bacilli bacterium; assembly: GCA_017936845.1. Lineage (GTDB taxonomy): Bacteria > Bacillota_I > Bacilli_A > RF39 > UBA660 > OMSK01. The sequence continues at coordinate 31,039 of JAGBES010000016.1, forward strand.
TAAATGAAAGATTTTATATAGAAAAAAAAGATGATAAAATTTATTTAAAAAATAAAACTGAAAAAACATATTTAAAAATAAATTATTCTACAACTATAATTAAAACTAATAAAAAAATGCCTGAAATATTTAGAATATTTAATATATATAATAAAAAAATTTTTATAATTGACTTTAAAAGAAAAAAATATTTTTGGTTAAACGATCAAATTATAAAAACTAAGTTAACTAAAAAAAAATAATTCATATAATAAACTAGGTGATTGTAATGGATAAAAAGAGTAAATTTAAAGAATTTGTAAAGAAAAATCCAAGTCTTTTAAAATATGTTAAAAATGAAGAAATGACATGGCAAAAATTTTATGAAATGTATGATTTATATGGCGAAGATGATAATATATGGAATGATTATATAACAAAAGAAAAAATAGAACAAAAAGAAGTAAATACAACTTTAGGTATTGCTGATATATTAACATGGCTTAAAAGTATAAATCTAGATAAAATGCAAGAATCAATAAATAGTGTTCAAAGAGTATTAGGTGTATTAGAAGATCTAGGATCAAATAACAAAGAAACAAAGCCAGAATATAAACCAAGACCATTATACAAACATTTTGAAGATTAATGACATTAGATATTCAATTTAAAATAAAAAATAACCCTAATTATCAAAGATATATTAGAGAAAACTCTTATTGGTATAAAATATTAAATAGAAATCCTTATATGTTTAAGAATTTTGAAGAAGAAGTAAAAGAAAAATATCATCTTAGAGCTACTGATCGTATAAGTAGAACATTAGATGCAATAGAAATGATACAAACAGTTGTATCACAACTAAAATAATGATAAAATAAAAAAGAAAAATCCTAAAAGGATTTTAAGAAGGGGAGTTAATATATTGTGATATAAATCACATTTATATAATGAACAAGAAAAATAAAAATATACCAAAAGGGTGAAGAAAAATGCGTATTATAAGTGGAAAATATAAAGGGAGAAAATTACTTGGTCAAAATATAGAAGGAACTAGACCTACAATGGATAGAGTTAAAGAATCATTATTTGGAATAATTCAAAATAATATAAAAGATAGTATATGTTTAGATTTATTTGCTGGAACAGGTGCTTTAGGCTTAGAAGCAATAAGTAATGGTGCAAAAGAATGCTATTTTATAGATAAAAATATAATATCTATAAATATAATAAAAGAAAATTCTAAAGGAATTGAAAATGTAAAAATAATGAATAAAGATTATTTAAAAGCACTTAATGAATTAAAAAATATTAAATTTGATGTTATATTTTTAGATCCACCATATAAAATGAATTTAATACAATCATCATTAAATAAAATAAAGGAAAATAATATGTTAAATAAAAATGGAATAATTGTATGTGAATTTGAAAAAGAAGAATTTGAAATAGATTATTACATATTTAAAGAAAAGAAATATGGAAATAAAAATATAAGAATTTATCAAAATAAGTGAAAAACTTATTTTTTTTTTATAACTAAAAGGGTTTTTAAGATTAAATATAGAATGATATAGTTGAGGAGGTGAAAAGATGAAAAAATATCCATTTGTAAAGCAAGAGGGATTAAAAGATTGTGGAGTTTGTTGTCTTTTAATGATTATCAATTATTATAAAGGATATGTCCCAATAGAAAAATTAAGAAGTATGACTAAAACAAATAAAAATGGTGTTAATGCTTATAATTTGATTGAAACAGCTAATAAGTTAGGTTTTAACGCAAAAGGTTTAAAAGTAGATAACCTAGATGTAAATATAAATTTACCAGCTATAGCTTTTGTTACTATAGATAAGTCATATAATCATTATATTGTGATATATGAAATAAATAAAGAAAAGAAAGAAATAATTATCGCCGATCCTGCTAGTGGGATAAAGAAAATGAATTATGAAACCTTTAATAAAATTTTTAATAATATTATTCTCGAATTTAAATGTATAAAAAAATTACCCCTATATAATAAACCTCTAAAATTTTTAAAATTCTCAATAAACATATATAAAATATATCAAAAAACATTTATAAAAGTAATTATTCTTTCTTTATTTATAACAATATTATCAATAATTGGTTCATTTTATTTAGAATATATAATTAATGGTATAAATAAAAATAATAAAAGTCTTCTTTCAATAATTTCTATAATATTCATAATAATTTATATATTAAAAAATACTATTGATTATATAAGAAATAAAATATTATTAAAAATAACAAAAAAAATAAATCTTAAACTTACAAATGATATTTTTTCAAAAATTATTTTACTTCCTTATGAATATTTTAAAAATAGAACAACAGGAGAAGTATTAACAAGAATAAATGATTTAAATATTGTAAGTCAAACAATAATAAAAGTGATTATAACTATAATATTAGATATGTCATTAAGTATTATTTCAGCTTTTTTCTTAATCAAAATAAGTTATAAATTATTTATAATAACTTGTATCATTTTAGCTTTATATTTTTTAATAATTAAAATATATAAAAAGGAATCAGAAAAACTATTAGAAAAAATAAAAGAAGAAGAAGCAAATTTAAATTCTTATATAATAGAGAACATAAATGGCTTTGAAACAATAAAAGGATTATCATTAGAAAAAAATATTATTGATAATTATAAATTAAGAAATTATAATTTACTAAATGAAAATTATAATTATGAAAATAAATTTATAAAAGAGTATTTTTTAAAAAACATAATAGATGATTTAGGAATAGTTTTAATAGTATTTATAGGATCTATATTAGTAATTAATAAAGAAGTAACATTAGGTAATTTAATAACATATAACTCATTATTTTTATTTTATATAAATCCTTTAAAAAATATAGTTAAATTATATAAAGATATAAAAGAAGCTAAAATATCTTATAATAGAATAAATGAATTAGTATATGAAGAAAAAGAAAATACTATATATCATAACTTATTGTTTAAAAATATTAAAATAAAAAATCTAAGTTTTAGTTATGATAATATAAAAGAAGAACTAAAAAATATAAATTTAGAAATAAAGGATAAAGAAAAAATAATGATTATAGGGAAAAGTGGAAGCGGAAAAAGTACGTTGTTGAAACTTATAAAAAAGTATTATCAAGTAGATGATGATAAAATATTCATTGATGATGTAGATATTAATAAGATATCCAAAAAAGAAGTAAATCATAATATAACTTATGTATCTCAAAATGAAATATTATTTACAGATACTCTTTATAATAATTTGGTATTAGGTAGAAAAATTAAATTAAAAAGAATAAATAAAATAATAAAAAAATTATATTTTGATTTTATGGATAATAATGGTTTAAATATGCTTATAGAAGAAAATGGTTTCAATTTATCAGGTGGACAAAAACAAAGAATTGTTTTAGCAAGATCCCTCCTAAACAATTTTAAAATATTAATATTAGATGAAGCATTAAGTGAAATAGATATTAATTTAGAAAGAAAAATATTAAAAAATATATTAAAAATATATAAGGATAAAACAATTATTTTAGTATCACATCGTTACAATAATATTGATTTATTTGATAAAGTAGTAAAAATAGAAAAAGGTAATGTAAATTCATTAGAAAAGAAAGGAAAATAGAAAAACATATCCAAAATATAGAAAGGAGTAATTATGTTTAAAAGATTATTTAAAATATTATTAAAAATTATTAAATTAGTAAGAATATAGGAGGAAATATGAAAGAATTAAAAGAACAAGAATTAAAAAATATAAATGGAGGAGCATTTAAAATAGGTATTGGATTGGCTATAGCTGCAGGTGTAACATTTTTAATAGGATTAGTAGATGGTTACGTAAGACCATTAGCTTGTAGATAATGAAAGAATTAAAAGAACAAGAATTAAAAAATATAGTAGGTGGACTTAAATTTTCAGCCGCACTATTTAGTTCAGTTGTAAAAGGTGTAAGTCTTTTATTAGAACTAGGAAGAAGTGTTGGAACAGCTATAAGAAGAGTAAAGACAAATAAATTATGTTAGGAATAATAAAAAAAAATAAACAAATATTTTTTGTTATCTTAATAATATTGTTAATACCATTTATAATGCCTATAATAGAAATACTATTTAATTGTTTAATTAATCTTGGTAGAATATACGGAACAAAATTAAGGTTAATAGAACAAGGAATATGCTTTAAATAAAGGACTAAAAATCCTTTTTTTTCTAAAAAAATGTTGTATCTTGTCAAAAAGAGTGTTATAATTACTTTAGTACTTAAGAAGGGAGGGATTATCATGACAAAGGTTGTAGTTAGAAACGGAAATGTTGATAGTGCACTTAGAACTCTAAAACAAAAGAACGTTAAAGACGGTCTCTCAAAAAAAGTACGTGAAAGACAAGAAGGTTATTTAAAACCAGGAGCAAAAAGAAGAAAAGAAAAGAAAGAAAATATAAAAAATAGTCGTAGACGTAATAAAGAAAGATATTAAAAGCCATATGGCTTTTTTTGAAAGGATAAAATATGAGAGAAAAAATATTAGAAGATTTAAAAAAAGCAATGAAAGAACAAAATAAAAAAGAGTTATCAGTAATTAGAATGTTAAAAGGTGCTATGCAAATGGAAGAATTAAATAAAAAAGCTGAATTAACTGATGACGAAGTAATATCATTAATTGCAAAACAAATAAAAACTAGAAAAGAATCGATATTAGAATTTGAAAAAGGTAATAGAGAAGATTTAATAAAAGAAACAAAAGATGAAATAGAAATATTAAATAAATATATGCCAGAACAATTAAGTGAAGAAGAAATAGAAAAAATAATAAATGAAGCTTTTATTAAAATAAATCCAAGCAGTATAAAAGATATGGGAAAAATAATGAGTGAAGTAAATCCTAAATTAAAAGGAAGAGCTGATATGGGATATGTAAGCTCAATTATTAAAAATAAATTAAGTAATAGTTAAAAGCTATTACTTTTTTCATATAATTAAGTGGTGATAAAGTGTATATTATATCTCATAGAGCAAATGATAATCATTCTTTTAAAGAAAATACTATAGAAGCTATAAAAGGTGTATTAAATAAAGATTATATTGATGGAGTAGAGATAGATATAAGGTTAACAAAAGATAATAAAATCGTTTTATATCATAGTCCTATTATTTATAATTTAGGATTAATAAGCAATAATAATTTAAAAGAAATAAAAAAATATGCTAATGAATTAAATGACGTATTAAAAAAAATAAAAACTAATAAATTAATACTAATAGATATAAAATGTGAAATATGTAAGGAGGATATATTTATAGAAAAATTACATAAAATAATAAAAAAATATAAAAAATTAAATATATATTTATGTAGTTTTAATTATAAATTAGTTAAAAAAATAAAAGAGAAATATAAATATAAAACAGGTTTAATAATTTCAAATATGATAAATAAAAATAAAAACATAGAATCATTTGATTTTATTTTAATGAATTATAGAATATATCATAAAATAAACAAAGCATTAATGTTATGGACAATTAATAAAAAAGAAATAATAGATAAATACAAAAATGAAGAAATATATATTATTACAGATAAACCATATTTAGTGCAAAAAGAATAAAAAATATTGACAATAAAAATATTATAATGTAAAATGATTTATGTAAGTTTGGAGTAGTACTCAAGAGGCTGAAGAGGCGCCCCTGCTAAGGGTGTAGGTCGGGAAACTGGCGCGAGGGTTCAAATCCCTCCTGCTCCGCCATATAGAATTTAAACTCTGTTTATCAGAGTTTTTAATTTATATAGAGGTGGTTAATATTAATTCAGAAGAAATAAAAATATATTTAGAAAATAGAGATTATGAATTAAGTATAGAAGAATTTATTTATATAACGAGTAGTGAAGAACATAATGTAATAAATAGAGTTTTATATAATCAATATTTAAAATGTTTTGAAATGTGGACTACAGATAATTTTTATTTTAGTTTTAATATAAAGAAAGAAAAAGAAAAGAAAAAGAGTTTAATATAACTCTTTTTTTAACATTTCAATGTTTTCATTGAGTAATGAAAAATAATCTTCTTTTTCACTTCTTTGCTTATCAGTAAGATTACTCAAATTATTAATTTCAAGTAGTTCTACTTTAGTTGTTTTAGTTAAATCAGCAACTGTATCATTAACTTCAGTTCCACTTAAGGTAAATATATATTTTACTGTTTTATTGTTTATTAATTTTTTAGCATCATTTAGATTTTTTTCACTTATACCTTTATCATCTTGTAAAGATATAACAGTAAATCCATACTTTTCTAAGAATTTTAAAGCATTATTATCAGTAACAATTGTTTTATGATTAGCATTTTCATAAATAATTTTTAAATTAGCATCTATATTAGAAATTTTTAATTTTAAACTTTCATAATTTTTATTTATTTCTTCTTTTAAATAATGACTAGTTATATATTCTGTAAGACCATTTTTAATATTTCTTGAAATCATTAAGAAATTAGAAGGATCTAACCATAATTCTTCATCTGTATAAGTATATTCAATACTTTGGCTTGCATCTATTATCATTAAATTTTTATTATTTTTAAAAAATTTAGATACATAATTTTCTTCTTTACTTGTACCATTAAATATAAACATATCACCTTTACTATAATCTTTTATTTGTTTATCATTTAAATCATATTTTTTTATATTAGTTCCATCAGGATATATACTTTTTATATTACTATGTTCACCATATAAATTAGTTGTTATATATTCGATAGGGTATGCAGTAGTATAAATTGTAATATTTTCTAAGTTATCTTTTTTAAAACAACCGGTTAAACTTAATATCAATATACATATAATAGATGTTAAAAATAATTTTTTCATAAATTCTCCTTTTCTGGTACTGGATCATATCCACCTTTATTAAAAGGATTGCACCTAATTATTCTTTTAATAGTAAGAATAGTTCCTTTAATAAAATTATATTTTGAGTAAGCTTCAATAGCATAGTTAGAACAAGATGGTGTAAATTTGCAATAACCATGACAATTAAAAGGAATAATTTGATATAATTTTATTAATCTTATCATTACTTTTTTCATAATAAATATTATACTAAAAAAATATTAAATTGTAAATATAGTATTTCAATACATATAAATTGAAAAATCTATTTTATTTTGTTATAATTGACTTGGTGATACTATGGAAATCTTAGAAAAATTAAAAATAAAAACAAATAATGAAAAAATATATAAAACAGCACTAACACATACATCGTTTGCTAATGAACATGGTTGTGAAAGTTATGAAAGATTAGAGTATTTAGGAGATGCAGTATTAGAATTAGTTATGAGCGAATATTTATATTTAAATTTTGATTATAAAGAAGGAGAAATGACTAAATTAAGAGCTCATTATGTATGTGAAGATGCTAACTATGAATATGCTTTAAAATTAGGATTAAATAATGAAATTAGACTAGGTAATGGAGAACAAGCACATGGTGGAAAATATAGAAAAGCTATAGTAGCAGATATTTATGAAGCTTTTATAGGGGCAATATTTTTAGATAAAGGATTTGAAGAAGCAAAAAAGTTTATATATGAATCAGCTATTCCATTTGTAAAAAATAATTCATTTGAATTTATTAAAGATTATAAATCAGAGTTACAAGAATTAGTTCAAACAGATAAAAGAAGCCTAGAATATAAAATAATTAATGAAGAAGGACCAGCACATGATAAAACATTTACTGCAGTTGTAAAAATAGATAATATTTTATATGGAACAGGTGTGTCACATAGTAAAAAAGAAGCTGAGCAATTAGCAGCAAAAGATGCCCTTTTAAAGAGTGTAAATAAAATATAAAAAGATATATAATACTTTTATTAAAAATAAAGTATAGTAAAAATATTTGAAAATTAGGTGGTTTTATGCAAAAAAAGATTATATCAAAACAAATAAGAAAATATGGAACATATGAAGAAAAAACAAGAGAAAGAAGAAAGAAAAAGGAAAAGATACTTAATATTCATAATCTTATAGATAATAAGAAATTTGCATTAGCACTTAGTTCTATTGAAAATTATATTAATTCTTATTCAGAAGATTGTTATATAATACATGAATATGGAAGATATTATTTGAAAAAATTTGATTATGAAAAAGCAAAGTATTATTTTTCACTTAATATAAAAAATAATTCAGAAAATAAATACTATTCAATGTATAGTTTAGGAGAAATTGCTATATTTGAATATAATTACGATTTAGCTATTCATTATTTTGAAGAAATAATTAATTCAAAACATAAAGATAAATGTTATTCATTATTAGAACTTGCTAAAACATATATTTTAAAAGAAAAATATAATGAAAGTGAAAAATTATTATTAAATATAATTGCTAATAAGATGCCTAATTACACATTTGCTTTAGGAGAATTAATTGAACTTAAGTTAACTTTAAATAATGTTAATGAAGCGGAATATTATTTAGATATTTTAAAATCTAAAGATAATAAAAGTAATTATGAATTTTTAGAAGGAAAAATAGAACTAAAAAAAGGAAATATAAATAAAAGTAAAATGCTGTTTGAAAAAATAGAGAATATTAATAGTCCATCTAGTATTAATACAAAAATTGAATTAGCTAAAATTGAATATCAACTATATAATTATGATAAATCACTTGAATTATTAGAAAAAATAGAAAATATTACAAATTATACTTTAGTAGACTGTGTTTTTTTATTTATAGGTAATTATATAGCATTAAGAAAAAAAGATAAAGCTTTAGAGAGAGTAAATCAATTATCAAAATTTGGTAAAGAATATGAAGATAATGTTCTTTATTATCTTGGAAAGATTGAATTAATGGATAAAAATTATGATAATGCTATTCAATATTTTTCTAAGATATCGGATAAAAAAGTTAAAACTTATAAATCAGCAAAGTTAAAAGAAATAATGATTTTGATAAAACAAGAAAAATATAAAGAAGCATATGAATTATTTAAAATAGTTAGCAATATAAAACTAAATATAGAATCTGATAATTTAGAAAGAATGATTTTAATTTATCTTAATAAAAAATTAAATTTGAATATTGATATAAAATGTAATCATTATATTGAAAAATTAATTGTTGAATATAATAAAGAAGTAGTTATAAAGCATATATCAAAACATAAATATTATGATTCTAATAAATCAATACACACATTATTTAATCATGGAATTGATATAGAAAAAATATACGATTTTGCTTATAATAATATAAGTGAAGAAAATTATATTGATAATAATTTTACTGATTGTTATATATTAAGATATAATAATGTTGGTATAAATGAAAAAGGAGTATATAATTATTTAAAAGTTGTAACGTTACCTAATTCAAAAGAAATTATTACAATTTATCCATGTGATAATATACATATAAATAATATAATATATAATGAAGAAATAAATACATTAGAAAAGCCTAAAATTAAAAAAATATCACAAGTTGATAAATTTAATAAAAAGTATGGTATTTCGTAAATATAAAGTAAAATAATTTATTTTAAATAATATTATTGATTTTAATTATTGTAAAATAATAATTTAAAAGATAAAATAAAACTAGTTGAAAAACTAGTTTTACTCATGTATACTATATATAGTAGGAGAGTGTAAAAATGAAGAATAAAAAAGGTTTCACATTAATAGAGTTATTAGCAGTCATAGTAATACTAGCAATTATCGCACTAATCGCAACCCCAATAATATTAAATATGATAAATGATGCAAAAAAAAGTGCATCAGTAGATTCAGCATACGGTTATATTGAAGCCATAGAATTCAATAATTCAATGGCTCAAATAGATAATAAAAAATATACACTAATAAATGATGGAACGGATATAGATGTAAATACAATTGGAAATATAGGAATAAAAGGAACAACACCAGAAAGTGGAAAAGTATCAATAACAAAAGGAAGAATAATAAAAGCAACACTTTGTATAAATAGTTATAATGTAGAATACGATGGAAAAGAAGCAAAAGTAAAAGGAAAATGTAATGAAGAAGAAACCAATTTAGAAACTAATGATAGCTTATTAGGATATGTAGCAAAAAAAACATTAAAGAATAATACATATGAAACAATAAAAATAAAGGATGAAACATATACAGCACATGTATATAATTATAATGGGAATCAAACATGGACAAGTGATATGACATTTGGAGATAGTAATGATGTAGCAACAAAAGATGAATATGCCAAAAATATGATTATAGTAAAAGTAAATGGAGATTTAACAATAAATGAAGGAGTAACAGTAACAGCCTATGCAAGTGAAGAAGGATATGGAGGACCAAAAGGGTTATTCATATATGTAACAGGAACATTAACAAATAATGGAACAATATCAATGACAGCAAGAGGAGCAAAAGCAGAAGGACAAAATGTATATTTATTTAAAAATAGTGATGGAAGTTATGAATATGTTCCTAAAAAAGGGGCAAATGGTGGTTCAAATATAGCAGCTAGTGCAATATATTATTATTCTGGAGGATGGTATTATAATATTGCATCAGGCAACAACGGAAATTATTCAAATGGAAGAGAATTAGCTGGTGGAGGATCAGGAAGTGTTAACGTTTCGGTTCAAAATCATGTTGTAGTATCTAATAAAGGTGGAGATGGAACATCATATTCTGGAGGAACAGGCTCTGGCGAAACATTTTCTGTAGATATTTATACTCAAAATCCTTCTTTCGCTTCAAATACTGGTGGTCAAGGAGGAAATGGATATTCAAAAGAAACTCCTGGATATGGACCAACTTACGGATCAGGAGGAACAGGAAATCCAGGAGGATTTGGATATTCAAGTATAGGAACAGCAAACCAAACTAAAGAAATATCAAAAAACGGTTCAAATGGTACAGGTGGTTTAATTATAATATATGCAAACAAATTTAATAATGATGGATTAATTTCTTCTGATGGAACAGATAATTTAAATAATGGTGGTGCATCAGGTGCAGGATCTATAAATATATTTGCTAAAAATATAGAAAAAAAAGGAAATTATAGTACAATTGGTGGTAAAGGAACTATATCAGAAATACCATCGTATAAAAAGAAAATAAAAGGTGGAGATGGAGGAAATGGTTCAGTAACAATTGGTACAATGGAAAATAACAAATTTAAAATATACAATCCAGAAAATATTAAATCAGAAAGAATACTTGTGTATAAAAATTATCAATTAGAAGATAAAAATTGTAATTTTAAAACTACAGATGAAAATATAATAAAAGTAGATACAAATGGATTAATTACTTCAATGGCAAATGGTACAACTGAAATTAATTTATACGACAATAATGATAAATTGCTAAAGAAATATATTGCTAGAGTTAATATGAATCCAATAACTATTACTAAAAATATATATAATGGTAGTGTAACAAATTATCCATATTGGGGTTCACAATTATTTGATGAAATCTATACTAAACAGGGAAAATATGGAACACTCAATATGGGACCAAAACCATCTGGATCATCATATTATTTTACAGTTGAAGAAGATCTATATATTACTTTTACAAGTAATTATTATAGTGATTCACTAGGCCCTTCTGGACAGATGGTTGAATTTAATAAAATTGATGAAAATGGTAATGAAACTGAATATATAAAATTTCAACAAAAAAATAATACTCAAAAATATAATAAACAATTTTTTACGAAAGGAAATTATGTCGTTAGAAATGCAACAACATATGGATATGTAGTATTTGATGAATGGGATATATCATATGAATAATATGGTATTTCGTAAATATAAAGTAAAATAATAGTAAAAAAACTATTATTTTTATTTGTAATTTGATATAATTAACTATAGGTGGTTTATATGAAGAATATATATAATTACACATTAGAAAAATTAGAAGATTATTTTATTTCAATTAATGAAAAAAAATTCAAAGCCACACAAATATTTGAATGGATATATAAAAAAAGAATTACTTCATTTGATGAAATGAGTAATGTAAAAAAAGAAACAATTGAAAAATTAAAAGAAGATTTTTATTTTGGTAATATAAAAATAATTTCTGAAAAAGAAGGAAAAGATGTTGTAAAATTTTTATTTAATTTACAAGATAACAATAAAGTAGAAGCAGTATTAATGAAGCATGATTATGGTAATAGCTTATGTGTTTCTACACAGGTAGGCTGTAATATGGGATGTTCCTTCTGTGAAAGTGGAAGACTTAAAAAGATAAGAAATCTTGATGTAGGAGAAATGGTAGAACAAATATTAAAAATAGAAGAAATTTTAAATATAAGAATTTCTCATGTGGTACTAATGGGAATAGGAGAACCATTTGATAATTATGATAATGTAATTGACTTTATAAGAATAATTAATTCTGGAAAAGGAATTGATATAGGAGCACGTCATATAACAGTTTCAACAAGTGGAATAGTTCCTAAAATAGAAAAATTTATAGAAGATGGAAATCAAATTAATTTAGCTGTTTCACTTCATGCACCTAATGATGAGATAAGAAATAAAATTATGAATATTAATAAAGTATATAATATTCATAGTTTAATATCTGTATTAAAAAAATATATAGAAAAGACAAATAGAAGAGTAACATTTGAATATATTATGCTAGAAGGGGTAAATGACAGTAAAGAATGTGCTATAGAATTAGCAAATTTATTAAAAGGTATGAATTGTTATGTAAATTTAATACCTTATAATGAAACAAGCCATATAGAATACAAAAAAAGTAGTAAAGAAAATATAATGAAATTTTACGATACACTTAAAAAAAATAATATTAATGTAACAATAAGAAGAGAATTTGGTGGAAATGTTGATGCAGCTTGCGGACAACTTAGAGCAAATTATGAGGAGGGATTGTTATGAATTATTCTTATTTAACAGATTCTGGACGAGTAAGAGATCATAATGAAGATAATGTTATAATTGTAAAAAATGATGCTTCTGAATATCTTTTAGCAGTAGCTGATGGTATGGGAGGTCATTTATGTGGAGAAGTAGCAAGTTCTATTGCTATAAAACATGTCGCAGATAGATTTAAAAAAATAAGCTCAATAGGAAATAAACAAGATGCTGAAAATTGGATTCAGTCAACAGTAAGTGAAGTTAATGCATTAATATATAAATATACAGAAGAACATCCTGAAAGTAAAGGAATGGGGACTACATTTGTATGTGCAATATTAACTAAAGATTTCTTACTATATGGTAATATAGGAGATTCATCAGGATTTGCAATCAAAGGAGATAAAATTCAAAAAATAACAAATGATCACACTTTAGTTAGTTTACTTGTAAAATCTGGAGATTTAACAGAAGAAGAAGCTAAAGAACATCCTAAAAAAAATGTTTTATTAAAAGCACTTGGAGCAACTACAACAGTAGATATGGATATATTTGATGTAGAAACTGATATAGATGCAATTCTTTTATGTAGTGATGGAATGACAAATATGCTTGATAATGAACAAATACTTAAAGTTATTAAGGAAGATTTAACAACTGATGAAAAAGTTAAAAAATTAATAGATAAATGTAATAATCGTGGTGGTACTGATAATATTTCAGTAGCTTATTTAGAAAGAGGAGTTGAAAAATAATGATAATCAAAGGACAAAGAATAAATGATCGTTATGAAATAGTAAGAAATATTGGTGAAGGTGGAATGGCTAATGTTTATTTAGCTATAGATACTATACTTAATAGAAAAGTAGCTGTTAAAATATTAAGAGGAGATTTAGCAACTGATGAAAAATTTGTAAGGAAATTTCAAAGAGAAGCTTCAGCAGCAAGTAATTTAGATCATCCTAATATTGTAGGTATTTATGATGTTGGAGAAGATGATGGAAATTATTATATTGTAATGGAATATGTAGAAGGAAGAACTTTAAAAAGTTTAATCAAAAGAAGAGGAGCATTAACACTTGCAGAAGTTATTGATATAATGACACAACTTACAAGTGGTATAGAACATGCCCACGAAAAAGGAATAATACATAGAGATATAAAACCTCAAAATGTATTAATATTAGATGATGGGCTTGTAAAAATAGCTGATTTTGGAATAGCACAAGCTTTAAATAGTAATGAACTTACACAAACTAATTCAGTTATGGGCTCAGTTCACTATTTACCACCAGAACAAGCAAATGGTACAGGATCTACCTATAAATCTGACATATATTCATTAGGAATATTAATGTTTGAACTATTAATAGGTAAAGTTCCATTTAAGGGAGAAAATGCTGTTGAAATTGCAATCAAACAAATGAAAGATCCAATTCCAAGTGTTTGTGATTTAAACGAAAATATTCCTCAATCAGTAGAAAATATTATTTTAAAAGCAACTGCAAAAAATCCTAAGAATAGATATGATACTGTAGAAGAAATGAAGTATGATATAAAAACATGCTTAGATGAAGATAGAAAAAATGAACCTAAGTTAGTATTTAATTATCCTGAATTTGAAAAAGATGAAGAAATCATGACTACAAGAACAAGAAGAAATGAAGATAAAATAGATGTAGAAATATTAAAAATGGAAGAAAAAGAAGAAAAGAAAAGCAATAAAAAAATTGGTATAACAATAGCTATTTTAGTTTTTATAATTGCTATAATATTATCAGCTATATTAGTTTTACCAAAATTTACTACACCTAAAACAATTGAAATACCAGATGTTTCAAATATGAGTGTAAAAGAAGCGACAGATGAACTTGAAAAAATTGGTCTTAAAGTAAATTCTGAAGATAAAACTGATTATAGTGATGAAATAGCAGAAGATTATGTTATTAAAACAACACCAAGAGCAGGAAAATCACTAAAAAAGGGTGCAACTGTAACATTAATTGTATCACTTGGAAAAGAAGGCTTTAATGCTGAAAATTATGTAGGACAAAACTATTTAACAGTAAAGGCAATATTAGAAGGTAAAAAAATAACTGTTGAATTAAATGAAGAAGAACATTCTAAAGATGAAACTGAAATAAAAGAAAATATTATATTAGCTCAAGATGTAGAAGAGGGTAAAAAACTAGTTCCAGGTGATAAAATAACATTTACAATACCAAAATTTATTGTCACTTATCCTGATTTTGTAAATGAAGTTTATACATTAAAAGAAGTAGACGAATTTTGTAAGAAAAATGGTGTTACATTAGTTACAAAAGAAAAAGAATCTTCAACTGATAAAGATGGTTCAATAATTTATCAAAGTAGAAAAGCTGGTACAAAAGTAGTAAGTGGTACAACATTAACAATTACAGTATCTAAAGCTCCTACTGTAACACCAGAACCAGAAAAATGTTTAGAAGGTCAAGAATTAAAAGATGGAAAATGTGTAAATATAACATGTCCAACAGGTCAAGAATTAAAAGATGGAAAATGTGTTGATAAATCAGTAACACCAACAACACCTGAAAAAACGGAGTAATATGCAAGGTAGAATAGTTAAAATAATAAGTAATGATTATACTGTATCATCAAATAATAAATTATTTATATGTAAATCAAGAGGATTATTTAGAAATCAAAATATCAAGCCTCTTGTTGGTGATATAGTAGAATTTGATGAATTAAATAATTATATATTGAAGGTTTTACCAAGAAAAAATAGCTTAATAAGACCACCAATAGCTAACATAGATCAAGCATTAATAGTTACAAATGTAAAACCATCATTTGATACCAATTTATTAGATAAACTATTATGTATTATAGAATATAATAATATAATACCAATAATTTGCTTTACAAAATTAGATTTATTAAATGAAGAAGAATTAATAAATATTAATAAATACATAACTTATTATAAAAAAATAGGTTATCAAGTATTTATTAATACTGAAATAGAAGAGATAAAGAAAATATTTAATGAGAAAATAACTGTTTTGACAGGTCAAACAGGAGCCGGTAAATCAACACTAATTAATAAATTAGATTCAAAATTTAATATAAAAACTGGTGAAATATCTAAAGCTTTAGGAAGAGGAAAACACACAACAAGACATGTTGAATTACATAAATTATATAATGGTTTAGTAGCAGATACACCTGGATTTTCAAATGTAGATTTTGATGATATGTCAAAAGAAGATATACGCGATAATTTTATAGAATTTAATGAATATAAAGATAATTGTAAATTTAGAGATTGCATGCATAAAAATGAAAATATATGTGAAATAAAAAATAAAGTAGAAGAAAAAGAAATAATAGAATCTAGATATGAAAATTATTTAAATTTTATAGGGAGGATATCATGATATCAGTATCAATACTTGGTATAAAAGAAGATAAAAAAAATAATTATAAAAAAATTGATAATACAAATTGTGATTACATTCATTTAGATATAATGGATGGTATATTTGTAAAAAATAAAGTAGATTATAATGAAGAATATTTATTTAAAAAAAAGTTAGATATTCACCTAATGGTTGAAGATGTAAAAAGTTATATAGAAAAATATAAAAAATTAAATCCTCAATATATAACATTTCATTTAGAAGTAAAACAAAATATAAATGAATTAATAAATTTAATAAAAGATAACAATATTAAAGTAGGAATATCTATAAAACCAAATACAAACATTAATGAAATAATACCTTATTTAAGTTTAATAGATTTAGTTTTAGTTATGAGTGTAGAACCAGGTAAAGGTGGTCAAGAATTTATAGAAAGTTCCATATATAAAATAAACGAATTAAAAAGAATAAAAGAAGAAAAAAATTTCAATTATTTAATAGAAGTAGATGGTGGAATTAATAAAGATACTATTAATAAAGTAAAGAATGCTGATATTAAAGTAGTTGGAAGTTATATAACAAATAGTTTAGATTATGAAGAAAAAATAGACATTTTAAAAAAAGCCAATTAAATTGGTTTTTTATATGTTATTCATAAGTGTAGAAAGTATATAATCTTTTTTTTCTTCTTCACAATTTTCCCATAGTATTTCAAAAAAAACTCCTAATCCCGGTAATATTACTTCATCTTTAGATTTTATAGATGAATTTATAGAATTTTCAATATCTTCCATAGAAGCTTTTTTAAAATTATTTCTTATATGTTTTCTAATATCTATATTTGCCATATTATCTTCCTTTCATTTTATATTTTGTCCTAAAGTATTTGAGATATACAAATATTATTATTGAAAAAAATCAAAAAATATAGTATCATTATATTATACTAAGGAGAATTGTTATGAAAGATAAAAAAGCTTTTACATTAGTTGAATTACTAGCAGTTATTGTAATATTATCAGTGATAGCCTTGATTGCAACACCATTAATATTAAATATAATAGAAGAAGCTAGATATGGTTCGTTTAAGGATTCAGTTTATGGAGCTTTGAAAGCTTCTAAAATCGCACTTGCTAATGAAAATCTTGAAGATTATCCTAATACAAAACTAACTATTAATTTTTCAACAGGTAGTAATGTTAGTAAATTAGGTTTAAATGGATCTATTCCAAAAGCAGGTTATTTAGTAATTGATGAAGAAGGTAGGACAGAACTTTTAATAAGCGATAATAGATATTGTGCTAAAAAATCATTTGGAGATGATGATATAACAATAGAAAAATATGATGCAGCAAATTGTAAAACATGGTATAAAGAAGATATATTAAATGGAGCTGATCCAATATTAAAAGATAATTTAATACCAGTAATAATTAGTGATGATGGAACAGTAAAAAAAGCAGATATATTAAAACAGTGGTATAAATATGAAAATAAAGAATGGGCAAATGCTGTAATATTAAAAGATGGAAAAACAGTAGAAAGTGATAATACTATAAAAGAAGAAAATATTAAAGAATATTATGTATGGATACCAAAATATGCATATAAGTTATGGAATGTAGATAGTAATAATACTGAAAATGTTGGAAAACCAATTGAAATAGTATTTGGTGAAAAAGCAACTACTACAGGAACTGATAATGGAGATATGTATATACATCCTGCATTTACAAATTTTAATACATATGGAATCTGGGTAGGAAAATTTGAAATAAGTTATGATGAAGAATCATTTACAAAAAAAGATACATTCTTAAAAAAGAATCCAAATTATTCAGTAGCAACAGACTCATCTAAATTAATAGTAAAACCAAATACTAGAAGTTTAACAAATAAAAAAGTTAGTGATTTTTATAAATTAATAAAAAACAGTCATCAAGATTTAAATAGTCATATGATGACAAATATGGAATGGGGAGCAGTAGCATACCTAACATATTCAAAATATGGAAGATGTAATGAAAAAACATGTACTGAAGTAACAATAAATAATATAAATACAGGATATTATAGATCATCAGCAGTATTCTCAGGACAATGGGAGTATGGAGCAACAATAACAGGATGTGCAGCAGATACAGTATCAGCTGGTGTAATATCAAATGTAAATGAATGTACAAATAAATATAATACTACTAAAGGATATCTAGCTAGTACAACAGGAAAAATAAGTGGAATCTATGATATGAGTGGAGGAAATTGGGAGTATGTTATGGGTGTATTAGAAAATGCTAGTGGGAAATTATATTCTGGAAGAAATAGTAAATATAATAGTGGATTTAAAGGATTATATGGATGTCCTACATGTAATTCAGATACAAGTGGTTTAACAGAAAATACTACAGGATTAGATTTTCCAAATAATAAATACTATGATTCATATATAAGTAGTGATGAAATTGGAACAAATGTTTGGTATAAATATACATCTGGAAAATTAGGAGATGCAACAAAAGAAATAGCTAATACAAAAGAAAATTCTTTAAGTGGAGATAGAGGTTTATGGTTTAATGATTTAGCATCATTTCCTTCACTTAATGCAACATTTTTTATACGTGGTTCTAGATATATTGGTGGTATGAGTTCAGGTGTTTTAACATTTGGTAATTGTACAGGAATTTCAAATAAATATATTTCAACTCGTTCTGTCCTAGCATTTTAAAATATAAAGAATAAAAAGGTGATATTATGAATGAAGATATAATTTTTATTGATGATAATGATATTATATTTGATGATATAAAAGAAAATAAAATTAGTGAAGATAATAATAAAGAAACTAAAATTATATTTTCAAATGAAGAAAAAGAAGATATCACTGATATAATGAAAAAAGAAGAAATAAATCGTACTCAAATATTAGAAGAAGCACTTGATTCAATTAGTAATCATACATCTTCTATAATTGAATTAGAAAAAAAAGCTAAAAATTTTAATCAATTATTAAATAAATATAAAAGACTAGAAAAAGAATATATTAATTTAAATAGTACTTATATGATAAAGTCAGAAAAAATAGATTATATAAATAATGAATTAAAAGAAGCAGAAAAGAAAGTAAATGATTATGAAAAAAAAGTATCAGTATTAAAATCATTATTAGAGATAATAATTAAATTATATGGATATGATGATATATGTAAAGCAACAAGATTAACTAAAAATCAAATAGATCGTTTTCTAAATTAAAAAATCTACAATTGTAGATTTTTTTACATCATTTGATAATTAGAACTACTATATTTAGTATTAGAAGAATTATACATATTTTCTAGATTAGAAATTCTTCTATCTAAATTATTAATTTCTTGTTCTAAATTATTAATTTGTTGTTCTAAATTATTAGTAGTATTAGATATAGTACTAGTTCCTGTAGTAATAGTAGTAGGATAATTCATCATAGGCATTCCTTGATAAGGCATACCCATTGGTGGAACCATGCCTTGATAAGGTGGATAAATTGGATATGGCATACCACAATTTCTATCTTCTTTTTTCATAACACACACTCCTTCTAATTAAAATATATGATATTTAATTAAAAAAGTTTCAAGTAAATTTTATTTAAAGTAGGTTGATAATAAATGAAGATATAATTATTTAAAGAATAGTAGTCATTACATAAAATGTAGTTTTTCTTAAAAAACATAACTTGAAAAAGCTATATTTTTATTATATAATTTTGTAGTAGAAAGAATGATTATATGTACGAATATGAAACAGAATTAATAAAAAAAGGCATTAAATATATAGGTGGAACAGACGAAGCAGGAAGAGGACCATTAATAGGACCAGTAGTTGCAGCTTGTGTAGTATTGCCATTAAATTATGAAAATAAAGAAATAAATGATTCTAAAAAGCTAACCGAGAAAAAAAGAGAAGAATTATATGACACTATTATAAATGATGCTCTAGCAGTAGGAATTGGTATAGTGGATGCTGATACAATAGATAAGATAAATATATATGAAGCTAGCAGACTAGCTATGATAAAAGCATATCAAGAAGCAAATAAAAAAATAAAAATAGAACATTTGCTTACAGATGCTATGCCAATAGATTTAGAAATACCAGTAACAAAAATTATAAAAGGAGATGCTAAAAGTATTACAATTGCAGCTTCTTCTATAATTGCTAAAGTAACAAGAGATAGAATGCTTATAGAATTAGATAAAAAATATCCAATGTATGGATTTAAAAATCATAAAGGTTATCCTACTAAAAAACATATAGAAGCAATGCATAAATATGGATTAATAGAAGGTTATAGAAAAAGTTATGGTCCAGTTAAAGAAATGATAGAAGGTGTAAAATGAAAGACTTACTTATTTCACATGTTGCAGATATTGATGGAGTTAGTCCTGTTATATTAATGAAATTATGTAAAATAGATTTTGATTATGAATTAAAAGATATATATGAAGTAGAAGAATATTTTAATGAATTATTAGAAACAAATTTAAATATATATAATAATATTTATATCGTAGATTTAACAATTTCAGATAATATTTATAAAAAAATAAATAATAGTATTTATAAAGAAAAATTTAAAGTATTTGATCACCATAAAACACATATACATGCTAAAGAATACAAATATGTGACATTAGATTTAGAAGAATGTGGTTCAAGTATATTCTATAAATATTTAAATAAAAAATACAAATTTAAAAAGAATGTTAAGGAATATATAGAACATGTAAAAAATATAGACTTATGGTTATGGGTAGAAAAAAATGATAAATTAGCTAAAGAATTAAGTGATTTATTTACAATATATGGAAAAACTAAATATATAGATGAAATATATAAAAAATTAAAAACAAAAAGAAAATTTAAATTAAATAAATTTGAAAATAATATTTTAAAGTTAGAACAAGATAAAATAGATAGATATATATTAAAAAAAGAACAAGATATGATTATTATAAAGTATAAAAATTATAAAGCAGGTTTAATATTTAATGAGAGATATAAAAGTGAACTTGGAAACACATTATCAATAAAAAATCCTGAATTAGACTTTATAATTATGATAAATTTATCAGGTGGTATTAGTTTTCGAACAAATAAAGATATAGATTTATCAGAAATTGCTGAAAGCTTAGGAGGAGGAGGTCACAAAAAATCATGTGGAGCTCCTATACCAAATGAATATAAAGAAAAATTAATAAATGAAATATTTAAAGGATGTGAAATTCTTGGAAATAAAGAGAATTATAACGGGTAACTTAGAAGAAAATTGTTATATATTAGTAAATAATAAAGATGCTTTAGTAATAGATCCAGGCGATGATTTTCACTTAATAAAAGAAGAATTGAGAAACTTAAACTTGATTGGAATATTAATAACACATTATCATTTTGATCATGTAGGAGCACTTTCTAATTTACTAGAATATAAAAAAGTACCAATTTATGATTATAATTTAGAAGAAAAAAAATATAATATAAAAAATTTTGAATTTGAAATTATAAAAACAAAAGGACATAAAGAAGATTCAGTAACTTTCTATTTTAAAAATGAACAAATTATGTTTACAGGTGACTTTATATTTAAAGGAACAATTGGTAGAACAGATTTAGATGGTGGAAATATGAAAGAAATGCAAGAAAGTATTGAAAAGATAAAAAGGTATAATAAAGAAATAATTTTATATCCTGGACATGGAGAGTTAACAACTATAGAAGAAGAAATAAATAATAATTATTTTTTCACATAATATTCACATAAACTTCATTTTTATGTCACATTAAAATTATATACTTATATCATCAAAGGAAGGTGATAATGAGTATAAAAATAAATTTAAAATAAATAAAAATAAACAATATTAATATACACTCCTTAAAATTCAATACGAATTTTAAATACTAAATACTAAAAATGTGAAACCTATCAATTAAACTAGATATAATATCTAGTTTTCTTATATTGAAAAAAATTTTTTTTTAATATATAATTAGTATAGAAAAATAGAAAGTAGGTAGTGTATGTGTTAGCAAATAGTAAAATCGGGGGGGGGGGTATTTTAAATAAATTAAACAACAATGGATTTGTATCATCTGCTCTATTATACAGCTTATTATTGGTTTTTTTAGCTCTAATTGTAAGTTTATTATCTCTATTATATAATAGAAAAATGATATTAGATAGATTAAAAAGTGATATTAAAGGAAATATAACGAAAATAAATTATGATTATTATTCAAACGGAACAATAATATATTATAATCCAATAGAAGATAAAATTTGTAATGATTATATAGAGGAAAATAGTGAAACAGGAGTAAAAACAGGCTGTTTAAAATGGTATGTCTTTAATGATAATAAGAATAATTCAATGATAAACATGATATTAGACCATAATATAACAGCATTAGTAACATGGAATTCGAGTGGGAATAATGCAGATGGAATGAATGAAGTAAAAACAGCTCTGGAAGAAGATACAAAAGGATGGAAACAAACAGCAAGATTAATAACAGCAGATGAAGTAGCTAAGATAACTGGTGCGAATGAAACATTAAAATGGAATAGTAATTTAGAATATGTTTCTATGCCTATTAAAGGAACATCGGTTTCATATTTTTATTTTGATGGTAAAGATGGTACGGATACTTTATGGCATACACAAGTAGCAAATGAAACACAAAAATCAAAGTATTCATGGCTATATGATAATACAGAGGAATGTTTAATATATGGATGTTTAAAAGATCAAGATGGTAGTTATGGTTATTGGACATCCACTCCTGTTAAAGGTTTTTCTGATTCAGTATACCATATAAATAGAAGTGGATATATAAATAAAACGGTTGTTAATAATGCAAAACTATTATATGGTGTTCGTCCAGTTATTAAAATAAATAAGCCAAGATTTAAAATTGTTTTAAGATATGATGATAAAATAGAAGTAAAATATACAAATAAATCTACAGAGACATTTACTATAAATGCTATAAAACAGTATACAAATATATACTCAAATAATGGAACTACTGTAAACTATAATGATGGGAATTTAGTATTAAATAATATAACAGAATCAACAGAAGTTATATTTAGTAATTCTTTAGTAACAACTTCAAAAAATATAGATGATTCTAAAAATTATGTATTATTAATTAATGATAATATTGAAACTGCTTCAATAAATTTTAATTCAAATAAAAATATTTATTTAGATTTAGCCGGTTATAAAATAAGTTCCAATACAAATACTATAGTAAATAAAGGAAATTTAACTATAGATAGCAGTAAAGAAAATGGTGAAATAAATACCACTGGTGAAAATACAAAAACTATTTACAATACTTCTACAACGGCAAATTTATTAATAAAAAATGCATATATAAAAGGTACAAATAATTGTAATGTATGGAGCTGTACACCAATTTATAATATTGATAGTTCAAATATTGAAATAACTCCAAAGACTGGAAATAGATTTGATAGTAATAATGATTATATTAATGGAGTCTATATTGAATCATTTTATGGAATAAATACATGGATTGCTTCTTCATCAACGGCTATAATAAATGGTGGTACTTTTAAAACTAATGCTGATGAAAATGAAGTTTCATGGCAAAATTTGGTTTGCTCTAATTGTAATAATTTAACAATTAATTATGCTAAAACTATTGGAGATGGTGCAATGATTAGAAGTCAAGGTTCTGGAGAAATCATTGTTAATGATGGAGATTTTACATCATTGAAATATTATGGTATAAGTACTGATGCAAATTCTACAGGTAAAATAATAATAAATGGAGGAAATTATATTAATTATAATCTAGGTACAATACATAATATTGATGGAACAATAATAGTTAATAATGGAAATTTTGCAAATTTGGGATCAACTAATGGTTTTTGTGTTGCTCAAGCAACTGCATCTAATGGAAATATAATATTAAATGGAGGTACTTTTAAAAGCTTAACAAGCTTTACTATATATAATTACTCTTCAAATAATGCTTCTATAGATATAAATCAAACAAATAAACCTATTTATATTACAACTTTAGCAAAAGATTGGCATCCTGCAATATATAATAGTTCGTCAGGTATAATAAATATTAAAGGAAATATTGCTAATAAATGTACAGCGAGTGTTAATGATACAACAACAGGTTTATGTGTTTATGCTGAAGGTAATGGAGATTCTTCTTCCAGTAATGGAAATGGTGCTGTACAAAATAGGAGTACAGGTAGTATTAATATTAATGGTGGAACTTATTATGGTTTAAATCAAGGAATAAATAATGGTACTAATGGTAATTTAATTAACATCAAAAATGCTAAAATTATATCTGGATATACAGGAATTTTAAATAATGATACTGGAACTATAAATATATGTAATAGTCAAATAATATCATCATACCCAAAAGACTTAATAAATATATCAACGGGTATAATTAATTATTCATCTAATGTTATATTTAGTAATGGTACAAATGTACCAGTTGTATCTAATAAAAATGGTATAATAAATAGTAATTATACAGGAACATGTCAATCATAAATAAAAATTTATATAGAATTATTATATTTAATTTGATATAATAATTTTGAGGTGTAAATATGGAACTTAAAGAATTAAAATGTAAAAATTGTGGGTCAACACTTGAAGTTGAAAAGAATACTGAAATAGTAACTTGTAATTTTTGTAACACAACATTTTCAGTTGAAACAAACGAAAATAAAGCATATCAAGAAGAAAAAGGACGATTAAGAGCTCAAGATGAAAAAAGAAAAGAAATGATAGATGAATTAGACAAAAAAACAAAACCTATGAGACTAATAGGTAAAATATGGTTTATAGTTATTTTGATTATATTTGTATTAATTTTTTTAACTATATTATATAATATAGTTATTAGTCATAATAAATCAAATAATATGAAAGTAAATTCATTTAATTCAGTATATGAATTATATTCTGGTAAGCAAACAAGTTTATCTGTAAATCAAGTACTTAAAGAAGTTATAACTAATAATAATAAAAACAATAATCATTTAATAACTGTAATATATGAAGATAATAATACAACAGATACAAAAGTTATAACTGATATTAATAATTCCATAGAAACATATGAAAATTATAATTTTATATATTATAATATTTCATACGAATATGATAAAAATGGATATATTTATCAAGTTAAAATAGAAAAATAATTTAAAAATTACTTATATTTTGTAAGTAATTTTTTCGTAAATTTTTAGACTAAAGTCCGTTTTTTAACAGTTTTTTCTTATTTATATTTATTGACACTTTTTTAAACTTATTTCCGTTTCTTTATAGTATTTATATTATTGGTAAAAAATAAAGATTAACTTTATTTGTATAACTATTTTAAATTTATATTATTGGAAATAATCAATATGAACTCACTTACGTTCGCCATTGATAATATCAAAATTTTTATCAAATAAATCTTCACAATAAACTACAATAAATGCATCTTTTGGAGTATATCCATCTAGAGATTTAATTGATGCATTTAATAATGTAAAATTATGTTTTTTTACTTTTCCTTTTGTTATTTATTTACAAAAAAAATTTTTGTTATATTATATATAGTAGAAGGAATAACTTAAAAGTATAGTAGAAGGAATAACTTAAAAGGAGTGAAAAAATGAGCGTTATATCTAAAAAAAAAATACTTAACATTAATTAAAGGATTTACATTAATAGAATTACTAGCCGTAATAGTAATACTAGCAATCATAGCTTTAATAGCAACCCCATTAATATTAAATATAGTAAATGATGCTAAAAAGTCAGCAGTAAAAGATTCAGCCTACGGATATATAGATGCTATAGAATATGCCAATAGTTTAGGAGAATTTAGTTAAGATTATGGCAGAATCAAAGATGGAATAATAGAAGTGGTATCAGAGAATGTTTCAAGTACATACGTGTATTTTCAAGGTCAAACAGGATATAAAAATTTAGTAGGATATTTAAATGAATTAGCAAGCAAATATACAAATACAAAATATGTACAAAGTACAAGACATATGGGATATAATGGCTAAACACAGTATCTAACAGATACTGCAAGTACAGTAGATTCAACTGCTACAACACCACCATGGACAAGTTCAACAGGAAGTAGTACTGTAGAAAGCAAAGGTGGAGGAGATACATTATACGAGGCTGATACTAATTTAGTAACAAATGCCTTAGGGACATTAAAAGCAAAAGATCCATCAGGAACAGCAAGAATATATTGGTTAGCTAGTCGCTATTATTACTATAATAGTTCCACTTTCTGGTACTATTATGGTCGTATCGTGGACACGATTGGTAGTGTGAACGGCAGTAGCCTGTATTACTATCTCAGTGGGTTCAAAACTAGCTCTGGCTATAGCTGTCTCCGCCCTATATTAACTCTGAAATCTGGAATCAGTTATACTCCAGCATTTGGAACAAGTGATGATCCATTTGTCTTAAGTTAAAATAAAGTGGGTGTGGTCAAGGACAGCCTAAGGGTGTTCCTGACCTCCCAAATAAAATAAAAAAATAAAAATAAAATAAAGAAAGAAGGAATAAAAATGAAAAAAACAATAATAATGTCATTAGCAATCTTATTAACAGTAGGAATAGTAACAGGATGTGGATGTAAAAAGAAAGAAAAAGAAGAAATAAAAGTAAATACAAATAAAGATGTCATAAAAGATCAAGAAGTAGATGGAATTAAAATGACAAATACAAGTATGGTAACAACAAATGGGTTAACAAAATTAGTAACAAGTGTAACAAATAGTACAAGTACAGATTATAAATTAGATGAATATATAATCATAATAAAAGATAAAGATGGAAAAGAAATAGTAAGAATACCAGGATATGTAGGAGATACAATAAAAGCAGGAGAAACAAGAACAATAAATTCATCTGTAGATATTGATTTAAGTAATGCTGGAAGTATTGAATATGAAGTAAAAAAATAAAAAATTTAAAAAAATACAAAATTAATTAATTAGAAAAGAATTAATAAACAGAAATAACAAAAGTGTAAGCAGATTAAAAAAATTTGCTTATTTTTATTTGTAAATATAATAAAATTCTCATTTGATTTAATATAAAAATTATATTAATATCAATTTGAGGTGAGGAAAGTGAAAGAAAAATACTATACCTGCAAGTATGATAGAGCATTTAAAGAAATAATGTTAAAAGAAAGTAATAAAGATATCTTAAAAAAATT
>JAGBES010000017.1 GCA_017936845.1 Bacilli bacterium
CCAATTTTTACCCTGTTTATAGATGTTACAATTTTTATCTAAAACTTTATTCTTACAATACTCAACAACATCATCAGTATCTAATTTAAGATTTTTCTTAATTCTATCAATACCCATTTCGGTAGTGTGAACTTTATCTATCAGATAATAAATTATCAATATATAATTCTTTACTATTGTCTGTTTTACTATTATATAAATTTTCAAATAATTTAATAACATAATTAAGTTTAGTTTGTTTACTAATACACATTGAATAAGAAATATTTTGATTTTGATATCCTGCTCTTTCTTTCAATAAATTTTTAGTGTCGTAATCTTTAGCAGATTTATCAAAATTTATAATTAATTCATTTTGTTTAATAACAACAGTCATTAATCTAACATTTGTCTTATATGCTACTTCTTTCATTAAATAGTTTCTATGTATTCCATTAAATTTATTCAAAATCTTCTCGTCTAATTCATCAAATAATTGAATTATTTCAACTCTCTTGTTGGAAGTCAATTTTTTGTAATCACTGGTATTTATGTCAAATAATTTTGCACCTATTTTCTTACTTTTTTTCTTAACATTTTTTGTTACTACAGTTTCGGTGCTTGGAATAGTAACAGGTGAATTATTAAAATACAATACCCCGTCATATATCAAATCATAGTTAGTATTAACATCAATCTTGGTAATTTGTTTTATAGAATTTAAAGGGTTCTCAATAAACTTAAATGTGTTCCTGTATTCACCAGAAGATTACATGAATTTTCTACTACTTGTAAATAAGTTTGTGAGCCATGTCCTCCATGTTTCCAACATTTTATACGAGCATTTTCAACCATTATACTTCCTGAATCATGAAAGTGATCTTTTTCTAAATCTATTAATTTTTCTTCTAAAGCGCTTGCTAATGAAATTATTTTAAAGGTACTTCCTGGCTCATATGTCATCCATACTGGTAAATTTCTATTTATTTCTTCTACTGTATAATCTTCATATCTGCTTGGTGAAAAATTAGGTCGTGATGCAATAGCAAGAATTTCTCCTGTTTTAGGATTCATGGCTATTCCAAGTGCTTGATCAGGATTATATTTTGACATAGCATTATCAAGTTCTCTTTCTAATGATTCTTGAAGTTCATAATTTATAGTTAATGTCATATTCATTCCATCTTGAGGTTTTTCATAACTTTCTTCTAATTCTAACTTATTTCCCTTTGCATCACTAGCATATTTTATTGAACCATATTCTCCTGTTAAATATTTATCATATGTTAACTCTAAACCACTCAATCCTTGATTATCAATTCCTACAAAACCGATTGTATGTGATAACATAGTATCATATGGATAATATCTTTTAGATTCTTTTATTAAATAAACTCCATCTAATTTTAAAGCATTTATTTTGTCTGCTACTTCATATGATAATCTTCTACCAATTGGATGAACTCTTTCTATTGAAGTTCTTTTATTAACATGCTTATACATCTCTTCATATGATACATTTAAAATATTAGCTAATTCTTTAGCAACAACTTTTTTATTTTTTATTTGATTAGGAACCAATACTAATGATACTGTTGTTTTATTGTCAGCTAATACTACTCCATTAGTGTCATATATTTTTCCTCTATTAGCTTCTACTGGTAAATTACGATTCCATAAAGAACTTGCTAATTTATTTAATTTCCCGTAACTAATAACTTGTATATAAAATACTTTAAATATTATTAAAATGAACAATATTATTATAAAAAATCCTACTATTTTAATTCTATTATGAATATTTCTATAAAACATAGTATCACCAATAAATTATATGAAAAAAAAGGACAAATATTAAAAGAAAAGACAAGTTGTCTTTTTTTATTATTAATATATTTATATATAAAATTAGTACTTCTATATTTTAAATTATGAAAAAAATAGATATATTTATCTATTTTTGAAATTGTGAATTATAAAGTTCTGCATAGAAACCATTTTCTTTTATTAATTTTTCATGATTTCCTTGTTCAATAATATTTCCATCTTTCATTACTAATATTAAATCAGCATTTTTTATTGTTGATAATCTATGTGCTATTATAAATGAAGTTCTGCCTTCAGTTAATTTATCCATAGCTTTACTTACAAGTTCTTCTGTTCTTGTATCTACATTACTTGTTGCTTCATCAAGAATTAGAAGTGGTGCTTTATCTAACATACCACGAACTATTGTAAGTAATTGTTTTTGACCTGATGAAATACTATCACCATCTGTTATTATAGAGTTATATCCATTTGGAAGAGTTTTTATAAAATGATGTACTCCAACTTCTTTACAGACTTTTATAATTTCTTCATCACTTATATTTTTATTATTATAAATTATGTTTTCTTTTACTGTTCCATTAAATACCCATGTATCTTGAAGAACCATAGTAAATAATGAATGAATATTTTCTCTTGTTAAATCATTAATAGATATACCATCTATTTTTATACTACCCTCATTTATATTATAAAACTTCATAAGCAAATTTACCATTGTTGTTTTTCCTGCTCCTGTTGGCCCTACTATAGCAACTTTTTCTCCTCGTTTTATATTGGCAGTAAAATCTTTTATAATTATATCTTCATTATAGCCAAATTTAACATGTGAAAACTCTACATCTCCTTTTACATCTTCTGGATTTAAATATTTATTTTTTTGTTCTTCTTCCATTTCTTTTTCTTCTAAAAATTCAAATACTCTTTCTGATGCAGCTGCAGTTGATTGAAGTGAAGTCATTGCTTGAGCTATTTGTGATAATGGATTTGTAAATAATCTAATATATGTTATGAATGCTACTATTATTCCAAATGTGATAACATCATTTGATACTAATAAAGCACCTACTATACATACAGCAACATATCCAAAATTTCCTATAAATCCCATCATTGGTTGCATTAATCCTGATAAAAATTGACTTTTTCTATTACATTCATATACATTTTTATTTAATTCATCAAAAGTTTTATCAGCTTCTTTTTTTCCATTATATGCCTTTACAACATTTAAACCAGAATATATTTCTTCTATATGACCATTTAGTTTTCCAAGTTCTACTTGCCTAGCTGTAAAATATTTTTGAGATTTACTCAATACTTTAAACATAAAGATGAAACCAATTAAACTTGATAATATAGCTGTTACAGCCATTATCCAATTTGTATAAAACATCATTATAATTGATCCTACAAATAAAGTAATTGAACTAACTAAAGTTGCTAATGACTGATTCATTGATTGAGCTATTGTATCTACATCATTTGTTACTCTAGATAATATATCACCTGATAAATTATTGTCAAAATATCTAAGTGGTAATTTATTTATTTTTATTGAAATTCTACTTCTTAATTTTTTAGCAAATTTATTAGCAACATTAGTCATTAAGATTGATTGAATAAAATTAAATAAAGCACTACATATGTATAATATAACAAGGAATTTAGCAATTGCTTTTATATTGTTCATATTTATAGAAGGTTCTATGACTTTTTTTATATTATTTGGAAGTTTATCTATTTTTCCATAAACAGTATTAATATCAGCATCTTTATTTACATTTTTTAATATACTCATATATTCTATTTTATCTTTTGAAGTGATTTTAATATTATCAATTATAGTATCATTCAATAAAATATCTTTTATATTATCTGGTATATTATTAAAATCATTATTTGCTAATGATGATATAAATGTAATCTTATCTTCTTGTTTTATTGTTTTACCATCGTAAATTGAATCTTTTATAATTTGATTTAATATTTCATTAGGTAAATCACTTATATATTTTAAAGTGTTTTTTTCATCATTTTTTATTTTAAATAATGTTTCATTAAATATTTGTATATTATCACTAGACATTTCATAAATATTAACTTCGTTAAATTTAATATCTAGTATTTTATTTATTCTTTCACTATATTCTTCACTACTTATTTCTTTTTTTATATCATTTGTTAATATTTCAATATTTTTACTATTTACAGTAATTCCTTCACTTATTTCATCTGTTAAATCAGATAACTTATTAGGAGCAATTAAAGATAAAATTGAACTTGAAATAGCAAGTATAAGTGCTATAAAAATAAATATCTTAAACACTTTTAAATTCTTAAATAATTTTTTTAATGATTTTTTAAAGTCTTTAGGTTTTTCAAAATTTGGGCCATGCATTGAACCTCTTCTAGAATTAGCTTTTCCATTACTCATTTTCTAATTCCTCCTTTGAAAGTTGCGAAAGAGCAATTTCTTTATATACTTCACAGTTTTGAAGTAATTCTTTATGAGTGCCCATTCCAACACAAATTCCATTATCCAAAACTATTATTTTATCTGCATTCATAATAGTCCCTATTCTTTGAGCTACAATTAAAATTGTAGCATCTTTTGTATATTTTTTTAATTTTTTTCTCAATGTTGCATCTGTTTTATAATCTAAAGCACTAAATGAATCATCAAAAATATATATTTCTGGATCACGAGCAATTGCACGGGCAATTGAAAGTCTTTGTTTTTGTCCACCAGATATATTAGAACCACCTTGAGCAATATGAGAATCATATTGTTTATCCATTTTTAAAACAAATTCTTCTGCTTGAGCTACTTCTATAGCTTCCTTCATTTTTTCATCTGTGATTTCTTTTCCATTCTCTCCATATTTAATATTTGATTCTACTGTTCCATTAAACATCACTGCTTTTTGTGATACATAACCTATTTTATTATGTAATACTTCTTCTTTGTATTCTTTTACATTTACACCATCTACTAATATTTCACCATCTGTAACATCATAAAATCTTGGTATTAAATTGATTAATGTTGATTTTCCACTTCCTGTTGATCCTATAAATGCTACTGTTTCCCCTTTACTAGCTTTAAATGAAATGTTTTGAAGAAGATATTCTTCAGCATCTGGATATTTAAAAGATACATTTTTAAATTCTACTTCTCCTTTTATATTATCTATTCCTTTTGTTAGATTGCCATCTATTATGCTTAGTTTCGTATCTAAAACTTCGTTTATACGTTTAGCTGATACATTAGCTCTTGGTAACATCATAAAAATCATTGCTAACATTAAGAAGGACATTATAACTTGCATAGCATAACTTGAAAATACTATCATATCTCCAAATAATGTTATTTTATCTATCATTAAAGCATCTTTTATTAAAATTGCACCTATAAAATAAATAGCAAGTGTTAAAAAATACATTACTAAATACATAATTGGTTGTAATACACAAAATGCTCTTTGATTAAATAATTGCATTGAAGTTAATTTAGTATTTACACTTTCAAATTTATTTTCTTGATATTCTTCAGCATTAAATGCTCTAACTACTCTAATACCATTTAAATTTTCTCTTGTAACATCATTTATATTATCTATTAATTTTTGAACTATTTTAAATCTTGGCATAACTATTAACATAAGAATTATAATAGTTGCTAATAAAACTATTACTGCTATTGCTGTTAGAATACTCCAATCAATATTCTTATTTAAAATTTTAGTTACAGCCCAAACAGCTGTTATAGGTGATTTGATAAGTAGTTGTAATCCCATAGCAATAAACATTTGAACTTGAGTAATATCATTTGTAGTTCTAGTAATTAAACTACTTGTTCTAAATCTTTTTATTTCTTCCATTCCTAAAGATTCAACTTTATTAAATAATTTTTTTCTTGTATTCATTGAAAATGTAGCTGCTATATTAGATACAAAATATCCTACTATAATAGCTGATACCAAACTACCAAAAGCACATAAAAGCATATATGCCCCTTGTGTTAAAATATCATTCATACTAGCACCATCTGTTTGAACTAATTTTGTTATCTCAGACATATAATCAGGCATTTTTAATTCTAAAAATACTTGAAATATAATTAAAATAAAACATATAAGAATTAAAAAATAATCTTTTTTATTGAAACTTCTTAATAACTTTATCATAAATTACTCTCCTTTGATATTTTCTTTTAATTTTCCTATTACATCAAAAAAAATTTCTAATTCTTTTTCCGATATATTTTTCTTCAATTCTTTTTCTAGATTTAACATTTTTTCTTTTATTTTAGACATTTCCTCTTTTACATCTTTTGTTAAGACAATTAAATTAATTCTACTATTAGTTTGCTTTTTTAATATAAAACCATTTTTTTCCATTGTCTTAAGAATACCAGATATAGTTGATCGTCTAAGATTAAACTCTTTTTCTAAA
Source organism: Bacilli bacterium (assembly GCA_017936845.1). GTDB lineage: Bacteria > Bacillota_I > Bacilli_A > RF39 > UBA660 > OMSK01. The sequence goes on from JAGBES010000017.1 coordinate 6,265, forward strand.
TCTTTTTGATAGACTTTCTCATTTATTAAAAGATAGTCTATTATTTTACATTGAATTGGTGTTATTATTTTATTACTATTTTCCTTATATAATGAAAATATTTTTCTTGTTAATAAAATATCTACATCTTTTATTTCATATCCTATATATTTCACTTTATCACCTTGTTAGCACCCTAACAAAAACAATTCTATCAAATTACTATATGTAAGTCAATGAAATTTATGTGAAAAAAAAATAAAGTAAATTACTTTATTTCATAATCAATATTTGCTATTTCATATAATTCTCCATCAATAGACTCATTTATATTTTTTGTTTCTTTTTTCTTTACAACATCAAGCGATACATCTAATGTTTTAATTGTCTTATTATTACTATCTTTAAATAAAATAGTAAATTTTTCTATTTTTATATCATTATTTGTTTCATTTATTATTGTTGTATCAACATATGTTTTCCCATTACTTACATAAAATGAAGCTGTTCCAAATTTTAAATTTTTAATAGTTTTGTAATTAATTACAGGTTTATTAGGATCAACAACTTCTTTATTAGTGTCTTTTTTATTACATCCACATCCTGTTACTAAAAACATCACTAAAATCAAACTAAAAACAATATTTAAATTTTTTTTCATAATCACATCTCCTAGTATATTTATATTTTATCATAAATAACTAGAATTTGTACATAATTTTTACTTATTTATTATTAATTCATTATCATTTAATGATTTATTATTTAATTTTTCTACATTTAATGAATTAAAATATGAAACTCCAAGTACAAATACTATAAATAAAATTAAAAATTTGCTTTTTAACATTTCTTTCATGTTATCACTCCTTAACTTAATTATATTGTATAACGAACACTTGTTTGTGTCAATGGTTTTAGCAAAAAAATGTTCGTTTTTTTGTTTTTTTACAAAATACGAACAAATATTTGACAAACATATGAATGTATGATAAACTATTAATAGTTAAAAAGGAGGTTTTATCTTGGTAAGTTTAACTAAAAGACAAAATGAAATTTTAAACTACATCAAAGAGTATATAGTAGATCATGGTTATCCACCTACTATAAGAGAAATTGGCAAAGCTTTAGGAATTTCAAGTCCTGCTACAATACATGCCCATTTAAAAAATCTTGAAAAGAAAGGATTCATAAGAAAAAATGATTCCAAAAATAGAGCATTAGAATTATTAGTAAAAAATGAATTTGCTATTAATAATGAATTAATAGTTGAAGTTCCTCTTTTGGGAAAAATTACAGCTGGTAGTCCAATTGAAGCAATTGAACATCCTGATGAATATTTTTCATTACCATCTTACTTAATTCCTAAAAATAAAGAAGTATTCACTCTAAATGTAAGTGGTACTAGTATGATAAATGCCGGAATATTAGATGGAGACATTGTTGTAGTTGAAAGAGCAAATACAGCTAGAAATGGTGAAATTGTAGTAGCTATGACAGATGAAAATGAAGTAACTTTAAAAACATTTTATAAAGAAAAAGATCATTTTAGATTACAACCTGAAAATGATACAATGGATCCAATTATTCTAAATAATGTTACTATTTTAGGAAAAGCAATTGGATTATATAGAAAAATATAAAAAGAAATCAGCTAGATTTCTTTTTTTGTACTATTCATTTATATTACCTCTTTTAGAATATATACATCCACAATAATTTTGTCTATACAAATTATATTTTTTAGATAATTCTATCGATCTTTTATATCCATTTTTCTTTTTAAAATCTGCATATAAATACTTTATATCATATTCTTTTTCTAATTCTTCTCCTATTTCATTTAATTTAGTAGCATTTTTATAAGGACTAATAGACAAAGTTGTTGTAAAATAATCATAGTTTAATTTAGTTGCTAATTTAGCTGTTTCTTCCATTCTGAGTCTATAACATTTAAAACAACGATTTCCTCCTTCTTTTTCATTTTCTAATCCTTTTATTAATTTTTCATATTTATCATTTTCATATAATCCTTCAATTATATCTATTTTATTAACTGTTTCCATTTCATTAATAAGTCTTATTTGTTCTTTTAATCTTTTATCAAATTCTTCTTTTAATGAAATATTAGGATTATAATAAAAAATTGTAATTTTGAAATATTTTGCCAAATATTCTAGTACATAACTACTACATGGAGCACAACAACTATGCAACAACAATTTTTTAGGTTCTTTTATTGTTTCTAATATTTCTTCTAATTTCTTTTGATAGTCTATTTTCATAATATCACCTACTTAATAAATAGTTTTTTTATATTTTTTCTAGGTAATAAAATATTTACATTATTAACTATTTTTATTACAAATGTATTTGTATTATCATTAAACTTTTCACCATCTAAACTCCAATTAATACTTTCCACATTATTAAATGTTATCTCAAACTTACTAGTTTTATAGAAATTAAATCCTGGTGCTTTTGTTATATCCGATGTCTTTAAATAATATAACCCCTTAGCTATATCTCTTTTAGCTATTGTATCACATACTAATACCTCAAATGTATTATCATCTAATTTTATATCTTTATAAAAATTTTGAATTCCAGCTATTCTATTAGCATTTGATATTAATATAAAAGACGAGTCTACTTCTATTTTCTTTTCATTTACTTTATATGTTACATTATATAATTTTGATGGTCCATTAAATGATTTTAAACCATTTATCATATAAGCAAAATAACCATATTTTTTCTTTAGATTTCTAGGAGTATCATAAGATACATTTACAAAATTACCTGCTCCTGCTGAATATATAAACGGTCTATCATTTATAGTGCATACATCTATTTTTTTTACTGAGCCATCTAATAATAATCTCAAATTTCTAATTAAGTTTTTACCATATCCATACATTGCTCCCACATCATTTGTTGTTCCAACTGGTATATGTGCTAATAATAGTTTTTGTTTTCTTCTAAAATTTCCAGTCATGCTTTCATTAAAAGTTCCATCACCACCTATAGATATAACTAAATCAACTTTTTTAGAGTTTTCTACTATCTCTATAGCATGCCCTTTATATTCCGATTTAATTATATTACTTTCATAATTGTAACTTAATAAAATCTTTTCTACCTTTTTTAATAATTTTTCATGTATACCTCTACCACTATTTGGATTATATATTACTATACATTTTTTCATAAAGTCACCTCAGATAATTATATTATACATATTTTAATATTTTTTTCAAGATAATAAAAAAGAAAAATATTTCTATTCTTCCTCATATACTGCTTCTATTACATTTTGATCTTTTTTATTTTTTGAAACATTTGTAAATTCTTTCATTGTTTTCTTTAAAGTATAACATTCTACTAAATCTAATATAGAATATATTATTACAGATATTCCTATAATTTTTGTTAGAATGATTGCTCCTTTAAATGGATTAAATATTAATACTAATCCACATACTAATATTATTATAGATAATATTATTGATGCAGTAGCACTACTTAATTTATTTAAAGTTAAAGAATAATATAATTTAGTAACACCATTTATTACCATCCATATTCCTATTAAAAGTGGTATTATACTACCTATTATATTAGGCTTAATCATTATAATTATTCCAAATATTAAAGCAAATACACCTATTATAAAACTGAATTCTAAATATTGCTTTGTCTCTTTATTAGAAAAAAATTGTATTATTGGTACTAGTCCCCATATTATTAAAGCAACTCCCATAAAATATGATATAGCATGTAATGTTGTTTCTGGTTTTATTAATAAAAACATTCCAATTAAAATTAACAAACTTGAAAATATAATTGATGTTCTATACATACTCTTAAATTTATTTTTTATAAATTCCATGTTTTTCCTCCTCTATGTTATAATCATAGCACAATTATTATTTTTTTTCAATTTATTAATTATATTTTTAAAGGCTAATAAAAAATATGAATTTTCATTCATATTTCTAACAAGATTCATCACACATATCATTTAACATTTTATGTATATTATCTTTATAAATATTTAATAATTCTTTTGTTTGTTCTTCATCTAATTTAATATAAGGATCTTTTTGAGATTCTACTGTTGCTTCTTGCATAGCAACAATATTTCCCTTATCTATAAATATAACAAGTGGTACATATATTCTTCTTATTGAATCATCATTTAAATCTTTATATATAGATGCTTTATCTCCTAATGCTTCTAGTATTTTTTTATAACCTTCTGTCCCTTCTTCTACTGTTACTATTTTTCCATCTATCAGTTCTTTTTTATCTCTTATATCATGCATATTTAAATAATATATTTCATCTATACCTGTTTGTTTTGCTGCTTCCAATAATACTGGAACAGCATTACGACACCAAGGACATTCTGGATATCCTAAATATATTATTCCTGTTTTATTCTTAATAATATCTACTATTTCATCTTCAGTTTTATATTTGATAGGATTTTTTTCATCTATAGAAATATTTAAATATTTTTTTCCATTTACTTCTTTATTATTTAATTTTTCATATTCTTCTTTAAATTTAATAGAATCTGTTTGTTCTTCTTTTTTATTAAAACATCCAGTTATAGAAAAAGTAAATAATAAAACTAAAAATATAACTATTTTTTTTCTCATTTTTCTATTTTCCTTTCAATTTCTTCATTTTTTATTATTTCATTAAATACTTCAAAAGCTAGTGTTTGATCATCTAAAACAGAAGCTTTTACTAATTTTTCTTTAACATCTTTATTTATATTATAATCTAAATAAAAATCTGTCTTTAACAACTTATTTATAACTAATACATATTCTCTTAAAAACTCTCTAAGCGTTCTACCATTTCCTTCTCTAAAAGGATGAATTATATTTAAATCTAAATAGTATTTTGATAAAAAAGTTGCTAACGAATCTTTATCTTTTATTTTTCTAACATTTTGTTTCATTTCATCTAATGTATCTTTTAATTTCTTAAGTATAAATGGTATTTCACAAAATGGTGTTTTTCCAGCTTTATATGGTTCATTTATTTTATATATATTTTCATCTCTAAGACAGCCAGCGAATGAATATAAATTATCAAATAAATATTTATGAATATTTAAATAATGATTAATATCAAATGTTTGTTTATAAGGTATTTCATTTAAATATAATTTAGATAGTTTATAAGTAGTTATACCATTTTCTAATTCTCTTAATTTATCATTATCTTCTATATTGTAAAAATTTATTAATGTTTTAGTCCCTTTATAACAATATTTAGATTGTTCAAATTCATCTATCATTTCATTTTCTTTCATGTTGTTTTATCTTCTCACTTTCTTCACTAATTTTTAAAAGTTCTTCGATTAAACTATGATCATTACTTATCTTTTTTAATTTTTCTTTTATTGTTTCTGTTTGTTGTTCAGTTACTTCTAAATTATCTATATTTAAACTTGCTACTGCTTGATTTACTGCTTCATCTATTTCTTTCATTATGATTCCTCCTTAATTATTTTAGTTATTGAATAATTATTAAAATCTAATTTATCTATAATTTCTTTATATTCCTCATATGTTTGTTTTTCTATATCTTTAATTTTATCCATTTCATAGTAATCATACTCTATTATATTTTCTATAAAAGGTTCTAACATACTAAATAGATTATCTTCTCTTAATATTAGTCGTATAATTGATTCTTTTTTTTTCATTTCAAACATTTTTTTATCTGTTTCTCTTTTATTTAATACTTCTATTATTTTTTCTATTAATTTATCATCTTGATTAGTATTATTTCCTATTTTAATTATTAAAAATTCATCAATTTTTTCAAAACCTAAATTCATATTATAAGTACAAATATTATTTTTTACCATATCACTATATGTTTTTGAAGATGGACCTAATATTGTATCTAAATAATACATAATATAAAATGTTAGTTTTATCTGTTCAATATTACTTAAATTACTAATATTTATTTTGTAGTTTAATGATACATAATTCATATGTACATCTTTACTTATAGCATCATATTTTTTTACTATCTCATTTGATTCTTTTATTTCTTCTATTTCATAATTAATATTTTTTTTGTTTATTTTTTTGTATGTATCTTCTATTAATTTTTCCATTTCTTTTATATCAAAATTACCTGATATTATAAGTATTTGATTTTTAGGTTGATAAAATATATCATAGCATTTTTTTATTTCATCATAACTTATTGTTTCAATATCTTTTACTTCTCCTAATATATTTGGGAATTTTATGTTTTTAAATAAAGAGTTATAAGTTATTTTTTCTAATTCTAAAAAATGTTTATCTTTACTCATCATTTTTTCTTTTATTATTGCTTTTCTTGTTTCTTCTACATCTTCTTTAGTAAAATTAGGTTTATTTACTACATTTATTAATTTTACTATTTCTTCTTTATAATTATCAACAGTATTTATATAAAATTCTGTTGTCTTCCTAGTTGTAAATCCATTTGATATAGTATAATTTTTTTCAAACTCTACTAAGCTATTTCCATAAATACTATGTTCTATTAACAAATGTTCTAAAAAATGAGCTGTTCCATCTTTTATAATATATTCTTTATTATTTTCTTTAAACTTTTTATTATTTCCACCAAATTTTACAAATAGATTAGCTATTACAATATGTTTTGATTTATCTTGATAAAATACAACTTTTAAACCATTTTTTAACGTATATATTTTATTCATCAAAATCACCTCTTAAAAAATATATTGTATCTTGCTTTAATCTATCTATAAATTTTAACAATTCATCTAAATCAATATTTTCATATTTTTTTATTAATTCTTCTGTCGTATATTTTGTTTTTAATTTTTTAGCAATAAAGTCATTTATTTTTTTTACTCTGCTATCTTTACTTCTTATTAAATTATATTTCATACATTCTATCACCTTTTGTATATAATTATTTAATAAGGTTTTATCTTTCAATTCCTCAAATATACTTTCTATTCCCATTAATACTTCTTCTTTTGAATTGTTATTTGTATATGTTTCTATTACTAATAATCCTACTTTAGAATTACACCATGTTTTAACCGAATATACAAGACCTAATTCATTTCTTAATTTTTTAAAAACTAAATCATTAGGTTGAGAGCCTAGTATTTTTGTTATTATTTTAAGATATATATCATCTTTCTTTTTTTTATTTTCTATTTTATAAGCTATATATAAAAATGATTGGTTATATTTTGACTTTTCTTCTATATTCTTTTTTTTTTTAAATGGTATTAAATAATTATCATAATCTTTTACAAATGATATTTCTTTATTTTCTATTTTTATATATTTTTGTATCATATTATTTATAGACTCATCTACATCACCATAAACAATTATTATTGGTTTATTATTTACTATATATTTATTATATACATTATATAATTCTTCATTATTAGATTCTTCTATAAGATTCATATTATTATATATATTATCATTTAATACACCTTTATCATCTACTATATTTATAAAATTTTGATAACTTTTGTTATGAATGTTTTTAGTTGAGTTTAATATATTTTCTTTTAAATATTCTTTTTCTCTATTAAAACAATCTTGATCAAATTTATTATTAATTATATTAGGTTTATATATTGTATCAGTGAAAAACTTAAATGCTGATTCTAAATCATAATTTTTTACTTTTTTGGGATTTGGTACTAAAAGCCCGAATGTTAAAAATGTATTATTATTATAATTAGATATTTTTAAAGTCTCACTTATAATCATATTTTCTTGATAAGCTTTTCTATATTTTTCTTCTGTATTAAATTTTTTCGATGTATTTAATAATAATTGTCTTAATAAAGGAAAATAAAATATATTACTTTTATTATATTGACATGGAAATATAAGTACAAATTCTATTGTACTATATTTTTTTTGTTTTAATATATATGGGATATCTTTAAAAACTAGCTTCTTCATAACATTACTCCTCTTAGAATATTATAGCATATCAATCTATCTATTCGCAATACAACAAAAAATAAGACTTATTAATTTGTTAGTCTTATTTCTTTTCTAATTCTTTTAATATTTTATTTTGATTCAATAATATTTTATCCATTTTATCATGTAATTCTTCTAATATTAATTCACTTTTTAAATCTGTCTTATAATCATTACTACTTCTTAGACTATCTTTTTTAGCTTCTCTATTTTGACTCATCATTATTATTGGTGCTTGTAAAGATGCAAGACATGAAAGTAATAAATTTAACAATATAAATGGATATGGATCTAAATTTTTAACAAAAAATAAATTTAAAATTATCCAACCTATTAAAAATATACAAAAACTGATTATAAATTTCCAACTACCAGCAATACTTGTTAGTTTATCTGCAACTTTATCACCTAATTTAATATTTTCTCTATCTTGTTTATCGACATCTATTGCAATTGGTTGTTCAATAAGTAAATCAAGTAATTCTTCTTCATCTTCTATTTCTAAATCTTTATTTAAAAGCATATTTACTATTTCTTTTTTTGTTATATTTTTTTCCATATTATCACTATCCTTTTAAATTATCAAACTTATTATAACAATTTAAAAAAGCTTCCATAAATTTTTGTAATTCTTCTTCTGTTGTTAAACTAGATAAACTTATTCTAATACTATGACGTGCTGATTCTTCGTTTTTAGTAACTTCATACACAGCTTTACTTATAGGATTATTAGTAGAACATGCACTCTGTGTAGATATATATATATCATATTCTTCTAAAGCATGTTGAAATGTTTCTGGTTTACTATTTAAAACACTTATATTTAGTATATGTGGTATAGAGTTTTTATTACTATTAATTCTTACATTTTTAAATTTTTCTAACTCTTTTTTTAATTTTTCATTTAATTTTTCAACATATTGATATTTTTTATCTAAATCTGTAAGAGATAATCTAAGAGCTTTAGATAGAGATGCTATAAGAGGAAGTGCTGGTGTTCCACTACGATAAATTGTAGTTGATTTTCCCCCATGAATAAGTGGTTCTATTATTATGTTATCTTTCTTTATTAAACATCCTATTCCTTTTAAACCATATATTTTATGAGCTGAAAAACTAACTAAATCTATATTGTCAAAATTAATATTTACTTTTCCTATACTTTGTGTCATATCAACATGAAAATAACAATTTTTGTCTTTCAAAAATTTGGCAATTTCTTCTATATTTTGAAGTACACCTGTTTCACTATTAACTGACGCTATTGTAACTAGAACTGTATCATTTCTAAGAATTTTTTTTAAATCTTCCATATCTACTAATCCATTTTTTGTTTTTACAAAATCAACTGTATATCCTTGTTTTTGTAAATATCCAATTGGGCCATAAATACTTGAATGTTCTAGATTAGTTGTTATAATATGTTTTCCAATTCCTTGGTGTTTTAAACAAATACCTTTAATTGCTAAATTATTTGATTCACTTGAACCAGAAGTATAAATTATTTCATGATTTTTTAATTTTAATAATTCTTTTATCTGTTTAGTTGCACTTATTTCTAATTCTTTTGCTTTTACTCCTAGTTTATGTAAAGAATTAGGATTACCTATAAAATCTAAAGATACTTTATTAAATGTTTCTAATACCTGTTTATCTACAGGTGTAGTTGCTGAATAGTCTAAATATATCATATTATCACCTTCTTAATTATACCATTTTCGATAAAAAAAAGAAATTATTTTTTCTTGATCTTTTCTTTTTCTATTTGGTTTATAAATAATGGAAGTTTTTCATTTAAAAAGTTAACATTTTCTATATTTAAATTATTTATATATTCTTTTTCAACCATAATTCCTACTTTTCTAAGTTTTATATATTTATTTACTATATTAAGTTTAGTTTCACTAACTGGTTCTATATATTTATCTTTACTTTTTAATAACAATATATATTCTGGAATACCATATACTTTTAATTTAATCTTTATTTCTTTATTTATTTTTTCTATTCTCTTTTGTGTTATTTTATTAAATGGTTTTTTACTATTATTTTTTATATACCATAAATTATTATATAACTGTTTTATTTCTGGATACATTTCATATAAAAAATCATATTCTATTCCATCTTTTTCTATAATTAAATTATTTATCCATGACATATATCTTTTCATATTATCATTCCTTTATGTAAACATTTTATACGGTTTTATTTTTGTTTTATCTTTTTCATATATAGAATAAATAGCAAGTACTTTTTTATCTTTTTTAAATACAATATATTTTTGATTATAATTATTGTCTAATATACTACCATTTATTATCTTTTTTTCTATTTTTTCTGTTACTTCTACTGTATAAAAATCCTTTAATATTTCTTCAGTTGATATTAATTTAAATTTATTATTTTCTATTTCTTCTAATGTATAACAATCTTTTATATCAAAGTTACCTTGCTTTATTCTTTTTAAATTACTCATTGTTCCAATAGTATTTAATTCATACGCTATATCTTCTATTAAACTTCTTATATATGTACCTTTACTAACAAGTGTTTTTATTTTAAATATTGTTTTATTATTTTCATATTTAATATCACTTATTAATTCTAATGATTTTATTTCTACTAATCTTTTTGGTAATTCTACTTTTTCATTATTCCTAGCGTATTCATATAATTTCTTTCCATTTACTTTGATTGCTGAATATATTGGTACAGTTTGTTCATAATTCTTAGTCATATTTTTTAAAACTCGTTCTATTTCTTCTTGGTCTATTTTTGAATTTTCTAAAGATATTATATTACCAGTTATATCTCCAGTATCTGTTTTTATACCAAGGATTATTTCTGCTTCATATTCTTTATATGTACTTGTTAGTATTTCTACTAATTTAGTTGAAGTTCCTATACAAACAACAAGAACACCTGTAGCTATTGGATCAAGTGTTCCAGTATGTCCTACTTTTTTTGTTTTTAATATTTTAGATATTATATTTACTATGTCGCGACTTGTATAATTTTTTTCTTTATTTACTAATAATACACCATTCATATTAAACCTCTTTATATTCGAACTCTATATCTAATATTCTTACAGTATCTCCGTCTTTAGCTCCTAATTCTTTTAATTTGTCATCTATTCCCATTTTTCTTAATTTATTTGAAAATCTTTTAGCTGCTTCATCAGTTGTAAATTTTGTCATTCTATATAATTTTTCTATTTCTTTTCCTTTTATAACCCATACACCATTTTCATTAACTACATTAAATGGTTGTTCTTTTTTAAATTTATATAATATGTGACTTTCAAATTTTTCTTCTTCATATAATGGCTTTTTTTCTATTTTATCTAACATATTTGATAATTCTATTAATACTTCTTTTAATCCCATACCATTTATAGCAGATATTGGAAATATCTTTATATCTTTTACTTTTTCCTTAAATATTTTTAAATTTTCATTACTTGTTTCTAAATCCATTTTGCTTGCAATTATAATTTGCGGTTTTTCTAATATTTTTTTATCAAAATTTTCTAATTCTTTATTTATAGTTATATAATCATCATAAGGATTTCTTCCCTCAAAACCACTCATATCAATTATATGTGCAATTACTCTTGTTCTTTCTACATGTTTTAAAAATTTATCACCAAGTCCTTCACCTAAACTTGCTCCTTTAATAAGTCCTGGTAAATCAGCAACTACAAATGACTTATTAGTAGGTGCTAAAACAACACCTAAATTAGGAGTTAAAGTTGTAAAATGATATGCTGCTATTTTAGGTTTTGAAGCACTTATTTTAGATATTAATGTTGATTTTCCTACACTTGGCATTCCAACAAGTCCAACATCTGCTAAAAGTTTAAGTTCAACTTTTACTTTTTTTATTTCTCCTGGCTCTCCATTTTCTGCAAAACTTGGAGCTGGATTAGAACGAGTTGCAAAAGCCATATTTCCTCTTCCACCACGTCCACCATATGCAACTACTACTTTATCATCTTTTTTAGTTAAATCTGCTATTATAAGTCCAGTATCTACATCTGTTACTACTGTTCCTAATGGTACTTTTATAACAACATCTTTAGCATTAGCCCCTTGTTTAGCACTTCCTTGTCCATTTTCACCTTTACTACCTTTAATTATTCTTTTATATCTTAAATCTAATAAAGTATTTAAACCTTCATCTACTTCAAAGATAATGTCAGATCCTTTTCCACCATTTCCTCCAAATGGTCCACCCATTGGTATATATTTTTCTCTACGAAAAGCCATACACCCATCTCCACCATTTCCGGCATATAATTCAACTATTACTTCATCTATAAACATAGTATCACCCATTTCTATGTAGTATTATACACGATAAAATAATAAAATAAAAGAATTATTTTTTATTCTTATAACTAATTTTAAAATATAAAAATAACAGATTTTAAAAACTGTTATCTACCTAAACCAACTTTTTTTCTAACTTCTTCATATTTAATTCTAGCTATTTCATTTACCTTATTTTTTCCTTCGTCTAATATTTTATCTAAATCAGAACTATTAATTATTTCATTATATTTTTTTTGAATTTCCATTAATTTTTCTACTACAATATCAGAAACTTCTTTTTTTAAATTACCATAATTACTATTTTCAAAATGCTTAACTGTTTCTTCTATAGATACTTCTTTTAGACTTGAATAAATAGTAAGCAAATTAGATATACCTGGTTTATTTTCTACATCATAATATATTTTTCCTTCGGAATCAGTAACTGAACTCATTATTTTTTTTCTTATTACTTCTTCACTATCTAATAAATAAATTATTCCTTTAGGATTTGGACTTGATTTACTCATTTTCTTAGTAGGCTCCTGTAAATCTTTTATTTTAGCTCCTATTTCTGGTATCATTGGTTCTGGTAATTTAAATGTTTCTCCATATTTATTATTAAATCTTTGAGCTAAATTACGAGCCAATTCTACATGTTGTTTTTGATCTATTCCTGTTGGCACTATATCAGCATCATAAAGTAATATATCAGAAGCCATTAATATTGGATATGTAAAAAGACCTACACTAATATTTTTTTTATTTTGACTTTTTTCTTTAAATTGAGTCATTCGTGATGCTTCTCCTATATATGTTGTACATTCTAGAATCCAAGATAAATTAGCATGATATAAGTTTTCTGATTGAATATATATTGTATTTTTCTTTGGATCTAATCCACAAGCAATATATAAAGCAACATTCTTTTTTATTCTTTCTTTTAATAAATTTGGATCTTGTTCTACTGTAATAGCATGCATATCTGGGACAAATACAAAAGATTCATATTCATTTTGATATTTGATACTTCCACTTATTCCACCTATTAAACTTCCTAAAGTTAATTCTCCACTTGGTTGTAATCCTGTAAGTATTCTTTTCATAATATCTCTTCTTTCATTAACTATATAAAAATTATAACACAAAATCAAATAATTTTATATATTAAATAACAAGATATATGAATATATAAATTAAAAATGCTTTTTAAGCATTTTTAATGTTCAATTCCACCTTTTATTCTAGAATCCAATAATACATCTCTTTTAATTTTTTTCACTTTTACTTTTCCATTTTCATTGTAATAAGGCTTTAAACTTTTTCTATCTACATATATATCCCCTATATATGAGGCTGAAGTAGATAAAATTATTTTATCTAAAATTATTCCGTTTTTATCTACTTTACTATATATACTAATATATGTTAAAAAAGTTTTCAATTTTTTTAATTCAACATACACCTCTGGATTATCACAAATTCTAATTAATATTTGATTTTCCTTATATGGTTTATTTACTACGTTTAAAGATCCAAATGAAGTTATTAAAGCAATATCTTCATTAATCATATAATTTGAAACATCATATTCAGTACATTTTATGATATTCCCAATTAATACATTTTCTTTATTTATTTTTCCAAATAAATTTTCCATCTCTATATTTTTTACCTTCATATTATCAATCCCCTTAATTTTCATATTCTACACTATTTATAAAAAAATTGCAATAAAATTAATATAAAATAATTATTTAAAATAATTATTTTACTATCCTTCATTTTGATATAACTCTTTATATTCTTTTGACTTTTCTAATAATTCTTCATGTGTTCCTGATATTTTTACTTTTCCTTCATCTATTAAATAAATTATATCTGAATCTATAATAGTTGACAATCTATGGGCAATTATAATAACAGTATGATCTTTTACCAATTTATCAATTGATTTTTTTATATAAGATTGTGACTCATTATCAAGTGCACTTGTTGCTTCATCAAAAAGAATAATTTTACTTCCTTTAGCAAGTGTTCTAGCAATGGCAAGTCTTTGTTTTTGTCCACCAGATAAATTAACTCCACCTTCACCTATTTTTGTATCATATTTATCTTTAAGACTCATTATATAGTTATCTATATAAGCTTCTTTAGAATAATTTCTTATTTGTTCTAGTGTTAAATTAGGATTTATTAATAAGAAATTCTCTTTTATTGTTTTATTAAATATAAATGGTTCTTGTCTTATTATTGATATATTTTCTCTTAATGACTTCTCTGTCAATTTTTTAATATTTATATTATCTATTAAAATTTCTCCCTTTTTTGTATCAAAAATTCTTGTTATTAAGTTAAAAATAGTACTTTTACCTTGTCCTGATTTTCCTACTATAGCTATTTTTTTATTTGGTTCTAATTTAATACTAAAATCTTTTAAAATAAGATCATCATCTTTATAACCAAATGTAACATTTTTAAATTCTATTTTCTTTTCTTTATTATCTAAATTAATATTACCAAATTTAACATCTTTATATAATTTATTTTCTATTATTTCATTTATTCTTTCAATTGCTACTTTTGTTTTTTGATATGTTTTTGAAAAACTTTGAATATTTTCTATTACCCATGTATATCTATAAATATAATAAGTCATAGCTGCAAAAAATGTTACTGATATACTTTTATTACATACTAATATAGCACATATAATAAATATTGTAACTTCAAATATTACTCTAAATATATTAGTTACTATAGAATACTTTGTATCTAATTTCATTTCATTTTTTCTTTTATCAAATAAATTATCAATTATTTCATTTACTTGTTTAAATAAATTATCTTTAATCCCAAGGGTTTTAATTTCTCTTATACCCCTTACTGTTTCTGATACAATTGATGTATAATTATCATTTGCTTCTTTTACTGATTTATTGGCCTGTTTAACCATTGGATTGAATTTTTTAGTTATAAAATATAATAAAATAATAAATAATATTATTAAAATACCTATTATATAAGAATTGATAAATATATATACTAATACTATTAAACTTCCTAGAAAATAAATGATTAAATCTAGCAATTGTAAAAACGAATCTGATACACTTTCAGCATCATTTGTTACTCTATTTATAAATTCTCCAGATTGCTTTTCTTCAAATGCTAATGAAGGCATATCAAGTATTTTAATATACATATCTTTATTAATATTATTTACTACATTAAGTTGTACTTTATTTAATAGATACATTCCAAATCTTCTAAATAAATTATTTGAAAATATAGATACAAAAAAGTATAATCCATAATAAATTAAACTCATTTTCAAATTTAACTTTGTTACTGCATCTATAGCTGCACCATTAAAATATCCATATGTTAAATCAAATAATGATGAAACTGTAACTAATGTAATAGCTATAAATATCAATCTTTTTTCTTTTTTTAAATATTTCATTATAAAGTTTATATTCTTCATCCCTTCACCCCAATTCATAATAACATCTTAAATTACTAAATATAACATAAAAAGTTAGAAACAATGTTCTAACTTAACTAAACTTCTGGATAAACACTAACTTGTTTTTTATCTTTTCCGCGTCTTTCAAATTTAACAATACCATCTATTTTAGCATAAACTGTATCGTCACTACCAATACCTACATTTGTACCTGGATATATTTTTGTTCCTCTTTGACGATATATAATAGATCCACCTGTTACAAATTCTCCATCAGCAGCCTTAGCACCTAATCTTTTTGATTCAGAATCACGACCGTTTTTAGTTGAACCTTGTCCTTTTTTATGAGCAAATAATTGAATGTCTAAAAATAACAATTTCATAAGATTACCTCCTATTCATAAATTTTTATATATTTTTTATATTGATTTTCTAATTCTTTTAATAAAGATATCATATTCTCTATTAAAATATCTACGTATTTATTATGTTTCTTTATATTAACTTCAACAAATCCCTCATCTTGTTTATAATCAAGTGCTTCATTATCTAACTTAATTATTGCATTTATTGAAGTTATGACAATACTGC
This sequence comes from Bacilli bacterium, assembly GCA_017936845.1. GTDB lineage: Bacteria > Bacillota_I > Bacilli_A > RF39 > UBA660 > OMSK01. The sequence continues at coordinate 22,638 of JAGBES010000017.1, forward strand.
TTACACTAGCACATACAATATCTGTACCAGAAATACCATAACCTGCATGTCCATCTATTTTAATATTAGTAATAATATTATCTTCTTTTTTTATATTTACTTTAATCATTATGCACTAATTTTAGTAATTTCAACTTTAGTATATGGTTGACGATGTCCTTGCATCTTACGATATTTTTTCTTAGCATTATATTTATAAACAAGGATTTTTTTATTTTTTCCATGTTTTAATACTTTACCTACTACTTTAGCTCCTGTAACATAAGGACGACCAGTAGTTCCATTTACCATAAGTACATTATCAAAAGAAACTTCTTCATCTTTTAAGGCATCTAATTTTTCTACATAAAGAATAGTTCCTTCTTCTACATAATATTGTTTTCCACCTGTTTCAATAATAGCTTTCATTTTTTACCTCCTTAAATTTTTCTAAGACTCACCATTAAGGTAACTTACGTTTTTTTAACCTTTTCTGTGTGGTTGTAGAGTGAGGCTCTACACAGTATTAAATTTTATCATAAAAGTACTTAAAAGTCAATAAATCTAATGCTTAAAATGTTTTTTTAATATTTCTTTTTCTGTATAATATTTTTTATCATAAAAAAAATGTTTATATTCTTTTTTCATTTTAGATAAATTTATTCCTTTTATATATTTAATTTTATTAAATTTTAAATTGTAATTATATCTTTCAAACAAAAATTTATTAAACATATATTTATGTTCTTTTAACTCTTTTATTACTTTTAATATCAAAAATATTAATATAAATAATAACACTAAATTCTTTATTTTAAATGATTTTAATGTTAAAAATATAATTGTTATTATTGATACATATATAGTTATGAGGTGACTTTTTTTAAAACTAATTATTTTATTCAATATTATATTTAATAATTTTGAACCATCTAATGGAATTATAGGTAACATATTAAATATAAGTAGTGAATAATGATAATTTTTTATTAAAGGTGTTGTTATATTTAATAATATTAATATAAAATAAAAAATTATTTGAAATATTGGCCCCATTATAAGTATTAAAAATTCTTCTTTTAGACTTTTATTTATTAATTCATTAAATATTGTTATTCCTCCAAATGGTAAAAGAATTATTTTTTTTATTTTCCATCCATATATTAAAGCCATTATGGAATGTCCTATCTCATGTATTAATATAAGTAATGTAACATATATAAAATCTTTAAACATTCCTGTTATTATCATAATAAAGGCGACTACATAATAAATTGGATGTATTTTAAATATAGTCTTCATAATTTAAAACTTTTCCATCTTTTTTGTATACTAAATATAAAATATTATCATTTGTCTCACCTATTAACGATCCCTTTTCTACATAATCATATAATTGAACACTAGATACTTTTATATTAGAATACCATACATCTATGCCATCTGTTTGTTGTATTATAATTGTATTGCCATAGTTTTCTTTTTCTCCTATAAATACAACCATTCCACTTTCTAATGTTGGAACCAAATAATTTTTAGAAACTGTTAACTTTACACCATCTAAATATTTAAATTTTTCTTTATATTGTAGTTTTTCATCAAAAACAAGACTTGTCTTATTTTTCTCTATTAAATCACTAAATGGTATAGGCGATCCAAATAAATCTTTATACAATTTATTTACTTTAGAAAAACTAAAATTTTTATCATAAACGTTTTTATAAAAAAAGGTTTTAAATTCATTATTACTTTTTAAAAATATTAAAGTTATTACTGTTATTAAAACTGTTATTAAAAATTTATTTACTAATTTAGTATAGTTATTTTTTTTTAATGGTTTTTTATTTTTATTTCTTTTTATTTCATTTCTTATTTCTTCTATATCCATATTATCACCAATAAATAATATGATTAATCCATTTTATATATTCCTTTTTTTTTGGATATTAAATCTGTTATTTTATATAAAAGCATTCCATATAAAATATTTATAAATAATGAATTTATAATGCTTACAAAAAAACTATTAATATCTATATCTATATAATTTATAAAAATTAAAATAATAAATACTAATATTCTATATAGTATAACTACTATCAAAGAAATAAGTGCAACATTAAAAATATTATTTGTCATAATAATATTTATTTTTATTATAAAAAAGCCAATAATTAGAAAAATGAAAGCATTTAAAAATAATGTATCTGTATATGCTACATCATATAAAAGACCAATAATAAAACATATTTTATAATAATCTTTTTTTAAATTATAAAGATAAGGATATATTATTATAAGAGATATCAATGTAAATAATGGTAATATATTTCCTATATTAGATAATATTCCTTCTAAATAAAATGATATAATAAGTATTAATATTATCATTTTTTTTCTTCCTTTTTTAGTACTGTAACATAACTAATATCATCAAAATTAACACTTGATTTTACTAAAACTGTACGAGCTAAATCAAAATTATCTTTGCTTATACTTTCTACTCTTCCTATCAAAATTCCACTAGGAAGTCCATTTCCTAATCCTGTTGTTGTTATAATAGAACCTTTTTTTATATCGGTATTTTCACTTATTCCTTCTACAATAAAACATTTCTTTTCTTTATTATATCCTGTAAGTAACCCGTATAAATATTCATTTTCTCCTATTTTTATTTTTACAGATATTTTATTGTTTGTATCTGATGTTGTTAATAATTTTACAGTACTATTTAAATTAGATGTTTTTATTACAGTTCCAACTAAACCATCATTTGTTATAACAGCCATATCTTTTTTTATGCCATCTTTTTCTCCTTTATCTATTGTTATATTATTATACCAATATCCTATATTTCTTGTTATTACAGTAGCATTCATATAAGAGTTTTCACTTAATGTATTATTTAAATTTAATACTTTTTTTAAATCATTTATTTCTTTTTTTGCTTCTTCATATTTTGTTTCCATTAATTCTACTTTTGAATATTTTTCACTTAATTTTTCATATTTTTCATATAATTTTTGTTTTGAATTATATTCTTTTATTTTATCTTCTAAAATATTTATTGGTTTCATTGCTAATGTATTGATACTAAGAGTGGTATCTTTAAATATTTTTTCTATTATCGTTAAATTTCTTTTATCATTTATTATAACTGAAAATAAAAGCAACATAGCAGATACAATAACTAATACAATAATAGGATAATATTTTCTATTTCTCACTATATTTCACCTCTTTATATGAGATTGTTTTCAAAAAAACTAAAATAACTATTTTTACTTATTATTACATGATCATCTATTTTTATACCTAAAAGCATTCCTATGTTTATTAAATTATTTGTTAATTCTATATCATTTTTACTCGGTTTTAAATTTCCTGTAGGATGATTATGAATACATATAATTGAATTAGCTCCTACTAAATATGCTTCTTTAAATATTTCTCTTGGGTGAACTGTACTATAATTTAGTGTTCCAAGAAATAGCATTTTATTTTTTATCACTTTTTTACTATTATCTAAATATAAACAGTAAAAATATTCTTGATCTTTATCACCTATAATTTCTTTAAAATAATTAAATACTTGCTCAGAATTTGTTATTTTTACATTATTTAAAGTATCTATTTTTTTATTTATTCTTCTTCCTAATTCTATAGCAGCAATTAAAGTAGCTGCTTTTGTTTTACCTATTCCTTTTATTTTTATTATTTTTTCTATATTTAACTGTTTTAAATCATGTATATCTTTTATTTCTTTTAGTATTTCTTGAGATAATTCTTTTACGCTTTTTTCTTTAGTCCCCGTTTTTAATAATATCGAAATAACTTCTTCATTACTTAAAGCTGTTACACCATTATTTAAAAGTCTTTCTATCGGTCTATCTAACAATGGCAAATCTTTAATTTTTGTCATCTATTACCAACTCCTCATATTTGCCTAATACTTGATTTTCTATAGATTTTATTATTTTATTATCAGTCGTTTCTTGTAATAATGTTTCATATTGATCTAATATAGTAAGAAATGAAATATTTGAAACAAACATTTCTCTTACATATATATCATATCCTTCTTGTTTAAAATAATCCTTTAATTTTTCTAAATTTTTTTCATTTTTTACTATACCTACATATGAATAATACATGTTGTTCTCTTTTCTATATATATAATATGATGATTTACTCATTGCTTCTTTCATTGAACTTTCACTTGAAAAAACCCCAGCTTGCAAAAAATATAAATTTTCTCCTGTTAGTGAAACAGTATCTACTTTTTGACTATACTGTTTAAACATAAAATTTCCCATAAAAAAACCAATTAATATACATAATACTACTGGAAACATATTTTTTAATTTCATACTTATCACCAGTTTTATTATATTTAATTAATTGGTCATATTTTGTCGAATTTTAATATGATTTAGCAAAATATACATCTACTTTAGATGGTTTGCCACAACATATACATTTATCTTTTGTATTTTCATTTGTTATACAACGTGAAGTTGCTCCTATATCTTCTTTTATTTTCATTTCACATTCTAATTCTTTACACCATGGTACTTTTACAAATCCACCTTTTGTATTAAGAATTTCTTTTAATTCACTATAATTATTTGTTTCAAAAATATTTTGATTTAAATGTTCTAATGCTTTATTATACATTTCTTCTTGTATTTGGTCTAATAAATTTGTAACTACTTCTTCTATTTTGCTATCTAAACTTATAATCTGTTTTGTATAATCATTTCTTTTGGCTATTATTATTTGATTATTTTCTAAATCTTTTGGTCCAAATTCGATACGAAGTGGAATTCCCCTTACTTCTGCTTCATTAAATTTAAATCCAGGTGTTTTATCCGTAAAATCTATTTCTGATCTTACATTATTTTTCTTTAACAACTCATTAATTTCATTAGCTTTTTTCATTACTTCTTCATTTTCCATTTTTATTGGAATAATTTCTACTTGTATTGGTGCCATGCGTGGTGGTAATACAAGTCCATTATCATCTCCATGAACCATTATAATAGCTCCTATTAGTCTTGTTGAAGCTCCCCATGATGTTTGATATACATATTTTTCTTTATTATCTTTATCTAAAAATTTCATATCAAATGCTTTTGCAAATCCTTGACCAAAATAATGACTTGTTCCTGATTGCAATACTTTACCATCATGCATTAATGCTTCTATTGTATATGTTTCTTCTGCTCCTGCAAATTTTTCTTTATCTGTTTTTAATCCTGTTACCATTGGAAGTGCCATTAATTCTTTACAAGTATCTTTATATATATTTAACATTTTAATAGTTTCTTCTCTTGCTTCTTCTTCAGTAGCATGAACTGTATGTCCTTCTTGCCACAAGAACTCTGAACCTCTAAGAAATGGTCTTGTTGTTTTTTCCCACCTAACTACACTACACCATTGATTATATAATTTTGGTAAATCGCGATATGATTTTACTATTTTAGCATAATGTTCACAGAATAATGTTTCACTAGTTGGTCTAATAATTAAATTTTCCTCTAAATCATCTAACCCACCTTTTGTTACTATTGCACACTCTGGGGCAAACCCCTTTACATGATCTGCTTCTTTTTTTAATAGAGTTTCTGGTATTAACATTGGCATATATACATTTTGATGATTTGTTTCTTTAAATCTTTTATCTAGTTCTTTTTGAATCATTTCCCATAATGCATATCCATAAGGTCTATAAATAATAAATCCTTTTACACTAGAATAATCCATTAATTCTGCTTTTTTACATACATCTGTATACCATTTAGCAAAATCTACATCACGACTAGTTATTGCATCATTTTTATTTTTCATAACATCTCTTCTTTCTTAATTAATTATACATTATATATTTATTTTTAACAAGAAAAAAAACTACCAATGCAGTTTTTTATAGTATGATTTTTTATCTTCAGAAAGATCATATTGAATATAACTAATAACATCTTCCAATTCTTCCATAACAAATCTATTTTTTATATTTTTAGAAAAATAATTAGGTAACCAATAAACATATTTACTTCCACCAAGTTCTATATATTTGTTAACAAATTCTTTTAATCTTGGATTATTAAGTGAACCATCATATGAAGCATATGTCATTGGTATAGAAATATCAAAATTAAATGCTTTAGCAAAAACTAATCCATACTCAGATCCTTTATTCGCTCCACCTATTTTTATTATTTCAAGTAATGATGTATATAATACTTCTCTTCTAAATTCATCATTATTATTAAATAATTCAATTTCTTCTTTTGTAGAAACAGTTTCTAATATTTTTATAAGCTTGTTCATATCAAATATGTCTAATATGAATTTTTTATTTTCACTAGCTATTTCTAATAAATCATTTTCATTAGAATATGAATTTGTGTACATATCAAATTTTATAATATGATTTTCAGCTATTTCATCAATCATATTTTTTAATGTTATTTTATCTTCTATTTTATCTTCCATTTTCTTTTTTTTCTTAAAATATGTCTTTATTATTTTTCTAATTTGTTTTTCTATTTTTTCATCTAAATCATATGTATTTGTAAAAATAGACATGATATCACCTCATTTGTATCACAATATTATACTCATTTTTTTTTGAAAGTCAAATTATCATTTTGAAATTAAAAACCGTTGAAATTCAACGGTTAATTAACGAATGGTGTCCCAGGAGAGATTCGAACCCCCGACCCACGCCTTAGAAGGGCGTTGCTCTATCCAGCTGAGCTACTGAGACATGTGTTTTTTTAGAACACATTAATTATACAACAAAAATTATTTTTATTCAATACTTTTTATAACAGTTTTACAAATTTCTTTTTCATTATAATTAAACACTACTTTATCTATATCTAAATTATCTTTTGCTGATAAACTTATTGAATTTTTTACTTCATCTAATATTTTTCTTTCATCTTGATTATTAAATATATATTCATTAAATGTTAAAAACAATGTATTATCTTTTATCTTTGTATCTAAAAGTAGTGTATTACTATTTAAATAACTCATTAAATTATTATTAGAATTTGAAAGTTCATCTATAACTATTTCCATTTTATTTCTATTATCGTTTAAATATTTAGTAACAGGTACATAATAAATTTCATCATTATAATTATTTAGATAATATATTGTTACTTTTGTTACATCTTTATAGTCTTTTAAATTATACTCTTTATTTATTCCATAACTTCTATCCAATGTACTTGGTAAATTTATTTTAGATTTAGGTAGTTTTGTTAATATATTTCCATCTACATAAATAATTACTTTTTTTACTTCTTCTATACTTGTTAAAGTATAAATAATTGCTTCTATTACTTTTTCTTCTTCATCTTCTTTTACATCTAATAAATAATTATTAAAGTTTACTTTTATTAAATTATTTTTATATTCTAAACTTAATATTTCTGTATTACTAGGTATTACTCCCTTAAAACCACTAGGAATTTTATTTTCTTCACTCGAATCTTTAATTAAAATATTTAGTAATTCTTTTGCTTTTAATTCTATATCTTCATTATCTATTAAGACACTAGTACGTGCTAAAAAATTATTTCTATCTAAAAGATATATATTTTCTTTTTTTATTTCATTATCTATATATACTAATTCTTGTTTAATTTCATTTGTTTCTTTATTTGACATTAAGCACATTAAAAATATAGAAAAAAGTAATGCCGAAGAAATAATTATCTTTTTTAGTATTTGCTTTTTTACCATTTTATCACCTGATTAATATTATGAAAATAAACCGTAAATAATACGGTTTATAATGAAATTTCTCCCAATTTTAAAAGCTCTACTACAGCACTAGCTCTTCCTTTAACTCCTAATTTTTGCATAGCATTTGATATATGATTTCTTACCGTTTTTTCACTTATGTTTAATTTGTTAGCTATTTCTATTGTTGTTTTATTTTTTATAAGTAATTCAAAGACTTCTTTTTCTCTTTTAGTTAATATATTCTTCATACTCCCCTCACTTTCTAAGTTGGGTGGTTTATATTTACTCATATTATTTTATGATGAAATTATAATTTAGTGAGGACTAAAAGAAAAAAATCTATTTTTGATAGATTATTTTTTAAATTCTATAGTAACAATTACCTTTTTTTCAAAATTATCTTGAACTGTACGCATTATTTTATTAGCAAGTTCTGTATCATGTTTATCACTATCAATTGTAACTTTAACACTAGAATTTGTTATTTTTACAAATGATTTTAATTTATGAGTTTCTTCTATCTTCTTTTCTATTTCTAATTCTTTTGCCTTATTTTCATTTAAATTTTTCATTTTTTCAAAGGCTTTATTTTTTTCTTCTGTTGTTGAGTTTTTATTATTCAATGTTGATTTTAATGAATCTATTTCTTTTTCTAGATTTTCATCTGATGTTACACGAAGTGCAGTTAAAACTTCACTTTCTTCTATTGTTACAGAAGTTTTTTCAGATTCTTCATTTGTATCTTTTAAATAGCTAGAATTATTTGTAAGTAATAATTCACTTGGCATTGTTATGTAATAAACACTTAATACTAAAATTAAACTAAATAAAGTTAAAAACCATAAATTTTTTTTATTGACCATTATTATCCCTCCTAGTACTATCTATTTAAAGATATGTTGTTACTTTTTTTTTATGCAAAAAAAAATATAGAAATCTATACTTTTTTTATTACTGCTTTTCCACCCATATATGGTCTTAAAGCTTCTGGTATTCTTATACTACCATCTTCATTATAATTATTTTCTATAAAAGCAATTAATCCTCTTGGAGTTGCTAATACAGTATTATTTAAAGTATTAGCATAATAGTTTCCTTTTTCCCCTTTAACTCTAATTCCAAGTCTTCTTGCTTGTGCATCTCCTAATGTTGAACAAGAACCAACTTCAAAATATGTCTTTTGTCTTGGACTCCATGCTTCTACATCGCATGATTTAACTTTAAGATCTGCTAAATCTCCACTACAACATTCAAGTGTTCTAACTGGAATATCTAGACTTCTAAAGAATTCTACTGTATATTTCCACATTTTATTATACCAATCCATTGCTTCTTCTTCTTTACATAAGACAACCATTTCTTGTTTTTCAAATTGATGAACACGATATAAACCTCTTTCTTCTATTCCATGAGCACCAACTTCTTTTCTAAAACAAGGTGAATATGATGTCATAGTTATTGGAAGATTTTCTTCTTTTATTATTTGATTTTGGAATTTACCTATTGTTGAATGTTCAGAAGTACCAATTAGATATAAATCTTCATTTTCTATTTTATACATCATAGCATCCATTTCTTCAAAACTCATAACACCTGTTACCACATCACTTCTAATCATAAAAGGTGGAATACAATATGTAAATCCTTTATCTATCATAAAATCTCTAGCATATGAAAGCATTGCTGAATGAAGTCTTGCTATATCTCCCATTAAATAATAAAAACCATTTCCGCTTGTTCTTCCTGCACTAATTTTATCTAAACCATTTAAATTTTCTATAATATCTGCATGATATGGAATTTCATAATTTGGAACAATTGGTTCTCCAAATTTTTCTATTTCTACATTAAAAGTATCATCTTTACCTATTGGTACTGAAGAATCTATTATATTTGGAATAAACATCATTTTTTCTTTTATTTCTCTAGCTAATTCTTCTTCTTTTTTAGTTAAATTTTCTAAGTCATTTCCATATTTTGAAATTTCTTCTTTTATTTTTTCTGCTTCTTCTTTTTTTCCTTCACGCATTAATAAACCAATTTCACTACTTTTTTGATTTTTTAAATTTCTTAAATTATCTCCTTCTTGCTTTATTTTTCTAAATTCTATATCTAAAGTTTCTATTTCATCTACTAAGTGTAATTTTTTATCTTGGAATTTCTTCTTTATATTTTCTTTTACTAATTCTTTATTTTCTCTTATTAATCTTATATCTATCATCTTTCCATCTCCTTTAATTTATTTAATAATTTATAATATTGATTATTATACTTTTTTGTTAACCTTTTTTGTGTTTCTTTATCTAACTTAGATAATCTATTAAAATCCATATTATTCATCATATCTATTTGCTTTACTTTAATAGCAAGTAGGTTATTACTTGATATTATATTTTCTATATACTCATCATATGTTAAATTTTTATCTTTTGTAAGTAATTTTACTGCATCTACTATTTTTTTAGAATATCCTAACGAATATAAATGCCTTTCTGTTATAAAAGTATCTTCTATTACATCATGTAAAAGTCCAACTATTTTTAATTCATATGTATCCACATTATTAGCAACAAACAATAAATGATTAATATATTTTTCTCCTGCTTTATCAAATTTTTCATCAAACAATCTTTCTACTAATTTTAGTGTTCTATTATATAATTCTTCCATTTATCCTCCTTTAAGAAAAAAAAGACCTAAATATAGGAGTGATTTAATCACGGTGCCATCCTAATTTGGTCTTATTTTTGATAACGGTATTACCCGAAAATGTTTTCATTTCACTCAAGAGTAGATTCATAAAATTTTATTATTAGTTTCCATCAACCACTAACTTTCTATAAATAAATTTTTTATTACTATTCTCTATCAACGTTTTACATGTCAATTTTATCATTTTTATATTATTTAGTCAATGTTTCTTTTAACATAGTTAATAATTTATTATCTTCTAACAAACCTAATGCCATCATTTGATTTTTATTACCATAATAACTAGAATTATCTATTATTATTTTGTTTTCTTCTAAAGATCTACTTATAACATAAAGATAAGCTAAAGCTCTTAAGTCATCTTCTTCTAAATTATTTATATAATTTTTTATATCTTCTAACGATATATTAGAGCCATTAATGAGCATATTATTAACTATATAATTATTTTTTTCTATTCTTCTCATTATTATATCATTGTTTATTTCACCAATACCAGAATATAATTTTCTCTCTGTATAATCAAGAGATTTTTTATTTGATGTATATATATTTAAAAGTAATGAGTTTTTTAATAATGAAATTATTAATTTGTCTTTATCTATTCCATTTATTTCTTCTCCATTTAATATATTAAGTATAGTTTCTCCTCTTTGTTCAATTGGTATGGTATCTAATAAACGATCTAATTTATTTAATGATGTTTTTTCTATATTTTCATCCTTTTTAAAATATGTATAATCTAATAAATTTTGTAAAAGTAATCCTGAAAATATACTATTATGATTTATAGCTATTAATAATTCTTCTATATTACTATCATATACATATTCTTCTACTATTTTAATAGCATCCATCTCATTCATATTCTTATCTGTTATATCCAATTTTCTTAAAACTGTAGCATTACCTCTTTTTAATTTAGCTTTTCTTAAAGCTGCTTCTAACATATCATATCTTATTTCTTCTTGCGATATTGTTTTATCTTTTCCCATGAATATATTAGAAAAACTTTTCCAAACATTATTAATAAATTCTTGATCATTATTAGATGAAGTACTTAAATATCTTATTTTTTGTGTTATTTTATTTAAATCACTATTATTATTGATATATTCTCTTAAATCTATTTTATTTTTCTTTAAAAAATGTTTAGTAATATAACTATCTATTATTTCTTCTTTATTATTTGAAATTATCCTAGTACTATTTACCATCTCATTTATAATATCAGTTATTGTTCTACTTTTTATATAATCTCTAGCTCCATTAGTTCTTGTAAAATAATTTGCTTTTCCTTCTAGAGCATTAATAATTAATTTTTTTATTATATCAATATTATTTTCATTATAACCAAGTCTATTTAGGCTAATTATAATCGCATCTTTTAGTGAATTAACTCTATACTCCATTTTTATTCCTCCTATTTTGCCTGATACCAATTGTCACCATACTCAATATCCACTTTTAATGGAACATTAAACTTATAAACATTTTCCATACTTGTTTTTACTATTTCTATAACTTTTTCTTTTTCTTCTTTTAATAAATCAAATACTAATTCATCATGAACTTGAATAATCATTTTAGATTTTATATTATTTTTTACAAATTCTTTTTTTATATCTACCATTGCTTTTTTTATTATATCAGCACTTGTACCTTGAATTGGAGTATTAAGTGCTATTCTTTCACCACTATTTCTAATCATATAATTTTTATTTTGAAGTTCTGGTATATTTCTTATTCTACCCATTATTGTTTTAACATATCCATTTTTATATGCTTCTTTTATTGTTTCATCCATATATTCTTTTACTCCAGGATAAGCATCAAAATAATGATCTATAAATTCTTTAGCTTCTTTTCTAGAAATTTTTAAATTTTCTGATAATCCATATCCACTTATTCCATATATAATACCAAAATTTACTGCTTTTGCTATTCTTCGCATTTCTTTTGTTACATCTTCATTTTCTACATGAAAAATATCACTTGCTGTTTTAGTATGAATATCTATATTTTGTTTAAATGCTTCTATAAGTGAATCTACATTAGCTATATGTGATAATAATCTTAATTCTATTTGTGAATAATCACTACTCATAATTATTGAATCATCGCTTGGTATAAAAGCTTTTCTAATTAATTTCCCATATTCATATCTTACTGGAATATTTTGAAGATTTGGTTCTATTGATGACAATCTTCCAGTTCTAGTTAATACTTGTGTATATATTGTATGAATTTTACCATCATCTAATATAGAATTTAATAATCCTTCTATATATGTTGTATATAATTTAGATAACATCCTATACTCTAATATTTTATTTATTATTGGATGTATGTCTACTAATTTTTCTAAAATATCAGCAGATGTTGAATAACCTGATTTATTTTTTTTAAAATATGGTAGTTTCAATTTATCAAATAATATTTCACCTAATTGTTTTGGTGAAGAAATATTAAATTCACATCCTGCATCATTATATATATCTTTTTCTAGTAATTCTAATTTTATCTTTATATCTTCACCCATATTTAATAATTCTTCTTTTGATACATTTACTCCGTCATATTCCATGTCTCCTAATACTAGTGCAAGAGGCATTTCTATATTATAAAATAAATCATTTATATTTTTTTCATTTATTTTATTAGATAAATCTTCATATGTTTCATATATAAATCTTGCTTTTTTAATTTGAATTTCCATATATTCTTCTTTTGAAACATTATTTTTTTTATTAAAAATATTTTCATAAAATGGTATATCATAATTAAATTGATTACTTAAATTAGCTATATCTTCTTTTACATTATAATCTAATAAAGATGAAGCTATCATTGTATCAAATTTGACTGTATCTAATAAAGTATTTTGCCATTTTAAACTTACATATACTTTTTTTAAATCATATGTATATTTTAATTTATCTTTATATTTTTCTATTACTTCTTTTATTAAATCTTTTTCTATATAATAAGCATTATTTTTATTATAAATACTAAGACTTAATATATTAGCAGTATGGTAATGAGTATTATTAAGTTCTATATAAAAAGCTGAATCAACATCAATATTAATATCTTCTATTTTGGTAACATTTATATATTTTTCTTTTATTATTTCTTTTTTTATATTCATCTTTTTTATAAAAGAATAAAATTCTAAATCTTCATAATATTTTAATAATTCATTATTATTTTTTTCTTTTACTTTTAAATCATATATATTTATATCAAGTGGTACTTCTTTATAAATAGTTGCTAATTCATAACTTTTATAAGCATTTTCTTTTTCATCTATTAATTTTTTATTTAATGATCCTTTTATATTATCAATATTATCATAAATACCATCTAAAGTTTTATATTCGTGCAATAATTTAAGTGCTGTTTTTTCTCCTATACCTTTTACACCAGGTATATTGTCTGATGAATCACCCATTAATGCTTTTAAGTCTATTATATTTATAGGATCTATTCCATATTCTTCTTTAAATGTTTCAAAGTTATACCTTATATAATCTTTTTGTTTTAATAATTTTATATCTACATCATTACTTATTAATTGTAATAAATCCTTATCACTACTTATAATCGTTCCTATAAAATCTTCTTCTTCATCACAAAATTTAGCAAATGTTCCTATTATATCATCTGCTTCATAATTATCTATTTCTAAATATTTAATTCCCATTAATGTTAATATTTCTTTTGCTACAGGCATTTGCATTTTTAATTCATCTGGTGTACTTATACGACCAGCTTTATATTCAGCATACTTTTCATGTCTAAAAGTTTTTCCTTTATCAAATGCTACTATCATATATTCTGGTTTTTCTTCTTCAATTATTTTATTTATCATATTAATAAATCCATATAAAGCATTTGTTGGAAATTCTTTACTATTTTTCATTAAATTTCCATTATATGCAGTTGCATAATAACTTCTAAATATTAAATTGTTACCATCGACTAATATTAGCTTTTTCATATTATCACCATATATTAATTATAGCATAAAAAAATAAAAAGAAAAATCTTTTTATTCTATTCTGGTAATAATCCCCAACCTGTAATTACATATCTACCATTTGTTTGAGCTGCTCCTGCTGATGGTTTATTTATTAATTTATCTTTTTCTATCAATGTTGCACTTGTTCCACCGTCTAAATTAGCAGCATTATATGCTCCGTATTTTTGTAATGTTTCAATCATATCTTTAAGACTAGCACCAAATAAATAATTTTGTCCATCTACAACTAAGAATAAAACTACTCCATCTTTTCTTTGAGCAATTGCTACTCTAGGTGCTTTTCCCCATGGATCTCCTACTATTTCAAGTGGTTTTCCATTTACTATTAAAAATGGTCCAAATTGTAATGCATCTCTTAAATTTTTATTTTTGATGGCATTTTCTGCTGAATCTGTTGTAAGTAATAATTTATTATCATATGTAAATCCAATTAATTCTGCATTTGGATCATATCCATCTGACCAAATGATTTTTCCATCTTTTACTACATATCCATTTGGTATTCCACTACCATATCCTTTATCTACAAATCCCCCACCATTTATACAAACAAGTCCATTATATCTTTTACACATTGTAATTATTCTTTCACCATATTGTGTACCTAATTGCTCTTTTGCAATTAAATGCACTCTTGATGGATCATATATAGCAACTAAATATGCATCTGCACTTCCTACTTTAATATTTAATAATTTGTAATCATCATTTCCATCATCTCTTGTTAAAATAGCTTTATCATATTCATTGTCATATGAATCCTTTTCTTTTGTATCTATTACTATATCACTTGTATCTGTTGTATCACTAATTCTAACAAAATAATTATTATTTTTTATATTTTCTACTGTTTTCTCACTATATAAAACATAAGCAAAATATTTATGATTCATTGTTTTAAGTGCTGTATTAACAAATAAATTTCTAAAATATCCAAATGGTCCATATGCTAAAAAGAAACATGCAAATACTAATAAATCTAAAACTACAATAAAATATGTTCTCTTCTTTTTAAATTTCTTCAACTTTCTTTTTTTTACTGTCTCTTCCATACTACACCTCTAATTCAAATGGATTTAATTTTGTACCATTTCCTTTCAATTTAGTATCTTTACTTATACAAACAGTTGGTCTTATTTTATTGATTGAATAATTTACATTAACAGTATTATTTACAGAATATATTTTATTATCTACTCTATTTAAATAGAAATAATAATTTAATTCATTATTTAAATTAATATCACTTAATGATAATAATCCTATTTTTGTAGTTACTTTTTTATTATATATATTTTTATAATCATATTTTGTAACACTACTATAATCACCTGTATAGTAATCACAATCAATTAAGATATCTTTATATGTTAATTTTTTATAATAAGTATTATTCAAATAATAAGCTATGGAATTTCTATTAGTTGGATTAAATTCTTTATTATAATAATTAGTACTTCTACTTGTTGTATCGTCTATTAATTTAGTTGATACTAATTTTATTTTATCATTATCTATATCATATACGGTATATAAATCATTTCCTAATTTAACATAACTATTAAATGATAAAGTATTAACATCTTTTTCTATTAGATAAGGATCTTCTTTTGTTCCACTTCCTCCAACACTACCTATAGTATTTTTTAATGTTATTACTGATTTTATTCCATGTAAACTTTGTTTTGAATCACTTGATAAATTTCCATTCGTAATATACCAAACCTTACCATCTTTTTTAGTATTATATAACCATATACTATCTGTATTATTAATATAACTATCTTCTAATTTACTGTTTAAATAATCACCTATACCTAAAATACTTACATATTTTGAATTATCTTTTTTATGACATGTTATATTATTTAGATTGTCAACTGTATCTAAGCAAATTGTATTTGTAGTTAAATATTCTTCTTTATTATTTAATTTTGATTCCACTATTCCAGTATTTTCACTCTTTTTATTTAACCAATCCACAATATAAGAATTAATAAAATCTGTATCATTTGAGTAAGCTAAATCTGTTAATTTGGAATCTGTTACTAATACTATTGAATTATCATTATTTACTCTAACTATTCTCCATAAAATATTTGAATAAATTAAGTAATTATTTACATTTTTTCCTTTAAATACTAATTCTCCATTACTATTATAAAGACCATCTCCACTACTAACTATTCCTTTTTTTTGAATTGTAATAGCAAGTACTTCTTTACTATTATTATTACTTGATTTTTTATTATATTTCATATAAAAATATCCAAATCTTCCCCCATAAAAAATAATACACCCTACTATAAAAAGGATACTTATAATTCTAAACTTCTTCTCCATTTTTACTCTCCTAACATAATAATTATATATTACATATATTTTTTTATCAAGACATTTTTCTACATTTTTCTACATCCTTATAGGATTTAAATCACATTCAACTTTTATCTTACTTAGTCGATATAAATCATTTATATAAATTAATTCTTTTTTTAAAATATCAGTGTATTTAAATTTTATCACAATTTGAATATTATATATATTGTTAATTTTTGGAATATTTGATGTACTTGGACCCAATACAACTACATCTTTTAATTTTTTATTTTTTAAATATGTTACTATTTTATTTCCTTCATTAAAACAATCACTTAGATTATTTCCTTTTATTTTTATTAAACATAAATTATAATATGGACTATATCCAAGTTTTTTTCTTATTTTTAATTCCGTATTATAAAATGTTTTATAATCATGATTACTAGCACAAACAATACTATAATGGTCTATATTAAACCCCTGTATTACAACTTCTCCTTTTATTTTAGAACGACCTGCCCTACCAGAAACTTGATTTAATAATTGAAAAGTTCGTTCGCTACTTCTAAAATCTGGTACATTTAACGTTTGATCAGCATTTATGACACCTACAACACTAACTTTTTCAAAATCTAATCCTTTTGATATCATTTGCGTTCCTATTAATATGTTATAATCATTATTCTCAAATTGTTTTATTATTTTTTCATGTGAACCTTTATTACTTGTTGTATCTACATCCATTCTAATTACTTTAGATCCTTCTATATTAGATTTTATATATTGTTCTAGTTTTTCTGTACCTAATCCTGTATCATTTATATCTTTACTTTTACAACTAGGACATGTTTCTATTTTTTTTATAGCATACCCACAATAATGACATCTTAAATTATTTGAATATTTATGATATATAAGTGGAATATCACAATTTGGACATTTTAATGTATATCCACAGTTTTTACAAGATGTTATAGTTGTATAACCCCTTCTATTTAATAAAATCATTACTTGTTCTTTATTATTTATTGCTTTTAAAATTTTCTCTTTTAATAATTCTGATATTATTTTATTGCCTTTTTTATATTCTTCTTTCATATCTATAAGTGTTACTTTAGGTAAATTATTATTTACTCTAGAATTCATTTCTAAAAGTTTATATACTCCTATTTTAGCTTTTGTATATGATTCTATTGATGGTGTTGCACTTCCTAATACTAATTTAGCATTATGATATTTTGTTCTAAATAAAGCTATATCAATGGTATTATATCTGGGATTATTTTCTTGTTTATAGTTTTCAGAGTGTTCTTCATCTATTATTATTATACCTATATTATTAAAAGGAGCAAATATAGCACTTCTAGCACCTATAACAATTGATACTTGTTTTTCTTCAATACGTCGCCATTCATCATATTTTTCACCATTAGAAAGACCACTATGTAATATAGCAACATTGTCTCCAAATCTTTGTTTAAATCTTTTTACAAATTGTGGAGTTAAACTTATCTCTGGTACTAAAACGATAGCTTCTTTTTTATCTTTTAAATTATTTTCTATAAGACGCATATATACTTCTGTTTTTCCTGAACCTGTTACTCCATGAATTAAATATGGTTTTGGATTGTTATCATTTGTTATTTCTTCTATTACTTTTTTTTGTTCTTCTGTTAAATTTGGTTTATCTATAATTTGTTTTTCATTATTCTTTATTCTATATATTTCTTCTTTTGTTTCTTTTATTACTTTATTCTTTATTAAAGTATTAACAGCTGATAATGATATTTTAGTTATTTCACTTTTTAATGTTTTATTTTTTAATTTTTCTATTATTTCTTTTTGCTTATCATTTTTAGCATCTTTTTTTGCTTCTTCATAATCAACTATTAGTTCTAAGTATGTTGCATATTTTTTATTTATTTTAGTATTATGTTTGGCTTTTAAAGCTGTAGGAAGCATTGTTTCATAAGCAGTTATTAAATTACATAATGTTTTTTCTTTTATATATTTTCCAAGTATTAATAGTTCCTTAGTTAAAACTGCTTTTTCATCTATAACAGATATTATATTTTTTATTTCATAGTCTACATTTATATTTTCTTTTATATCTAGTATAAAACCTTCTATTTTTTGTTTTCCAAATGGCACTAATACTCTTTTTCCTATTTCTATTTCTTTTTTTAATTGTTCATCTACTTTATATGTAAAGGTCTTATCTATAGCTTTTGCTTTTATTTCAACTAATACTTCTACAAACATACTATCACCCATTTAATTATAACATAAAAATGAGATTATCTAATCTCATTTTAAATAATCATTATTTTATTTTTTCTAATTCTTTCTTAGAAATTCCTGTTGACAATGAAACTATATCAATATTAACATTTGCTTTTAAAAGATTTTTTGCTATTTCAAATTTATTCTTTTCATATTCTATTTCTTGTTTTTCTAATTTTTCTTCTAATCTTGTATTATATTCTATTTTTTGATTTTCTAATGCTTCTTCTAATCTTGTATTATATTCTATTTCTTGATTTTCTAATGCTTCTTCTAATCTTGTATTATATTCTAACTCTCTTCTACCTAAATTTATATATAATTCTACCATTTCATCATCACCACTCAATTTATTTACATATTCTAGCAATTTAATTTTCGATTTATTACTTATTATTTCTTTTAAAGCTTCTTTTAATTGTTTCTGAGTTGTACTTATAAATACTTTACACCATCTTATCAACATATTTGTTCTTTCATCATTAGTATATCTCATATTGCTTCCTTTTTCAAGATTTAATATATCTATTCTTAATTTTTTTGTTAAAATTTTTCCTTTTTTATTTTTTAGATAATACTCTTCTATTAATTCATTTGTATGATTTTCATTATCCAAATTTATTTGAATTGTTGGTTTTATCTCTTTATATGATTTAAATCCTCTTTTTAACTGTGTCCCATGTACTTTACCTATATATACAATATTCCTATCTATTATTCCTGTATTACATATATTGTTTAATTCTATATTTATTTTTTCTCCTTTCATATCTAATAATAAATCTACTTCTTTTTTTGAATCTTTTTTATTAATTCTATTTAATTTTCTAGATAATAATTTTAGATTTCCTCTTACTTTATTGAGCTCTATATTTAAATAAATTGCTACAAATTCTTCTAATATACATATATTATCTTCATCATTAAATATTTCTGTAAACATTGGATCAAATGTTAATGGTATTATTTCTCCTTTTTTTAACTTCTGCATATTTTTCCTTCCTTTTAAAGGAATATTAACATAACTATTTTCTTTACACAAATGACTATTTTCTCTTTTTTGTTATAAAAAAATAACAAATTTTGTTTATTTGTTATTTACTTAATTCTTCTTCTATTCTTATTAACTCGTTATATTTACATATTCTATCCGTTCTGGACATTGATCCTGTTTTTATTTGTCCTAAATCTAATCCTACAGCTAAATCAGCTATTATAGTATCTTCTGTTTCACCACTTCTATGTGAAATAATTGTTCTATAATTATTCTCTTTAGCTAATTTAATTGTTTCTAATGTTTCTGTTATTGTACCTATTTGATTTACTTTTAATAAAATAGCATTACCAGCTTCATTATCTATTCCCATTTGTAAACATTTTTTATTTGTAACAAATAAATCATCACCAACTAATTGAATTTTATCACCTAATTCTTTTGTAATTAAATTAAATCCTTTCCAATCATTTTCATCTACTGGATCTTCAATTGAAATTATTGGATATTTATTTACTAATTCTTTATAAAATTCTACTAATTCTTCAGTTTTTAATTTTTTGTTATCTATATTATAAAACCCATCTTGATAAAACTCTGAAGCTGCAACATCTATTGCTAGTTTAACATCTATATCAGGTATATATCCTGCTTGTTTTATTGCTTCTATAATAAGTTCAAATCCTTCTTCATTTGATTTTAAGTTTGGAGCAAATCCTCCTTCATCTCCTACACCTGTAAAATATCCCCTATCATTTAAAACTTTTTTTAAACTATGAAATACTTCTGAACCTACTCTTATTCTTTCTTTTATAGTATCTCTTTGTGGTATTATCATAAATTCTTGAAAATCCAGATTATTATCGGCATGAGCTCCACCATTTAATATATTCATCATAGGAATAGGTAAAGTTTTTCCTGCACCTACATATTTGTAAATTGGCATTTTTTTAGAAATAGCAGCAGCTTTTAAGACAGCCATTGATACACCAAGTATTGCATTTGCCCCTAAAACTTCTTTATTTTCTGTACCATCTAAGTTAATCATTGCATAATCTATTGTTTCTTGATCATAAGCATCCATTCCGATTACTAAATCTTTTAAAGGACCATTTACATTATTAACAGCCTTTAATACACCTTTACCATTATATCTATTTTTATCTAAATCTCTTAATTCTAATGCTTCTCTAACTCCAGTTGAAGCTCCTGATGGAACAGCTGCTCTACCTAATGTTCCATCTTCTAATATTACATCAACTTCTACTGTTGGGTTACCTCTTGAATCTAATATTTCACGAGCTATTACATTTTCTATTTTCATCTTTCTTTTCCTCTTTCTAAATTATATATTGTTTTATGTTCTATACCGAATACATCAATAGTTGTATAAATTTTATGTTCTTCTACACAAAGTCTTGTAATATGCATATCTATTATTATTTCTTCATCTAAATATATTGTTCCTTCTATACATCTATTTTCACTTAAATCATTATCACTATAATTTATATCACCATTAAATCTTATTTTGTTTTCTTCTTCTTTTAAATACAATTTTATTATTTCACCTTTAGAACAATTACCTACTTTATATTTTGTATCTTTTAATTCTTTACAATTTTCTATTAATTTTACTATTTTTTCTCTTTTATTTTTATCTATATATGGAGCATTTATTATTTCTTCTCTTAACATAATTCATTAACTATTTTTTTAAATAGTTCTCCTCTTTGTTCAAATGTATCGAATTGATCCCATGATGCACAGGCTGGAGAAAATAAAATTGTATCTTTCTCTTCTGAATTTTCATATGCTTTTACTATTGCTTCTTTTAAATTATCAACTTTTATATTTTTTATATTATTTTTTTTAGCAAATTCTTCTAAAACATCTTTTGTTTGTCCATAACATACTATTAATTTAACATTTTCCATGTAATCTTTTAATTCATCAAATGGTATTTTTCTATCTAAACCTCCCATAATTAATATTGTAGGGGTTTTAAATGTTTTAAGTGCTGTTATAGTAGCTGCATTATTTGTTGCTTTAGAATCATTATAAAATACTCTTCCATTTAATTCTTTCACATATTCAATTCTATGTTCTACACCATTAAAACTACTTAAATATTTTTTTATTAGTTCATTTTCTACATCAAAAATTTTTAAAACTAGTATTGCAGCCATAATATTTTCATAATTATGCATTCCTTTTATTTTTATTTCTTCTAATTTTACAATTTCTTCGTCTTCATAATATATTGCATTATTTTCTATATAACAATTCTTTTTTTGATTTTTTGAAAAGTATTGTTTTTTGGATTTTATATTTTTTGTTAAATTCATAACATCGTTATTATCATAATTTAATATAGCAATATCTTCTTCTGTATGATTATTGAATATTCTTTTTTTCATTTCCATATATCTTTCATAACTTCCATGAAAATCTATATGAGCATGGACTAAATTTAGTAATAAACTTATATTTGTTTTAAATTTATACATATCACATAATTGATGATCTGATATTTCCATTACTAATATTGAATTTTCTTTTATATCTTTTACTATTTGAGCTAAAGGATAACCAATATTACCACCTAGATATACATTATCATATTTTTCTTTCA
Organism: Bacilli bacterium; assembly: GCA_017936845.1. Lineage (GTDB taxonomy): Bacteria > Bacillota_I > Bacilli_A > RF39 > UBA660 > OMSK01. The sequence goes on from JAGBES010000017.1 coordinate 45,372, forward strand.
ATATTTCATATATCATTGTTGTTGTTGTTGTTTTTCCATTTGAGCCTGTAACACCTATTATTTTAGTTGAATTTGGTAAATAATTATAAGATGCTTCTATTTCATTTATAACTTTTATTCCATATTCTTTTGCCTTTAAGACAACTGGATTATCTGCTTTAATACCTGGATTTTTTATCATATAATTAAAACTATCATCTAATAATTCTAATTGATCATTTGTTATAAATACTTTTACTCCAAGTTTTTCTAATTCTTTAATATGATCACTATTTTGTTCTTTGTTATCCGTTATAATTATTTCATTTGAAGGAGCTAACAGTTTAGCAATTTCATAACCACTCTTAGCCATTCCAAATATAAATATCTTCTGATTTTCAAACATAATATCACCTATTTAATTATATCAAAATTTAATATAAATGTTAACAATAAGAATAAAATATGTTATAATAAATTGCAAATGAAAGGAGCTTTAAAATGTTACTAAAAGAATTAACTAACAATGAATTTAATAGTTTTAAAAATAGTTTTAATTCTAGTTCGTTATATCAAAGTATTGCTTATAAAAATGTAATGGAAAAAGAAGGATTTAATACTATTTTATTAGGATTAGTAGATAATGATAATATTTTAGCTGCTTCTTTAATTATAATTTTAAAATCAGGCAAAATAAAATATGGATATGCCCCTAGAGGATTTTTAATTGACTATAATAATCATGAACTACTTAGAATTTTTACTAAAGAAATAAAAAAATATTTAAGTAAAAAAAATGTAGCTGCAATTAAATTATGTCCTAATATTATAAAATCAGTTAATGATACTAAATATAATATAATTAACCATAATAATTATTATGATAATATAATTTATAATTTAAATAGTTTAGGTTATAAACATTTAGGTTATAATAATCATTTTGAAGGATTAAAGCCTAGATTTGAAGCTATTATTGATTTAGATAGCCCATATTATATTTTATTTAAAAATATAAAAAAAGAATACCGAACTAAAATAAGAAGTGCTGAAAAAAAAGGTATTAATATATTTAAAGGTAATATAAATAACCTTAATGACTTATATGAACAAATAAAAAATAAATACCCAAGAAAAATAGAATATTTTAATAACATATATGAAGAGTTTGATAAAGATAATAATGTTGAATTATTTTATTCTAAATTGGATACTAAATATTACCTAAATCTTATTCAAAAAAAATATCATAAACAAGAAGAAATTTGCAATTATTATAATTCTATAATATCTGGGAATATTAATGAAAAAAATATTTCTAAAAAAATGGAAGCTGATAAATTATTAAATAAATATAAAAAAGAAATTATAAAAGCTACTAAATACTTAAAAGAATATCCTAATGGAATAATTACTTCTACTATTTTAATTATTAAAAATAAAGAAGAAATATATATGTTAATGGATGGTTATGATTCAAAATTTAAATCATTTAATTCTAAACATTTACTTATTTGGAAATTAATTGAGATGTATTCTAATCAAGGATTTAAAAAATTTAATTTAGGTGGTATTACTAATCCAAATATAGATTCTAAATATAAAGGACTAAATGAATTTAAATTAAACTTTAATGCTTTGTGTTATGAATATATTGGTGACTTAGAATTAGTTTGTAATGAAACTCTATATTTTATTTATAAAAATGTTCCACTAAAAGGTATATTAAAAATATAAAAAAATATCTTTATTTTGAAGATATTTTTTTATCCTATTCTTTTATACATATAAACAGTTATATATGGATCTAATACACTAAATGATGTATTACTTCCTGTTGAATCTGTATTACTTGCTGTTCCTGTAAATGTACTTGTTACTGTTCCTTTTGCTGTTACTGAATGGTAATGTGATGCAACTCCACTTATGCTATTTGCATAATAATCATTATAACTATGTGCATGGTTAACACTTATACCACTTGTTGTTCCACTATACGTATGATAATGTCTACCACCATCAACTGTTGCTAATGCATATGGCGCTGTTGCTGTTCCTCTTCCTATTCCTTGATTAGGAGCACCGGCAGCTTCTCTTAAATATGAAAGACCATACTGAACATTATAATTAACTTCTGAACTTGTTGTTCCACTAAAATTATGCGTATGATTAGCTGATTCAGCCGCTGTTGCTCTTGCTGAATAACCATAACCTATGCTATATCCACTTCCTGTTGAACCACTATTAACTGCTGTTCCTGTAAATGTACTTGTAATTGTTCCAGCTGGTGTATATGAATGTGAATGTGATGGTAAGTTTGCTGTTGTTAAAGATACATTACTATTTCCTCCTGTTTGATTTGCTTCTCCTGTTGTTCCTCTTAATACTCTATCTATTCCATAAGCTTCCCATTTTCCACCTAATGCTTCTTTTACTTCTTCAGCTGTTTTTAAATTTGTTGATATATATATACTTCCTACTGGATATATCTTATTTAATGCACTTTCTGTTCCTATTCCTTTATTATTCATATCTTTTATTGTATTTTTTAATTCTTCATTTGATGTTGTTAATTCTTGATTTAATTTTTTTAATTCACTAACTTCACTACTTAATTTTTGAATTGCTGTTAATATATCATTTGTTCCTATATCATTACTTGATGAATCTAATAAATAATATGAAAAAGCATCTTTTATACTCAACAAATTTATCATTTTATTACTTCTTATTTTTTTTCTGCAATGTTTATCATCTAATGCTTTAATTGTGACATCTTCTTTACATTCTACCATTAAATTTTCATTATATGTAATTGATATTTCTTCTACTGCAAACATCTTATTTTTGAAAGAATTTAGTATATCATTATTTCTTATTTTATATATCAATAATGGTGTAATTAATACTATTGTTGATAATGCTACTATTGTTACTAGTAATGTAAATTTACTTTTTTTCATTTTTTATCCTACTTTCTAATATAAAAATTATATTATAAAACCATAGTTTTTTTTAGTTATATTTCTTGTATTTATTTCAAAACAATTAAAATCATTTATCTATATTTCATATACAAGTCATATTATTAAAAATTTCAATATTTTTTAATAATTTATTTAAACTTTTAATTTATTCTTTTATACATATAAACAGTTATATATGGATCTAATACACTAAGTGATGTATTACTTCCTGATGTTTCTGTATTGCTTTCAGTTCCTGTAAATGTACTTGCTACTGTTCCTTTTGCTGTTACTGAATGGTAATGTGATGCAACTCCACTTATGCTATTTGCATAATAATCATTATAACTATGTGCGTGATTAACACTTATACCACTTGTTGTCCCACTATACGTATGATAATGTCTACCACCATCAACTGTTGCTACTGCATATGGCGCTGTTGCTGTTCCTCTTCCTATTCCTTGTCCAGAAGAATCCTCTCTTAAATATGTAAGACCATATTGAACATTATAATTAACTTCTGAACTTGTTGTTCCACTAAAATTATGCGTATGATTAGCTGATTGAACAGCTGTTGTTCTTGTCGAATAACCATAACCTATGCTATATCCACTTCCTGTTGAACCACTATTAACTGCTGTTCCTTTAAATGTACTTGAAACAGTTCCAGCAGGTGTATATGAATGTGAATGTAACGGTAAGTTTGCTGTTGTTAAAGATACATTACTATTTCCTCCTGTTTGATTTGCTTCTCCTGTTGTTCCTCTTAACACTCTATCTGTTCCATAACTTTCCCATTCTCCACCTAAATTTTCTTTTACTTCTTCAGCTGTTTTTAAATTTGTTGATATATATATACTTCCTACTGGATATATTTTATTTAATGCATTTTCTGTTCCTATTTCATTATTATTCATATCTTTTATTGCATTTTTTAATTCTACATTTGATGTTGTTAATTCTTGATTTAATTTTTTTAATTCACTAACTTCACTACTTAATTTTTGAGTTTCTATTAGTATATCAGTAGTTCCTATATCACTACTTGATGAATCTAATAAATAACATGCAAAATCATCCTTTATACTAAGCATATTTATTACTTCACTACTTGATAATTTTTGTCCACATAGTTTATCATCTAATGCTGTTATTGATATTTTTCCTTCA
>JAGBES010000018.1 GCA_017936845.1 Bacilli bacterium
TCTTCTTCATTTCCTTCTAATATTAGATTTTCATAATATGTATTTGATGCTTTATCTATAGCATATATTTTATTTTTAAATGCACTTATTTTAGCATCATTTATTATTTTATATACTACTGGGGTTGCTATAAGGGCTATAATTGCTAGTATTACTATAACTGCTAGTAACTCTATTAACGTAAATCCTTTCTTTAGGTTATTTAAATAACCCCCCCCCGATTTTACTATTTGCTAACATATAAACTATCTACTTTCTATTTTTTTCTATACTAATTATATATTAAAAAAACTAGTTTTTCAACTAGTTTTATATAATTTTTTTTGCATTTTCACTTTCTAACTCATCTGTTAAAAATTGATTATTATTATCTAATATTGTTTTTAAATCTCCTTCTTTTGGTACATTATTATTTACATTTTTTTTATTTTAATTTACACTTATTTATTTTTATAAATATTTCTTTAAAGCTTCTACATATTTTTCTTGTTTACTTACATATTCTTCTAATATTTCGCTTACTTTTTTATCTACTGATTTTTTATTAATGATTCTTCTTCCTTCTATTATACCCATATTTGTTCCCTGTAATAATAATTCAGCTATCTTAGAATCACTATCATCCAGCATTGTTTTCATATTTATTCCTGTCCATGTCATTGCTTTTGTAAAACTTCCAGTTTCATGTGGTTCAGAATCACTATATTCTACATATATTTTATCAATTTTTCTTTTAATATCTTCATAAAATTTATATTGTTCTTTTACTGTTTTTTTTAATTTTTCATCTTTTATTTTACTAATTATATCTTTAGTTGCATCCATCCCCATACAAGCACCTTTACTTATTTCATCTAATGTATTTATATTTTCTTCCATATTTTATTCCTTTCTAATTTATAAAAAGTCTCACAGAGACTTTTTAATTACATCATATCTTCTAGCATATTATCTGCTTTTTTCATTGCTTTATTTGCAATTTTATCCATTTGTTTTTTTACTGGTTTTTTATATTTTTGATATGCTAAAACAGCTCCTGCACCCATTAACATGTATGCTACATCCATCTTTTTCATTATATCACCTTCTTGCTAAAAAATATGAAAATATTGTATGTTATATACATACAATATTAGTTTAACTAATTTTTATTTTTTTATACATTATTAATTAATTTTTCTTTTAATGATGTTTTTCTAACTATTTCATTATTATTACTTATTCCTATTTTAAAAGCATTAATCTCTCCTAATATAATTAATTTTCTTTTAGCTCTTGTAATAGCTGTATAAATAAGTTTTTTATATAACATTCTACTATAACTTGTACTAAGTAATAAAATAACTGTATCAAAATCACTTCCTTGTGATTTATGTATACTTATTATATATCCATGTTTTATTTTATTAAAATCTTGTGGCAAATATTTTACTATATTTGAATCAAAATCAACATATATTTCATTTTTATGACTTTTTGATGTATCTGATTCTTTTATATATTTTATAATTCCTATATCACCATTATATACATTCTCATCAGGCATATTAGTTAATTGTAATATTTTATCATTTTCTCTAAAAACTACATCTCCTACTTTTATTTCTCTTTTAAATTCATCTTTAGGATTAAATATATTTTGTAATTCTTTATTAATATTATCTATTCCATTTATACCAGCATACATTGGTGCCATTAATTGTACTTTTTTATAATCATAACCTTTTTCTATTAACATTTTTGACAACTCTTTTAAATTAAAGATTATTTTATCTTTATTACAATTTAAAAACATATAGTCATCTTTTTTTTCTAAAAAATCATCACTTATATTATTTTCTTTTATTTCTTTAGCAAGTATTGGAATATATGAATCATTACTTTGTCTATATAATGTATTTAAATTTATAGTTTTAATTTTTTGACTTTCAATTAAGTCTTTTAATATTTGTCCCATACCTACACTAGGTAATTGATTATAATCTCCTACTAATACTAATTTAATATTATTTGTTATCCCTTTAAATAAACTATCTAATAATTTAGTATCTATCATACTTACTTCATCTATTATAATTAAATTACTATAATCTTTATTATATTCATTAATAGCAAATGAATTGGTTTCTTTATTCCATTTTAAAAATCGATGAATTGTTGAAGCTTTGAAATTTGTTGATTCACTCATTCTTTTACTAGCTCTTCCGGTTGGTGCTAATAAAGCGATTTTATTTAATGCATCTTCTAATGTTAATTTATTTATTTTTATATATAAATCAACTATAGCTTTTATTATAGTTGTCTTTCCTGTACCAGGTCCACCAGTTATAATAATTATATTATTTATTAAAGCTGATTTTATTGATTCTTTTTGTTCTTCATTATATTTTATATTACTTTCTTTTTCTAATTTTTCTATTTCTAAATCTATATTTTTTATTTTATTTTGTTCTTTATTTATTAAATAGTTTATCTTTTTTACAATATTATTTTCACTATCATATATATCTTTTATATAGTATTTTTCTTCTTCTTTTACTATTTTTCCCTCATATCTAAGTTCATCTATATAATTATTAAAATCATTTTCTTCTATTTCAATTTTTAAATAATTTAAAACATTAATTTTTATTTCATCTAAGTATAAATAAGTATCTCCTGATTTAAATAATAAAGTATTCATTACATATATAATACAGGCTTTTATTCTTTCTATAGTTGTATCATTTGTTATTTTTTTATTTATTTCATCTACTTTTAAAAATGATATTTCTAAATCTGTATCTAAAATACAATATATATTATGTTCTATTTCTCTAATTGTATTACTCTTGAATTTATTATATATATTTAAAGCATCTTTTAAGCTAAATCCTAATTCTGTTAAATATACTACTACTCTATGACTTTCTTCATATTTATTTAATGTTTCTATTATTATATTAGATTTTTTTAAAGTTAAAGTTGGTACTAAATTTAAACAATCTGGTTCTTCTAATATTCTATCTAAAGCATTATTACCCAATGTTTCTACTATTTTAGTTGCTAATTTCTTACCTATACCTCTAAATAAATCACTTGATAGAAAATCTATTATAGAATCTTTATCTTCTGGTTTTACTTTTTCATAGTTTTTTACATTATATTGGAATCCATATTTTATATGTTCTACTGCTTCTCCATAAAATATATATTTATCTTCTTCATTTAATAAAGCAAAATTACCTGTAAAAGTAATTGTTTTATTTATATATGGAATAACTTCTAAATCATCAGTTTCTTCTACTTTAAATATCCCAATTACAAATCCATTTTCACCATTAAATATACTTCTTTTATATATTCCTTTTATATATGTTTCCATATAATCACCACTTTTAAAGTATAGCATTTTTTAGAAGAAAAAAAAAGCTTTATTTAGCTTTTATTTGATTCATATCATATTCTCTAGCATCTTCTAATAATTTTCTTTGTTCTTCTTCATAATTAGTTTGTTGTTCATCCATATAATTAATCAATTCTTGTGCTTGTTGTTCTTCTTTTATTTGTTCTTGTCTTCTATCTAATTCTCTTTGTTCTACTGCTTCTTGATGAAATTCATACATCTTTTGCTCATCATATAATTCTTGACTTATTTTTGTTTCCTCATCATAATTTTTATTATCCATATCTATTATTTTATCTATTACACTACTTGTACTATAATTATTATTTTCTTCTATTGGACCAACATGTTCTATATACAATTCTTGACTTACTTTTGTCTCTTCATCAAAATTTTTATTATCTATATCTACAATTATGTTACCAATTGGAATAGTTGCTAAAGCTATTCCTCCACCTACTAAAATAGCTTTTAATGCTTTTTTATTTATAAAACTAAATTTTTTATCTTTTTTTAAACTAACACTATTATCTAATGCACTAACAATATCTTTATTTAATTCTAAAGTATTTGAATAAATTATTATTGATAAAGGTATTCTATCAACAAAAGTTGCTACATATTTAGTAGTATATTCACTTTCTATTTTTTCTACTTTTTTACAAGTATTTTTCTTAGAAAGTTGAACAAATTTAGCAGTTATTTCTTCTTTTAAATAATTATTTCTATTTTCATTACTACTATATGCATTCTCATTTTCACTAAATATATATCCTTCTACTCTATTTCTATTATCAAAAATATTCATATTATCACCAATTATAATATATCATTTATTTATATCTAAAGTCAATTTATTAAACACTTTATTTACATATAAAAAAACAATTAATTAATACTTTTAACTAATTGTTTTACTTTTTCATCATAATTTTTCATTAAATCTATTGTAAATTTAAAATAATTGCTTTCATTTATTAAATATTTAAATTCTTCTTTTGTTAAAGGAAAGGTTGCAATTACTTTTTCTAAGCTACCTTTATATTTTATATCTTTTATCATTTCTATTATTTCTTCTCTTGGTATTATTCTTATTATCTTCATATTAGAACAAGAATAAATATCATAATCATAATAACTATCATAAAAATTATATATTTCTCCACTACATTCTACTTCTGTTAATATTGCACCGTTACTAAAATCATAAAATCTAAATGTTTCTTCAAAATTTTTTGAAAAATGATATCCTCTACCAAATCTACCTTCTATTTTTCCTGATACAAAATAATCTTTACCACACTCAAATTTTTCACCATATTGATTTTCTAATTCTTTATTGAATGCTTTATATCCTTTAACTTTATTCATAAATCACCTATTTTAAATATTCTTTTAAAAATTTTCCTGTATAGCTTTCTTCTATTTTTACAACTTCTTCTGGAGTTCCTTTAGCAACTATAGTACCACCTAAATCTCCACCTTCTGGGCCTAAATCTATTATATAATCTGCTACTTTTATAACATCTAAATTATGTTCAATAACTAATACTGTATCACCATTTGAAACAATTCTATTTAGAATAATAAGTAATTTTTTTATATCATCAGTATGTAAACCTGTAGTAGGTTCATCTAATATAAATAAACTTTTGCCTGTAGGTTTTTTTTGTAATTCTTTAGCAAGTTTTACACGGGCTGCTTCTCCCCCTGATAATGTTGGAGCACTTTGTCCTAATTTTATATATGATAGTCCAACATCCATAAGCATCTGTAGTTTACTTTTAACTTTAGGAACATTTTGAAAAAAATCATATGCTTCTTCTACTTGCATTTCAAGCACATCATATATTGATTTTCCTTTATATTTTACTTGTAATGTTTCTTTATTATATCTTGTTCCATTACATACTTCACATGGAACATATACATCTGGTAAAAAATGCATTTCTATTTTTTTCACACCATCTCCGTAACAAGCTTCACATCTTCCACCTTTTACATTAAAAGAAAATCTTCCCTTATCATATCCTCTTAATTTTGCTTCTTTTGTCTCTGTGAATACATCTCTTATATCATCAAATACTCCTGTATAAGTAGCTGGATTACTTCTTGGAGTTCTTCCTATTGGATTTTGTGATATATCCACTACTTTATCTATGTTTTCAAGTCCTTTTATTTCTTTATATTTACCTGGTTTTTCTTTTGTTTTATATAAATTATTACGACATACTTTATATAATATTTCATTTATTAATGTTGATTTTCCACTTCCTGATACGCCTGTTATACAAGTAAATGTTCCAAGTGGTATTTTAACATTTATATTTTTTAAATTATTTTCTTGTGCACCTTTTATTTCTATATATTTCTTATTACCTTTTCGTCTTATAGTTGGTACTTCTATTTTAAGTTTTCCTGTTAAATATTTTCCTGTTAAACTATTTTCATTTTGCATTACTTCTTTTGGTGTTCCACTAGCTACTACATAACCACCATGAATACCAGCACCCGGACCAATATCAACTAAATAATCAGCTGCTAACATTGTATCTGAATCATGTTCTACTACAACTAATGTATTTCCTAAATTTCTCATTTCAAGCAATGAATTAATTAATCTTTGATTATCCCTTTGATGTAGTCCAATTGATGGTTCATCTAATACATATAAAACACCTGTTAATCTTGATCCAATTTGCGTTGCTAATCTTATTCTTTGTGCTTCTCCTCCTGATAATGTTGCTGCACTTCTAGCTAATGTTAAATATTCAAGTCCAACATTTATTAAAAAGCTTAATCTTGATTCTATTTCTTTTACAATTAAACTTGCTATTTCTGTTTTTTCTTTACTCAATTTTAAATTTGTAATAAATTTATATAATTCTTTTATACTCAATAATGTTACTTCATATATATTTTTATTATTTACTTTAACTGATAAAATTGAATCGTCTAATCTTGAACCATGACACTTTGGACAAGGAAGTTCTGTCATATATCCTTCTATCCATTCTCTTATCCAACCACTCTTTGTTTCTACATATCTTCTTTCTAAATTAGTAATAATTCCTTCATAAAAATCTTTTTGTGTTCTTTTATTCCCATTTTTAGAAACATATTTAAATTCTAACATATCTGGTGTTCCATATAATAATACATCTAATTTTTTTCTATCTATATCTTTTATTTTAGCATCCATATCTATATCATAATAATTACATACTGTACTTATTTGTGTTGATATAATATTAGTATCATCTTTTAAATTTATTACTTTTATAGCACCCTCATTAATACTCAAATTTCTATCCGGTATTACTAAATCTTCATCTATTTTATATTTAATACCAAGTCCCTTACATTCTTTACATGCTCCATATGGCGCATTAAATGAAAACATTCTTGGCTCTAGTTCTGGTAAGCTGAAATCACAATCTGGACATGCATATTTTTCACTCATTACTATTTCATCTTGTCCCACTACATCTATAACAGTTTTTCCTTTTGACAATTTAGTAGCAAGTTCTATTGCTTCATATAATCTACTTCTTACATCTTCTTTTATAACTATTCTATCTATAACTACTAATATATTATGTTTTTTATTTTTTTCTAATTTTATTTCTTCTGATAACTCATAATCTTTATTATCTATAACTACTCTAATAAAACCATCTTGTTTTAATTTTTCTAATATATCTATATGAGTCCCTTTTTCGCCATATACAATAGGACTTAATACTCTTATTTTAGTTCCTATATCTAATTTTAATATTTGGTTTGTCATTTCTTCTATACTTTGACTTGATATTGGTCTATTATGTATAGGACAATATGGAACACCTACCCTTGCATACAAAAGTCTTAAATAATCATATATTTCTGTTACTGTTCCTACTGTACTTCTTGGATTTTTACTTGTTGTTTTTTGATCTATACTTATAGCTGGAGAAAGTCCTTCTATAGAATCTACATCAGGTTTTTTTTCTCCACCCAAAAATTGTCTAGCATATGCTGATAAACTTTCAATATATCTTCTTTCTCCTTCAGCATATATAGTATCAAAAGCAAGTGATGATTTACCACTTCCTGATACTCCAGTCATAACTATTAATTTATTTTTTGGTAATTCTATATCTATATTTTTTAAATTATTCTCACGAGCTCCTTTTATAATTATCTTGTCCATAATAACACCTCCGTTATATTATAACATTGCGAACAAAAGTATGCAATAAAATAAAAAAACAAAATAACATTTTAATTTTGTGATTATTTTATTTTTATATAATGTCTATCTATTTTTTCATATATTTTTGTGTATTTTCTATTTGGTAATTTATTTTCTATTTTTATACTATTTCCTAATCCCAATATTGTTATTGATGAGAAAATAACTAAATTTTTAATTTTTCTTTTCATAACATTATCTCCTTGATAAATAGATATTATATCATATTTTTTTATTTTGTAAATAAAAAGTGGAATATATTTTTATACATCCACTTTTATATTAAAATACTCTTTTTCTTAAGAATGCTGGAATATCAGTATCTCCATCATCTTCTTCATCGTTAATTATATTATTTCTCTTTGGTTCTTCTTTTGTTTCTTCAGGTTTTTCTTGATCAAATCCAGTTGCAATAACTGTTACTATTATCTCGTCGTTTAGATTTTCATTAATAACAGCTCCAAATATAGTATTAATATCTGTATCAGCACTTGATCTAATTACTTCTGCTGCTTCTTCTACTTCAAATAATGTTAAATTTGAACCTCCAGTTACATTTATAATTGCATCAGTAGCTCCACTTATACTTGCTTCTAAAAGTGGTGATGTAACAGCTTCTTTAGCAGCTTCTGTTGCTCTATTTTCTCCTACACCCATACCTATACCAATAAGAGCATTTCCTCTCTTTTCCATTACAGCCTTAACATCTGCAAAATCTAGATTTATAAGTCCAGCTACAGCTATTAAATCTGATATTGATTGAACTCCTCTTCTTAAAACATTATCAACTTCTTTAAATGAATCAACTAAAGATGTAGATTTGTCTATTATTTCTCTTAAACGATCATTAGGTATAACAATCAATGTATCAACATGTTTTTTTAATTCTTCTAATCCTGCTAATGCATGAGACATTCTTTTTTTACCTTCAAAATAAAATGGTTTAGTTACTATTCCAACTGTAAGAGCTCCAAGTTCTTGGGCGATATCAGCAATTACTGGTGCAGCTCCTGTACCTGTTCCTCCACCCATTCCGCAAGTTATGAAAACCATATCTGCTCCATCTAATGCAGCTTTCAATTCATCTTTGCTTTCTAATGCAGCTTCTCTACCAATATCAGGATTTGCTCCTGCTCCAAGTCCATTTGTAAGTTTTTCACCTATTTGAATTTTTACTGGTGCATTTGAGTTGTTTAATACCTGTAAATCAGTGTTAGCAACTATAAAGTCTACACCTTTTACTCCTGATTCAATCATTCTATTTACAGCATTATTTCCTGCTCCACCTACACCAATTACTTTTATTTTTGCTAATTGATCCATTTCTAATCCAAACATTTTTAAGTCCTCCTAATCATTGAAAAAGTAACCAAATACTTTCCCTAACATTGTATCATTTATCACATTCATAATATTACTCTTATTATTTTTTTCTTCTAATTCATCTTCATCTATCATTGTATAATCAACACTTTTTAATCTTAATTTATTTATAAAATAAACAATGTTTCCTATAACCGATGAGTATTTATTATTTCTAACCCCAAGTATTCTTATATTACCTATACTAGCAATATTTCCTAGAACTTCCTCGCATATTATATTAAAATTATCCATGCTACTAGTTCCACCAGTTATTATTATATAATCAACTTCACGTTTTGTCAAAAGATTTATTTCTTTTCTTGCTAAAATAAGTATTTCTTCTATTCTTGACATAACAACTTCTGACAATTCAAATTGATTTATTTTTATTTTTTCTCCTAATTTATTATTAACTTCATAATAATCACTTTTACTAGCATATCTTTTATGTGCTAAAGCAAATTTTTCTTTTATTCTTATAGAATCTGCATTATTAATTTTATAAATATATGATATATCATTATCTATATTTTGACTACCTAAATCAATTACTGAATTTTTAACCATTATTGATTTATTATATAAAGATACCTCTGTTTTATCATATCCTATATTAATAACAGCTCCTATTCCTGATACGGTATCTTGATTTTTAAAAATATTAATATCTCCTATTCCATTTAATGAAATATCTACAACTTCAAGACCCATACTTTCAAGAAGTGTAACAACTGAATAAACATTTTTTTTAGGTGTCGTAACAATAATTGTTCTAGCTGTTAATATTTTTCCTGTTTTCCCTTTTGGATCCGTTACTATTTGTTCATCTACTCCAAAATCTATTGGCAAAATATTTACTACTTCATTATCATTTAAATCTGCATTTCGAACAGAATTTTCTAATACACGAGCTATATCTTTTCCTAAAACACCAATGTCTTCATTTATATTAGTCTTACCAGTTGACATTTTAAATTCAGCATTAATACTTGGTATATTTGCTATAACTTTTTTTACCCTTATACCTATCATTTCTTCTATTTCATTTAATGCTTTTTCTATGCTTTCTTTAGCAAGTTCAACATTATTTATTAAACCTTTTTTTATTCCATTTGACTTAACTGATGAAGCAGCCAATAAATTAAGTTTATTATTAAATAGTTGACAAACTGCTATTTTTACCGAATCTGAACCTATATCAATACTAGTATAAATATGCTTCATCAAATCATCTCCTATAATCTAAATTCATTATACTATATTTTTTTTAAATTGCCAATAATTTAGTCTTTAAATATTTCAAAGTATTCACCAGCATCCAAATTTAAAATACCTTTTTTATTTCCAAATTTATTTATTATTTCTAAATTTATTTTTACATAATTATTTATATCTTCTAATTTTTCTAATGTTATATATACATAATTCCCATCATTCATTGTAAATAAGAATCTTTCTTCATCTACATTACTTGGTTCATATTTTATTTCAGATATTCTATCAATAATACTTTTATCCACTAATTTTATTTTTTCTATTAGTTTATCATATACTTTATTTGGTACATAATTTATTAAAATTGGTCCATTTAATTCTTTATCTAACTCTCTTCCATCTAAAAGAATTGTTTTTTTTGTTTTTGAATTATAAAAAAGCACCGTATTTTCTTCTATTTTAATATATATTTCTTTAAATTTTCTTTTTTTTACTGTTGCATTTTTTATATAATCATTTTTTTCAAGTTTTTTTTCTATTTCTTTACTTGAATATTTAAAAATTGAAGGATAATTTTCTATTTTAGCCATATCTATTATTTCTTGATCACTTATATATGTATTTCCTTCAATAAAAATATTTTTAATAGGAAAATAACATATAAATTTTAACAAATAAAAGATAAGTATTAATACAAGTAAAAATAAAAATATTCTTCCTAGTTTTAATTTTCTTTTCTTTTTTGTATTTTTTGAATATTTAATTTGTTTATTACTTTTTTTCTTTATTTTTTTTTTCATATTATCCCTCTATATTATATAAATAAAGTATACAATAAAAAAACTAGTTTTTCAACTAGTTTGCTATTACTTTACTATTTCTTGCTCTAATAATAAATCAATATCATATTTTTCTTTTACAGCTTTTTTTATTTCATTTATTAATTTTACTATATCTTCTCCAGTTGCATTTTTCTCATTTACTATAAAATTAGCATGTTTTTCACTTACTTTAGCACCACCTATTTTTTTACCCTTATATCCTACTTCTTCTATTAATTTTCCTGCATAATTATTTTCTGGATTTCTAAATACACTTCCTGCACTTGGAAAATCTAAAGGTTGTGACATCAATCTTCGCATTTTTCTATCTTCTATTACATTCATTATTTCTTCTTTATTACCATGTTTTAATATGATAGTAGCATCTAAACATATATAATCTTTACTTTCTTTTAAAAATGAAGTTCGATAATGAAAATTTAATTCTTTATTATATAATTTTTTTATTTCTAATTCAGGTGTCAATACAGTTATAGATTCAACTATATATCCCATATCACTTTTATAAGCTCCAGCATTATTAAAAATTGCTCCTCCAACTGTTCCTGGAATTCCTGTAGCAAATTCCATTCCTGTAAGACCTAATTTGCTAACTTTTAGAGCTAATTTTATTAAATTATATCCTGCTCCTACTTTTATTTTAGTATCTTTTATTTCTAATTTATCAAAACTATCTAATTTTATTAATACACCTTTGTAATCTTCTTTGAAGATTAAATTAGCTCCTCCACCTATTATTTTATATTTTATATTTTTTTCTTTTAAATAACTTAGCATTTTTATTAATTCTTCTATATCATTTGGATAAACTACATAATCAGCTTTATAGTTTATTTTATATGTTGTATATTTAACCAAATTAGCATTTTCAATTACTTTTCCACATTTCAATTTTTTTAACTTATCCATATTACTTCCTATCTACAAGACATTTAAGCTCGTTATATATTTTTGTAGCACTATTAAGTGTACTAAGTGATTCTAAATTTTTTTTCATATCTTTTAACTCATCTTCATTATCTATTAAATTATCAATAGTTCTAATTAAAATATCACCTTTTAAATCTTTTTCTTCTATCATTAATGCAGCATTCTTATTTATTAAATCCATAGCATTTTTATATTGATGATTCTCTGCTACATAAGGACTTGGTATTAATATACTTGGTACTTTTAAAGCTATTATTTCACTTAATGTTGAAGCTCCTGCTCTTGATACAATAACATCTGTTTTTTTCATTATTCTTGTCATATTTTCTATATAAGGTACAACATGTACATTACTAGGAAATTTATTTTTAATTACATCATCATATGAAGCTCTTCCTGTTACAAATAGTATTTCATATTTTTTATTGTTAAACAAAGTCATAGTTTTTATTAAAAAATCATTTATTTTTGATGATCCTAAAGATCCCATTACGAATAAAACTAGTTTTTTATCTTCACTTAAATTAAATTCTGACTTCTTAGCTGGTTCTACTTTTAAAGCATTTTCACTGCATGGATTTCCTGTAAATACTGTTTTATATTCTGGAAAATATTTGATTGATGATTTAAAAGATACGGCTATTTTATCAGCAAATTTACTTAAAAAATTATTGGCTTTTCCAGGAAAACTATTTTGTTCATGTATAAATGTTTTATATCCTAACTTATGTGCTGAATATAAAACTGGTCCTGTCACATATCCACCAACACCTATTACAACATCAGGATTAAAATCTCTAATTAATTTTTTACACTTTTTTATACTTTTAAAAAAACACTTTATCGTTTTAATATTTTTAGTTATTTTCTTTCTATCAAATCCATATATTTCAATTGTTTCAAATGGAATATTATAATTTGGAATTATATCTTTTTCCATTCTATTATGTGTACCAATATACAAAAATTCACTATTTGGTTCTTTTTCTTCTATTTTATTTATAATACTTAAAGCTGGATATATATGTCCACCTGATCCACCAGCACTTATAACAACTCTCATATCTATCACCTTTACTATTATACCATAATCATATTCAAATTCAATCTTTAAAAGAACAACAAAAAAGGAAAACCATAACACTATAGTTTTCCATGTATTATAAAATAATACATTATATTATATGTTATTAACTATAAATTATTGATTATTTTTAATAATCATGCTAATATATTTATTATAGGAGATGGTAAGATGAATCCAAAATATAAAGTTATGATACCTAATATTCTTACTTTATCTAGACTAGTTTTTACACCAATAATTATTATATTAGGATTAACTAAAAATTATAAAGCTGCTTTAATTCTAGTTATAATTGCCTCTATAACTGATTTATTTGATGGCAAATTAGCAAGAAAATGGAATACTACTACTAATTATGGTGCTAGGTTAGATGCTTTATGTGATAAGATTTTTGCAATTGGTTTAATAGCTTGTTTATTAAGTAAATTTAAAATTTTTATTCCTTTATTAATATTAGAATGTATTATTGGTTTATTTAATTTATACGCATATTCTAAAACAAAAAAAGCTGAATCATTAATGATAGGAAAAATTAAAACAACATTTTTATTTATAACTGTTTCAATAGGTTTTTCTTCTTTATTTTTAAACTGGTTTAATTCCATCATAAATGGATTTATATTGGTGACATTAAATATCCAAGTTTTAACTTTTATAAGTTATATTATTAAATTCTATGATAATTATAAAAATAAAGAAGTTGAACAAGCCATTATTCAAGATAGAGATGATACAAGAACTAAAATATATGATATAGAAGAAAAAAAAGAACCAAAAGAATTTAGTTCTGATACAAAGGTATTGAATCATATTAAAGATATTTTTTTAGATGAGGATTAATCTTCATCTTTTATTTTTTCTATCAATTCTTCTAAAGTATTAATCTCTTTTTTTATTTTTTTCTTTATTTCTTCTTTTGAACATGACATACAATATCCATCATACTTTAATAACATTGATAAATCATTTATAGAATCTCCTACTGTTATTACATTCTTTCTATCTATTTTTAAATTATTTATTAAATATTTTATAGCTTGATCTTTAGTAGCTTTTACAGATTTAATATTAACCCAATTATCACTTAAATATCCTGTTACATTAGGATATTTTTCTAATATTTTAATTAATAATTTATAAGCTTTATTATAATCATTATAAGTTCCTATTATACCATTAGCTTGACTATTTAAATCATCTGTAAAATAAGTACTCGTATCTATATAACAATTATTTATTGACCTATCTTCCTTTAATAAATAGTATATATCTTTAACAACATCTTCTTCTATATTAACTTTATATATTTCTTTTTTATTTTTATTATAAATAGTACCACCATCATTACATATTAAGTAATCATATTTAATGTTATAATCTTTAATATCTGGTAATAATTGTTTTAAACTTCTACCTGTTATAATAACAAATTTATTACCTAATTCTACAAATTTATTTATAGCTTTTATATTATTTAAATAATTTAAATCATATAGTGTTTTATCAAAATCACTGAATATTATTTTCATAATTACCTCTAAAAAATGTTTGTTTGATTTCGTCCATTTTTCTTTCCTTTATATAATGCCTCATCTGCTTTAGCAATCAATTCTTCTATATTTTCTTTATTATATTCTGTTATTCCAAATGTCATTGTAACATAAAATTCTTTTATACAATCATTATACTTTACTCTTATTTTTGTTTTTTCTATTCTTTTTCTAACTTTTTCTATTATATTAAAACATTCTTTAGAATCTACATTAGGAATAATTATAATGAATTCTTCTCCACCATATCTTCCTACTATACCATCGATATTATTTTTAAGAATACTGCTTATTCCTTTTAAAACATAATCTCCTACTAAATGACCATATTGATCATTTATTTTTTTAAAAAAGTCTATATCACACATTACAATTGAATATTTTTTATCTTTTAGTTCATCTATCTTTTCAAAAATAGCATATCTATTATATAAATCTGTTAAACAATCTTTTTTTAATTTTTCTATTTCTTTTTCATATATACTTATATCTTCATATACTTCTAAATCATAGTTATTAATTTTTCTATAAGTTACTTTATATACTTTATTTTTATAAATTACTTTATTATCCTTATTATTATTTATATTATTTAATTCTAAAGATAATAAATCATTATTATAAATAACTTTATTGCCATCTTTTATAATTATAGATGAATTAATATTTTCTAAAATCAATTTATATAAATTATCCATTTTATATACCTCTCTACTATAATTTTAGTATATGTTTTTACATTAAATTTGTCAACATAAAGTGTCATAATTGAAATATATTTTTTTGTATGATATAATTACATTACAATATGGAGGTATTTATGAAAAAAAGTATTATATCATTTTTTATTGCTATTTTTATAACAACATTTTTATTTATTCCAAATATTAATGCAAAAACACTAAAGACATTAAGAGAAGAACTTGCTAAAGAAAAAGAGGAATTAAATAATAAACAAAATGAACAAAAATTAACAGAATCACAAATGACAAATATCAGTAGTAATATTCAAAATATTCAAAATACTATTACAGAAAATTATAAAAAAATTGATGCTTTGAATAATGAAATAGATGAATTAAATAAAGAAATTGAATTAAAAAAAGAAGAAATAAAAAAAATAATTAATTTTGCTCAAATTTCTGATGGTGATTCTGCTTATCTTGAATATATGTTTGGAGCAGCTGATTTTACTGATTTTATTTATAGAACAGCAATTTCAGAACAATTATCTTCGTATAATGATCAATTAATAAAAGAATATGATCAAAAAATAACTGATAATAAAAAGAAAACTGAAGAACTTGCTAAAGAAAAAATTGAGCTTGATAAAAAACAAAAAAGTTTAGAAAGTCAATATAATGATTTAGGTAGTAATTTAATGAAAATTGCTGATACACAAGTAGATTTAAAAGATGCAATTAAACAGCAAGAACAATTAATTAAAGATTATGAAAAAATGGGTTGTTATGAAAATGAAGAATTAGAAACATGTTTAAATAGATTAAACAGTTTACCTCCTGATACTAAATTTTGGAGACCTCTAAATTCAGCAAAAATTACAAGTAGATATGGTTGGAGACCTTCAATTGGTGATAATCATCAAGGAATAGATATGTCTGCTTCGATTGGAACACCAGTTTATTCTATTGCTAATGGTGTTGTAATTAGTACATATGCTGTTGGTGGAACTGGTAAGGCTATATATATAAATCATACTGTTAATGGAAAAAAATATACAAGTATTTATATGCATCTTAGTAGATATAATGTTAAAGTTGGAGATGTTGTAACCAAAGATACAATAATCGGATATTCTGGTAATACAGGATATAGTACTGGACCTCATTTACATTTAGGTGTATTAACAGGACATGCTGGTAAAGATTACGGTTTATGGAGTTTAACTTTTTATTCAAAATTTATAGATCCTGCTTCAGTAATTAATTTCCCTAGTGGATATAAATCTTTTAGTAATAGAACAAGTTACTATAAATAAAAAAATGTATTAATTGATACATTTTTTTATTTTACTACATAAGGTTCTGACTCAGTTCCTTTTCCATCAATTTGAGTATTTAAATTTAAATATAGAACAGGATAAACATTATATAAATCTGTAGTAGAAGCTTCCTTATTTAACAATTTTCCATTGTTGATATACCATTGTTTATTATCATTTGTTTTATTTAATAACCAATATACTTTACTATTATTTAAATATGAAGTACATTCATTTTCTTTATAACAATCTTTATTTAATGAAGCATCAATATATTCACCTACTGTTAACAATCCTATTGTTTTATAATCATTACTTTGTTTTTCAAGAGAAATAATAGATAATGATGAATCTAATGAATCAATATTTCCTTTATTCCATTTTGAATTTGTATTAATATAATCTTTTACATCTTTATATGTAGTACCTTCTAAAAAATCATTATTTAAATAATCAATTATTCCTTTTTCTGGCCAATTAATTTGTGATCCATCTAAATTAATTATTTTAGCTCTTTTAGTTTCTTTATCAATACTTACTATACGCCATATTTTATTATTAAATTTTATATAATTCTTTGGATTAGAACCTTTATATACATAACTATCCGTTGTTTCATATAATCCATCATCTTTATTTATCACTTTTAATTCTTCATTATCTAAAACTGTTTTATAAATTGGTGTTACTATGTTACTAGAACATAAATCGGTATAAACATATTCATATTGATTGTTTTCAAAATTAAATTTTACTCTTACTACACCTTTACTATTTCCATTACTTCCAATAGCTGCCATATCTTCTTTTGTTTTAGGATTAATTATTTTACCAGAATCCAAAAAACCTTTTGATTGAAGTGTAGAAATATAAACACATATAGTATTAATATGATCACTATCTATTTTTCCATTGTTTTCAAGCATGTATTTTTTTGCAGCATCTATTATATTGTTTTTTTGAGTTTCATATAATTTTTCTTCTGAATTCTTTATTCTATTATTTACTGCTTGAAATGAAATAGTTGCAATTATAGCTATAATAACTATAACAGCAATTAATTCTACTAATGTAAATCCTTTTTTATTCATCTTTATCACTATCCTTATCTTCAGTATATCTTGATTCTAATTTTAATATAATTTCTTTTTCTTTATCTATTTTTGAACCACTTTCTATATTTTGTTCAACTACATAACCATATCCTTCAAATTTATATTTTAATCCTAATAAATCTAAAACTATTTTGGCTTCTGATCTTCCAAAACCTTCTAAATTAGGCATTTTTATATCATTATCATTTGTAACAATTACTACTCTATCGTTACTTGTTATTTCTGTATTAACACTAGGATATTGTTTTATTATTTTTTCTCCATCTCCTAATTTTAATACTTTTATTTCTTTTTCTTCTAATTCTTTTATTACATCATCTGTATTTTTATTTAGATATGAAGGTATCTTATATTCTTTTTTTTCTTCTTTTATTTCTACTTCTACATTTTTATATTTAGATATACTTATTATAATATCTTTTATAGCATTAGATAGTCCTTTTGAAGTATTATAATTTGGTTTTTTAGTAATACCATATATTATATATTCAGGATTATCTTTTGGATACATACCAGCAAATGAATATATATATTTATCCTTTAAATATCTTCCATTTTCTGATATTTCAGCAGTTCCTGTTTTACCAATAATTTCAAATCCATCTATTTTATATGATTTTCCGGTTGTCCAACTATCAGTACCATTTACAACATTATACATTAAATCTTTCATTTTTTCTATTGTTTTTTCTTTTACTAATTGTTCTGACTCTTCTTTTTGACTTTCATAATATATTTTATTAGTATTAGGATCTACAATTTTATCAACTATATGTGGCTTTAACATTTTTCCATTATTAGCAATAATAGTTAATGCTTGTAATTGTTGCATAGCTGTTGAAGATATACCTTGTCCAAAACCAGCAGTTGCTACTTCAATAGGATAATTAAAATTAATATTACCAGCTTGTTCTCTTGTAAGTTCTATACCAGTAACTTTACCAAATCCATATTTTTTATAGCACTCTCTTAATTGATTTTTATTTAAATTTTTATTTAAAATATTAGCAATTCCAACATTACTTGAATATTCAAATCCCTTATCGAAACTTATTGTTCCCCATCCAGTTGTATTCCAGTCTTTTATTATATCATTACCTATTTTATAACTTCCTGATTTAAATGTTACATCTCCATCATATACACCATTTTCTATAGCACACATATATGTATATATTTTCATTGTTGATCCAGGCTCGTACGTATATGTAACTAATGGATTCTCATAGTTTTTTATATCTCTTATATTAGGATCAAATGATGGTGTAGATGAAGTTGCTAATATATCTCCTGTTTTAGCATCCATAACAGTTATCATCATCATTTCAGAATTATATTCTTTAATTGCATCTGTTATAGCACTTTCTACAAATCTTTGAATATTAGAATCCAATGTTAAATAAATATCATATCCATCTTCTGCTTTTTTATTTATTTCTTTTGTACCTGTTATTTTATATCCATAACGATCTTGTTGATATTCTAAATACCCATCTTTTCCCTTTAATAAATCATTATATTCAGATTCTATTCCAAGTTCCCCCGTTATTTCTATTTTAGTTACTTTATCTCCATTATCATCTTTATAAGTTACTTCTTTATCTTTAGCATACCCAATTATATAAGAAGCAAAATTACCATTTGGATAATATCTTTTTTTAGTTTCTATAAAGCTTATTCCAGGAAGTTCTAATGCTTCTATTTGTTCTTTTACTAATTCTGTTATACCCTTTCCTACTGTACCAAATTCAATTTGTTTTTTATTATTTTCTTTTCCTCTTTCTATTATTTTAACAAAATATTCTTTGTCTTTTCCTAAAACACTAGATAGTTTTTCAGCAGTTAAATCTATATCTTTTACATGAAGTGGTATACTTGAATTTTTACTTCTATTCTCATCTAAATAAGCTATTAATGTGTATGAACTTACATTAAGAGCTAAAGCTTCTCCATCTTTATCATAAATTGTTCCACGATTTGCTTTTAAAGTTTGTTTTACTGTATTTCTACTTGCAGCAAATGATGTCATATTTTTTCCATATATTTTTTTAGAAAGTGATAAATATACAAGTTGAATATAAAGTAATATAAGAAAAAAAGAAAAGACTTTGAAAACAACTTTTGGTATGTTCCATTTATTTATCTTTTCTTTTTTCATTTTTACACTTCCTATCTATTTATTTACGACGATAATATTTTCATTATTATAAGCAAGTCCCATATCTGTTGCTACTTCTCTTACTTTATCAAATGATGTTAATTCATTTACTTTCATAGTTAGGCTTTCATTCTTTTTACTTTGACTATTTATATCATAATTAATTTTTTCAATACTCATATTTAAGTGTGATACTCCAGCACCACAAAATACTTTAATAATCAAAGTAAATGCTATACATAATGTTGCTGTTATATATAATAATTTTTCACCTTTTGTAATTCTCATTTTTCTTGTTTTTTTCTTACTCATATTATCCCTCTTTTACTCTTTCGATAACTCTTAATTTAGCACTTCTTGATCTGTTATTTTCTTCTAGTTCTTCTTTACTAGGTTTATATGTTCCTACTATTTTAAACGATTTCTGATATTCTTTTGGTATTATTGGTAACTTTTCTATATTCTTATCCATTTTTGATACTTCATTAAATATTTCTTTGCATATTTTATCTTCTAGTGAGTGAAATGTTATAACACATATTCTTCCACCTACATTAAGTAATTCCAAACTTTGTCTTAACGATGAAGAAAACACATCTAATTCATGGTTTACTTCTATTCTGATAGCTTGGAACACTTTACGAGCAGGATGTTTATCTCTTTTGTATTTTTCTGGCACATTATTTTTTATTATTTCTACTAATTCTAATGTTGTTTCAATTTTTTTATTTTGTCTATATTTTTCTATACCTTGTGCTATACTTTTTGAATATTTTTCTTCTCCATATTTATAAAATATATTTGTAAGTTCTTCTACACTATATTCATTTACTACTTCATATGCTGATAAAGGATTATTTATATCCATACGCATATCTAGTTTAGCATCTTTATGGAAACTAAATCCTCTATAATCTTCATCTAGTTGTGGAGAGGAAACCCCTAAATCATATAATATTCCATCTACTTTTTTGATATTTCTTTTATTTAATTCTTCTTTAATATTTTTAAAATTGCTTTTAATTATTTCGTAGTTTTTTCCTATTTTTTCTAATTTCTTATTACTATAATCAATTGCTTCATTATCTTGATCAAATGCGTACAAATATCCACATTTTATCCTCTTTAATATTTCACTACTATGTCCTGCATAACCTAATGTACAATCTACTATTATGCTTGATTCTTTTAAATTAAGTTTTGAAACACTTTCATTTAGTAATACACTTTTATGCATTCAAATCACCCATAAATAATTTATCAGCTATATCAGATAAATCATCTTCATTTTCTTTAATAAAATTATCCCAATTAGTTTTACTCCAAACTTCTAAATGGTCATTAACACCTATTATCACACAGTCTTTTTCTAATGATGCATAATTAATTAGTGGAGTGGCAATATTAATTCTTCCTTGTTTATCAAAATCACTTATAGTTGCTCCTGATAAGAAAAAGCGCATAAATTTACGGGCATCTTTTGTATTAGGTAGTTCTTTATATTTATCTATTACTTTTGACCATTCTATACTAGGATAAATAAATAAACAATTATCTAGTCCTCTTGTTACTACAAAATTAGAACCTAATTCATATCTTATCTTAGCTGGTATAGTTAGTCTTCCTTTTTCATCAATTGTATGATGATATTCACCCATAAACATATTATCACCCACTTTTCTCCACTTAAAACCACTACGTACCATTATTTTATCATTATATTATTATAATGTAAATAGTTTTTACATAATTTTTCAAACAAAAAAGGAAGTTTTTTCTTCCTTTAAGTAGCAAGTATATCACCTATAATATCTGATAAATTATATAATGTATCAATAATGTAATATATTTTATCTTTAAAAAAATTATTTTTTGTATTTTCTGTATCTATTCTTATAATATAACCATCATCACATTCTAATACTTCTATTTTTTTTGTATATCTTTGATATCTTTTTATTATTACATCTTTTTCATATTCTTTTGTTACAAAGTAACATATTTCTTTAGTTGTTAAATATATACTATCTTTTATAAATGTTTTTAAATATTTTTTCATTTCATCTATATTTATTATCATATAATCAATTGATTTTTTTCTATATAATTTTTTTATTTTTTTTATTGATATTTTTTTTGATTTTCCATTATCACTACCATCATTTTTACTTATAGAATTTAATAAATCACATTCTACAATAGCATCATTTTTTTCTATTATATCTATTAAATTTATCTCTTTAATACCTATTCCAATTATTTTACCATTTATTTTTTTTAAATATTTTTTTAAGTTACTATTTATTTTCAATTTTATCACCTACTATATTATTTATGACATAGCTTGTACATAATAATCCTGCTGTTGCTGGTACAAAGGAATTTGATGCTATTACTTTACTATTTATTTTAATATTTTCTTCTTTACTACAAACGACCATTACTTTTCCTTTTATTTTTTCTTCTTTTACCATTTTTCTTATTATTTTTGCTATTGGATCATAACTTGTTTTTCTTATATCTATTATTTCTAATTTAGATGGATCTAATTTATATCCAGTCCCCATTGATGAAATGAATTTGATTTTATTTTTTATGCATCTTCTTATTATTTCTTTTTTTACTTCTATACTATCACATGCATCTATTACATAATCATAGTTTTCTATATTTAATATATCAAAGTTTTCTTTTGTTATTTTTTCTTTTATTATCTTTATATTACAATTAGGATTTATATCTTTTACTCTTTTTTTACAAACATCAACTTTATATTCACCTATATTAGAATTTAAAGATATTATTTGTCTATTTAAATTTGTTTTATCTATTTTATCAAAATCAACTATTGTTATATTTTCTATTCCGCTTCTTACTAAACTTTCTAAGGCATATCCTCCTACACCACCAACTCCAATTAATAAGACTTTTGTTTTTTTTATGGTTTCTATATTATCTTTTCCAATTAATAATTCTAGTCTATCTAACATTATACCACCTATTTAATTATAACCTTTTTTCTTATTAAAAAAAAGTTATTTTAAATAACTTTTAAATGTTTCTAATGAATCATTTGCAAATATTGTTTTTCTTCTTAGCATATATCTATTTGTACTATAATCACTATATCCTTCTGTATTTAATTGACCTAAGAAAGCCAAATGGAATCCACTTTGTTTTAAAAGCTTTATTGCTCTATCATTATAATCAAAAAATGGATATGAAAAGTATTT
This sequence comes from Bacilli bacterium, assembly GCA_017936845.1. Taxonomy (GTDB): domain Bacteria; phylum Bacillota_I; class Bacilli_A; order RF39; family UBA660; genus OMSK01. The sequence goes on from JAGBES010000018.1 coordinate 23,117, forward strand.
AGATCCTCCTAATTTTTGTTTTGATAATTCTAAGTCTTTTAATATTATTTCTTCTTTTTCACATAGTAATTGTCCACCTTGTTCTCCTTTAGGACATCGGTAATTATTATGAAGATTATCTGTATGTGATTCAAAATTTACATATTCTGATTTTATTTTGTATGCATCATATCTTCCCGTTATAACAAAATATGTAGCATTTAATTTATATTTTTCTAATATTTCAATAGCATTTTTAGCAAGATTACCATCATCTAATGTTATTACTACTGTTTTTATAGGAATATTTATTTTTTTATCTAGAAACATTTCTAATTCTTCCATTGTAAGAGTTAAATAGTTATTATCAGCTAAATATTTCATATGACTGTCAAATTGATTATAAGGATGACATATAACTTTATTCTTGCATGTTTCTCCTTCTTTATATACGGCATGATATGTAAATGTTCTTATATTATTTCTTGTTTTTTCTTTTCTATTATTATTTTTAAGTTTTACTTCTTCTTTTTTAACATATAGTAATTCATCATTATAATCAACATAATATTTATCTTTCTCTTTTATTATTATAGGTAAATTTATTCCTTTATTTATTTCATATACATAACCATTTTTATTATAAAATGTAGTTTTTTCTTCTGTTAAAACATTTTGATTAAATGGAACATATTTTTTATAACGATCATTTCTATCTATTTTATTTCTTTTTTCTACATTATTATAATATATATAACAATTTAAATTCTTTATTTTTAAGTATCTTTTATCTTCACTTATACTTTCTAATTCTAAAACAATATTTTTATTTACTTTACCTATTATTTTATATTTATTATTTTCCATTTCATAAAGTATAGCTTCTTTATTTGTTACAACATAAGTATTATAATGTTTTTCTATTTCTTTATTGTTATTAATTACTTCTTTTATTATTATTGACTCTTTTACTTCTTTTTTTGGAAAAGATAATTTTACATAAATAAACATTAATACACTTATCAATATTAACACTGTTATACCTATTATGATTTTTTTCATATTTACACCTAGCTTAATTTTAACAAGTTAATTTTTTCTTGTCAATTTTAAATATATTTTTTTTAATTTATTTTTCATTTTTATTGTTAATGGTTCTTTTAAAATTTCTTTTATTTCTTTTTCATTCCAAAATTCATTATTATTATTAAATAATATATTCATATTGTCACCTCAATATTAAAATACAACATGAAGTAATTTAAATCCTTAAAAAAAAAAGAATGAAACCATTCTTTTTAAAGGGTGTATTATAAATAGTGTTGGTGGAAATATTTCACTACACTATTTTATTTAATAAAAAGTACATAGATTTGATACAATGTAATTGACGAAAAAAACATTGAAAGGATCAAAACTATGTACAATAATGATTATATACTAAATTTATTAAATATTAAAGATAAAAACATTTATATTTACACAAGTCAACTAAATGAAAGAAAGATTAAAGGTGTTAATTATCAAATTATTGAAGGTATATTAACTTATATTCCTGAATATTGTTTAGTTTGTGGTGTTATGAATTATTCTCACAAAGATATTATTAAATGGGGTTTTAAAAGAAATTGCAAAATTAAAATTCCTAATATTTCTAATAAAAAATCTTTACTTATTCTTCATAAACAAAGATTTTATTGTAAACATTGTCACAATACTTTTATTGCTGAAACTAATTTAGTTGATAAATATAAAAATATTTCTAACAATACTGAACTTCAAATTAGAATGGAACTTATGAAAAAACAATCTGAAAAAGATATTGCTGAAAGAACTGGTGTTTCTGTTTCTAAAATTGATAGAGTTTTAAATCAAATATCTTCTAACACTGTTTTAAGGCATCCCACTTTACCTCCTTCAATGAATTGGGATGAATTTAAAGCTACTAAAGATACTAAAGGTAAAATGGCTTTTATGATTGTTAATAATAATTCTGGTAATATTTTTGATATTCAAGATTCTAGAAAATCTAGAGACCTAGAAAAATATTTTAGAAGATATTCTAGAAATGAAAGAAACAAAGTTAAATTAATTTCTACGGATTTTTATTCTGGATATATTTTTTTAGCTAAAAAGTTGTTTAAGAATGCTGATATCGTTATTGATAGATTTCATATTGTTGTACAAGCTTATGTTGCTTTAAATAGTACTAGAGTTATTTTATGTAAAAAGAATAATCCTAATTATAATAAACTAAAATATTTTTGGAAATTAATTGTTAAAAATGAAAATGATTTATCTGAAGAGAAAAATTATTCTAAACATTTTCATAAAGAAGTATCTCAAAAAGATATTGTTACATATTTAATAAATACTAATCCCACTTTAAAAGCTACTTATGAATGTTATCAAGGTATTATTAATTCTATTAAAGAAAAAGATTTTAAAAAATTTAACCTTATAGTTAAACATCAAAATAATAATTTATCTTTTAAAATGAAACAAGTATTAAAATTATATAATGAAAATATTAAATATATTGAGAATTCATTTAAATATGATATAAATAATGGAATTATTGAAGGAACTAATAATTTAATTAAATCTATTAAAAGAATTGCTTTTGGTTATAGAAAATATGATCATTTTATAGCTAGAGTATTTTTAATTAAAGGCATTATAAAAGGATGATTTTCATCATCCTATATATTCAATTCATTTATCAAATTTATTGTTCACCAACACTATTTGACAAAGAACCTTTTTAAAAATTCATCATAATCCATTCTGGTTTTAAGATCATAAGTAAACCTATTACAAGCATTATAATTCCACCTATTAAGTGAGAATATTTATTATATTTATTTGTCATACCTGTTATTTTTAATGTAATCATTGCCACTACAAAGACAATTATATCATCCAATAAGTAAGCAATTATATATAGTATCATATATAAAGCATATAGTGGTGTTGTTAAATTATTTAAGGCAAGTATTTGCGTAAATAAAAGTGGTAATCCTGCAGAGCAAGCTAATTCTACAAAATTAATAGAAACAGCAAGAAGAATAGTTCCTACTAGTGCTGGAATTAAATTTTTTTCTTTAGTAAATTTTTGTATTCTATTTATTATACTTTTTCTTTTTTCTTTATCAACTACTTGACATCCTGCATCTTTTTTTCTTTCTTTTCTAAAACTATTAAGATTCACAAACGCTCCTATAAGAGCAACTAGTGCTATTAAAATTTGAACAAACCTTATTTGACTTAATTTTAATGTTACTTGTAACCATGATGCCATAAATAATAAATATATTAAAGCTGATGTTAGTAAAAATGTTAACCCTATTATCCACATTCTTTTTCTATTTTTCATTCCTATTAGCATACTTATTAAAAAGATTAAAACCCACATAGAACATGGATTAAATCCATCTACTAATCCAATTGAAATAGCTATTAATGGTAAAGAAAATTTCTTTACATCTATACTACCTAATAATGGTACTTTCATTTTAGATGTTTCTTCTTTATTTTCTTCATTATCTATTTTTTTGTGTTCTTCTATTTTTTTATTTGCCTCTTTTACTTCTTCTATTAATGGTTTATTTGTTTGTTTTAATTCTCCTACTAAATCCATACATTCATATTTAGTACATTCTTTTATGTATTTTTCTATTTGTTCTTTTGTATAATCATTAAATCCTACTAAACTATTTGTTCCTATTATAGTATAAGGGACATATTTATTATTATCATTTAATGATGTATTTACTAATTCAAATAATTCACTATTTTCTTCTTCACTTACTTCATACTTATAGATTTTTAAATTTTTATATTTTTTTTCTATTGTTTTTAAATATTCTTTTTCTTTAGCACAATGTGGACATGTAGAACTATAAAACAAATGTAGTTTTACTTCATTATCTTTTGCTTTTACATTTGGTATAAATAATAAAGTTATAACAAATAATAATAATATTTTTTTAATATTTCTCATTTTATCAACATCCTAAACTTCTAATTATTTTTTCTATTTCTTTTTTTCTTTTTTCTCCTGTTATTCTTTCTATTTCTTTTCCATCTTTTAAAATTATAATTACTGGTAATATATCCTTTGGATCATATTTCTCTATATCATCTGTATCATAATCTAATTCTTCATATTCTAAATCAGGAAATTCTTCTTTTATTTGCTTCCAATCATTATATGTTAATATACAGCTTGTACACCATATAGCACTTATTCTTATTAATTTCACGATATCACCCAACTAATTATATCAAATTTCATTATGATAGACAATAAAAAAGTATTAACCTACTAATACTTTTTCATATCCCTTTTTATTTTCATATATTTTAAATTCTTCACCATGATATCTAATATTTAAATTATGAAAATATGGTTCAAATATTATATTATCTATATAACACATATTTTTTTCCATATATTTTTTTATTATATTAGATACTTCACCTTCATTAATTGTTTCTATTAATGATATATTTTTTCCATTTAATTTTGTTTGTTTTCTTACTATCATAATTAAATCATTATTTTCTAGTTTTTGTTTTACTCTTATATTTACAATATTATCATAATATTCTTCATAATATTTTTTTACTATTTTTGCTGCACTATATCTTGATATATTTACCTCTTTCATATTTTCCCCCCTTTATTGGCACTTATTATACATATTATTTTTATTTTGTCAAATTTTTGTTTATACAAAAAAAGACTATAAAAGTCTTATATATATTCTTTAGTAATACTTATTATTTTATTTATAGAATTTATTAAATTATCAAAATCATTATTTACATATTCTATATCATTTTCTTTACTTTTCATTTCATGTTCTAATGCCTTACCTGATAGTTCTTTAAAACCTAAATATCTTGAATCACTTTTTAAAGCATGTGCTTCTATAGCATAATTATTCATATCTTTTTGTTCTTTAAATGTTTTTAATTTATTAATTCTTTCATTTATATTGTTTAAGAATTCCTTTAAAGTATCATTATACATATCTATATCGCCTAGAAGTTCTAAACCATTATCAATATCTATTCCATTTTGTTTTAAATAATCTATATTATTTTTATTATTTTCTTTTGTTATATAAACTGAAGAAAACTGTTTTGGTGTTTCTATTTTTTCTTTATAAGCTTCACTTTTATTATCATTTATTTCAAATAAATATTCTGGTAATTCTCCAAATTTAGATTTATTATTTTCTTTACTATCTTCTATTATTTTATCTATCTTTGCATCTTCTATTTTTATTTCTTTTGTGTTTGAATCTTTTAAAAACAGAAATTTTAATATTCTATTTAATTCATTTTTATTTATTGGTTTTGATAAATATTCATCAAATCCTTCTGTTAAATATTGTTCTTTCATACCATCTATAGCATTTGCAGTTAAAGCTACTACTGGTATATTAAATCCTGATATTTTTTCCAATTCATGAAATGTTTCTACACCACTTTTATTAGGCATCATATCATCCATAAATATTAAATCATACTTATTACCATTCTTTATTTTTTCTATACATTCATCACCACTTAATGCTTCATCTATATCTGGATTGTATTGTTTTAAGAATGTAGTTGCTACTTTTATATTTAACTTATTATCATCAACTATTAATACTCTTTTTCCTGTTAAATCAAATACATTAATATCATTTACAGAATTATCTTCTTTTTTTTCTATAACAGGTTCTTCTACATGTTTTTCTTCTACATTTATACTACTTTCGTTTTTTAAATATTTAATTAAAATAGTATGAAGTTTATCTTTATCTATTGGTTTTGCTAAATAATCATTAAATCCTTCTTTTTTATATTTTTCTTCCATACCTGATATAGCATTTGCTGTTAATACCACTACTGGTGTGTTAAAGTTTTCTATTTGTTTTAATCTAAGTAATGTTTCGCCACCACTCATTCTAGGCATCATATCATCCATTAAAATTAAATCATATTTATTTCCACTATTAATTTTATCTAGACATTCCATACCACTTTCTACTGTTTCAATAGTTGGTTTATATTTTTCAAGGATTTTAGTTGCTACTTTTAAATTTAATTTATTATCATCTACTACTAATATTTTTTTATTTGTTAAATCTAAATCATTAAATTCTTTTATTTCTGCTTTTTCTACCTTTGTTTCACTTATTTTTTGATCTAAGGCAATTGTAAATTTAGAACCTTCTCCAAATGTACTATTTACAACTATTTTTCCTCCCATTAAATCAACTAGTTGTTTTGTAATAGCAAGTCCAAGTCCTGTTCCTTCTATTGTTGTATTTCTATCTTCTTCTAATCTTTGGAATTTTGTAAATAATTTATCTATATCTTTTTCTTTTATTCCACGTCCACTATCTTCTACACTTATAATTAATCTACATATATCATTTGTATTTACACATTTAACACTTAAATCAACAAATCCTTTATCTGTATATTTTATAGCATTTGTTAAAATATTTATTATTACTTTTTTTACATTAGCATGATCACCATATAAAGTTTCTGGTATATCAGGAGCTATATTTACTCTAAATTCTAGAGGTTTTTCTCCTAATCTTCCTCTTCCTAATTTTACTATACTATCAAATAATTCTTTAGAATTATAGCTTGAATTATGTATTTCTATTTTTCCTGCTTCTATTTTACTTATATCTAATATTCCATTGACTATTTCAAGTAAAGTATTTGAAGCACTAATTATATCATCAGCATTATCTTGTGCTTCATCTAATGTTTTAGATTGTTTTATACATTCTGAGAATCCTACTATTGCATTTAATGGAGTTCTAATTTCATGACTCATACTTGATAAGAAATCTGTTTTTGCTCTATTTGCTTTATCTGCTTGATCTTTAGCAATATTTAATTGTTCTATCATTTTAACATCTGGATTTTCTATAGTATGATACATAATTAAAACCACGTAGCCCATTACAAATGGTTCAAAAATAACAGATGGTATTTGACTTCTTAAAATTAGACCTACAATGGCAAGCAAAATTAATGCATATAATGGATAATATTTTCTATTTTTAATATTATCTTTATCTCTTATAATTGCAGATATTACACATAAAATTATTCCTATAGCGAATAATGCAACCGTTATATAAGCACAATCTGGAGATAAACCTATTGAGTTTATTGATTCTCCTTCTATTATAGGTGTACATGGTAAACACAACGTTAAAATTGAAGCAATCCATGCTGTTGCAAAACCTATTTTTTTTAATATATTATACTTTTTATTATTGAATCCTGATACATTATAAACATAGAAAAACATTAAACATGCCCACATTATTATCATAACCATATCTATTTTTTGTAGTACACTAAATACAGTTAAATTTCCGTGTAAAATAACATAAGTTATTCCAATTACATTAAAAGCACATTCAATAAAATTAACTATCAAAAGGTATGAATATATTTTTGTTTCTTTATTAGATATATTTTTTTTAGAAAAAAATATAATTATTATTAAAATATCAACTAATAATGCAGCTAATGGAAAAAAAATTGCTGTCACACTATCACCTACTCTTTAATTTTTCTTTTATTTCTTTTTGAATTATAATTGGTAAACTATCATCTTTTTTAAATATAAAAGCATTATCTTTAGAAAGTTTTATATTCTTTATATATGAATAAACATCTTCTGGGAAACAAATATTTTTTTCTTTAAATCTTCTTTCTTTTAATATTTTTTCATTATAATATGGCTTTTTTGTTTTAGGATTTATCCATTCATTTAATCTAGTATCAACAAATTTTTTTAATTCATCTTCATACGATCCTAAATTTTTTCTCTCCTCTATACTTCTTGATTCATAAATTTCCCATTTTAAACTAGCCAATATATTTCTTAAATTTTCTCTTTGATTATCAATATAGTTTTTTTTGTTTTCTTCTGTAACTTCAGAACCATTGATTTTAAAATTTTCTCCTATATTTACATAAAAATCTTTGTCATATTGTTCTACAGCAACTGGGATAATATCACATCCCGTTTCTAAGGCCATATTTATAATTCCAGGAAATAGTGGTAATGATAATAAATTTGATGTTAAATTCCAAATACCTTCTGGATATATTAATAAATTTTCATTATTTTTTAATAATTGTTTTGATGTTTCTAACGCTATATGTCTGTCTTCTTTTGAATTTGTATCACAATATATAAGACCGTTTAATGACAAAAGTAATCCATCTCCAGAACGATACATTGTTTCAGGATCTCCAGCAAATGGATATTGGTGATCTTTTATAGCTTCACATACAATTTGATAATCATACATTCCCATATGCGTTATAGCATATATTACAGGTTTATCTGATTTGATTCTTTTATCATTTATCACTGTTAAGTTTTGTTTGGCAATAAATTTTCTATTTAATCTAATTAAAGATAATAGAACTGGATGTAATTTATCTCGCCATCCAAGTCCTTTTAAAATTTTTCCATTTTCAAATTCATACTTTCTCTTTTGTAAATAATATTCACATAATTCATCATCTTTTAATAATAATTCTCTCCAAAATGAAAGTGGTTTAAATTCTTTATTCATTGTTATCACCATTATTTATTATATTTGCTATATCTTCTATAACCATATTACCTTCTTTTGTTGGATAAGCACCAAAATCATGACCTTGACCTTTATATTCAATATAATTATGTTCAATTTTATTATCTTCTAATATTTTACTAAGCTTTATACAATCTGGTTTTAAAATATCTTTTTCTCCAGTAATTATAGTTATTTTTCCTAAATCATTAAACTCTCCATATATTGGACTTACTAAGAAATTCTTAACATCTAAATCATCAGCCCATAATTTTCCTGCATATTGATTTCCTGCTATACCGCTCATTGGATCTTTTTTTTCTGATTTTTTTAATTCTGGATTAGACATTGATATGTCAACCCATGGTGACATCATTATAATATTTGTAGGTTGAAAATTATTTTTATTTCTCAAATACATTGCATACGATAATATAAATCCACCACCTGCTGAATCCCCTAAAAAATTTATATTATTAGTTTTTGATAACATTTTTTCATATAACTCATCAATTAGTTTATACATAGTTTTATAATTACCTTTGGGAGCTAAAGGATATATTGGCATTATTAATGTAGAATTAGTTTTTTTTGCTATTTTCATTGCAAATTTAATTTGATAATCTATGGCTTCTTCTATATATGATCCACCATGTATATATAATAATAACTTATTTTTAGGTTTATCAAAAGTTCCATTATAAGTATATACTTTCATATAACTGTAATTTTCTAACTTCATCCCCATTTTTTTAGGTAAATTATATTTATTATTTAATTTAGAAAGACTTTCTATATATTTCTTTGTTTCATTTTCATCTGAGAATATCTTTTTACTACTTGTAAAATTAAATAAAAAATTAATTAATCTACTTCGTAAAGAAATTTTATTATAAAATTTTTTCATTAAGGTCACCTTACATCTATCCTTACAAATTATATCATATATTGACAAAAACAACAATAAATATTTATATTTTGAGGTCGATTTAGGTTTCTTTAATTTTTGATTGTTATTTCAATTTATTAATTTTTAATAAAAAAAGAAGATTTATTATCTTCCTAAGCTATTTATTTTTCTTTACTTCAGCATATACTTCTTTATGATCTGTTACATATGGTATATCCTTAACACCACTATTTATAACTTTCCAATCATTTGGTATAAAAATATGATCTATGGCTGTTTTATTTTCAAATTTATCAGCATTTGTTTTTTCATTAACTTCTACTCTTTTTAATCCCATATTTTTTAATTCATCATTAAAACTATCAAAGTATTCAGTTCCAAGTTCCATATTGAAATCACCAGTTAAAATTACAGGATATTCTTTTGAATACTTTTTTATAAGTTGTTTTAAAAACTTTAATTGTCTTTTTTGTATACTTGGTATTTGATAATCTAAATGAGTATTTATAGAACATATAACTCCCATTGTTTCATTTTTTGTTATAGTAATTGTTACAATTCTAGGCATTATAGATGCTTTAGATATAGAAATTACTAAATCTTTTGGATTATTAGGAATCCATGGTAACATTTCAGTTTTTTCTTCTATTACTTCATCTTTTGTAATAATATTATTATTTTCATTAAAATCATTTATAAATGGTATTTTCTTTGCTAGTAATGAACTACCATATCTATAATTACCATATAATTTATATTTTACTAAATTACTAGTTATATTATTTACAAAATTTCTTGTTAATTCTTGTGTACCTAATATATCATATTGTTCTTCTTCAATATGTTGTGCAACTAATTTAGATGTATCAATACCATCTTCTCTTAATCCACCATTTCTATTAACTTTATTATTTTGTAAATTAACTGTTCCTATTTTTATTGAATCTTTCATATATTCTCTTCTTTCATATTTATTATTATATAAATAAGTAACTATTTCATATAAGCCTTTAATAATTGTTTTTAATATAATTTTTTAATAATTTTTTTGTTTTTTGTCAAAATCGTTTCATTGCTTGTAATAAATATTGTAGATAATGAATTTATTTTTTCATAATCAAATTTTTCTAAATTAGTTATAATTATTTCTTGATTACTATAACCCATATTATTTACAATTCCAATAATGGTTTCAACAGGTCTATATTTGAAAATAACTTCTATAGCTATTTTTAAATTATCAAAATTTTTATTACAAGGACTATAAAATACTATACCTAAATCCGTTTTTGCTATATTATTTAATTTTATAATTAGTTCATCTCTTGTTGTAAAATTTTCACTTAAAGATATAATTGCAAAATCCTTTACAAGTGGAGCACCCAACATTGCTGCTCCAGACAAAGCAGAAGTAATTCCAGGAATTATTTCAACTTCAACTTCTTTTTTACAATTCTCTACTTCCTTTAAAACAATCCCGGCTATACCATATATTCCAGTATCTCCACTTCCAAGTATGGAAACAATATTATGGTTAGAAGCAGCATCTATTGCATTACAACATCTTCTAAAAGTAGCATTATAATCATTAAAAATTAATTTTTCACTGCTATAATATATCTTAATCTTTTCATATAATTTTTCATCACAAAAAACCAACTCCGAATTTTTTATTATTCTATCTGCTTTTATTGTTAAATTTTCATACAATCCATTACCAGTTCCAATAACATACAATTTTCCCATAACAACTTTCCCAACTATTATTTTATTAATATTCGCCAAGCACCGAAGTTTTTTGAAAAATTTACTAAATCATCTAACTTCATTTTTATATGTATATAATCATTTTTACTTGGAATAACTACTCTAGCAACATTATTATTTACATTGGTAATTATTATATAATGGCCACCACTTTTGGTAGGATCATTATATAATAATCTTGATTCAACATTAATAATAATGTATCTACTTGACATAATCTCTTTTTTTAAAATTTTTTCATTAAGTTTTCTTTTATATATTTTATAACCTAAATTATAATACTTTTTAATCACTTCAAATCCATCAAATGCAATATTATTATATTTTTTATAATCATGTAATAATTTACTTTTATAGCATTTTATAATAACTTCTGATTCTAAAATACTATTTAAATTTATTCCCATTTCAACTATCCAAAATAATTTTGAATTCAAATTATAATTTAAATAATTCATCTCATCTAATATATATTTTATACATGAACTACCACAATTTAATTCTTCCATTTTTTTTCAATCTTCTTTTGATTATAAACAGTTAAACTATGTTGTGCTCTAGTACAGACAACATAAAATAAGTTTTTATCTTTTTCTTGATACAAGTTATTTTTTTCAACAAAAGCTATTACTCCATCAAACTCTAATCCTTTGGATATATATGATGGTAATATAACTAAATCACCTAATTCCCCATGGGCCATACCATCAATTAATGAAATTTCATCTATACTATTCTTTAATTTTTCATAAATCTTTTTTGTTTCTAATAAATTTTTAGTTATAATAGCTATTCGTTTTATTCCAATACTTTTCATATGTTCTATATCATATTTTAATTCATCTATAATGTTGTTTTTTTCAACATCTTTCAAAACAACTGGTAATGAATTACTTCTTCTAATAGAACAAGCATGTTTTAAATCTAGTATTTTATTTGTATATTCAATTATTTCTTCACTAGAACGATAAGTTTTATTTAATTCTATATAATTTCCTTTATTATTAAATATATGATTAATATTTGATAAATCATTATATTTATAAAATGGATTTATTGTTTGATTTACATCCCCTAATATTGTAAAAGATGATCTTGGAAATATATTTTTTAATAACTCGAATTGTAATAAAGAATAATCTTGAGCCTCATCTATTACAACATGTTTAATTGTACTACTAATCGGATAACCATTCATTTCAAAAAATATATACATTATCGGAATTAAATCTTCATATTTTAAAACTTTTAAACTATTTTTATCAAAATCATAAATATTAAGTGAATTTAATAGACCATTGTATATTGAATTAACATTTAAATCTATATTTAAATTAGCTTTTAATTTTTCTTTAATTAATTTTCCATTTTTTTTGTATGATAAATTAAAACAATCACATATATATTCTGATAAATATTCTAATCTCGAAAAAACTGGAATCCTAATATATTTTTCATTAAATAAATGTGTCAATTCTTCTTTTGAAATTATCAATTCATTAAATTTAATATCACTAGTAAAACAAATCGTTTTTTTCATTTGATTTAAATAATTATCAATTGCAGATTTAAAATCATCAGATAATTTAAATTTTATTTCTTCATATATTTTTTGCTCAATATTTTTTTGTTTATAGTATCTATCAATAAATTCACTATAACTTTCTATTTTTTTGTATTCTTTGATATAAGAACTAGCAAAATCACTAAAGGTTGTTTGTAATACATTATTTTCTCCTAATTCTGGTAATACATCAGAAATATAATCAGAAAAAACATCATTTGGAGAAAAAATTAAAATATTATTTGAATTTAAATTTTTTTCTTTATATAGTAAATAAGCAATTCTATGTAATGCAACAGAAGTTTTTCCACTTCCAGCAACACCTTGTACAATTAGATATTTATCAATAATATTTCTTATAATCTGATTTTGTTCTCTTTGAATTGTATTTACAATATTTGTCATTTTTTCAGATGAAGAATTAGCAAGTATCTCCTGCAAATATTCGTCATCAATATTTATATTACTATCAAAACAACGTTCAATTATATCATTATTGATTTTGTATTGACGTTTTAACTTTATTTCACCGTTTACTTGACCACATGGAGCTTCATATTCTGCTGTTCCTGTTTCATAATTATAAAACAAACTTGAAATTGGTGCTCTCCAATCATATACATAAAAACAAAGATCTTCAATAATACCTGTTATACCTATATAAATTTTTTCAACTTCATCATCACACTCAAAATCAACTCTTCCAAAATATGGACTTTTAAGAGATTTTTTTAATTTTTGTAACATATCAATACTTACATTAGTAACACTAACATTATTATTAATATCAGATAAATTATGCATTACTTCAATATCGTCTAAATCACCTACATTTTCCCAAACATATTTTTTCATTTCAACTATTAAATCTGCACTACTTTTAATATTTTCATCACTTTTATCAATTTGTTTTTGTATAATATTTCTAGTAAGCTTCAAATATTCTTCTTCTTCTTTTAGTAAATTCTCATTTATATTCATATATTCTTTGCCTTTCTAATATATTTTTTAAAATCAATTTTCTCAAAACTATTATAAAATGTTCCAAATGAATTTTCTGGATGAACAGAAGCTAAAAACATAATATTATCTTGTAATTTATCCATTTCATAATTTACAATTGGTAATTCAATTTCATCCATTACAACAACAACATCTTTTATGATTTTATTATGTTCTAACAATATAGCCATTAACACAATTTGTTGTGATAAATCATTATATATTTTTCTATAATATTTATAACAATCAATTGATTTTGTCTTATCATAAACTTCATGACCTTTTTCTAAAAAATATGAAACATCAAAGCATATTATATTACTTTTACAACTTGATAACTCAAAATATGGAAAATTGTTTTTATAATTTTTAATATAATCTCCTATTAAATATTCATTTATATTTATTTTTTGTTTGTCAATAACATTAATATACTCAGAATCAGGATATTTTTTTATTACTTTTTTCAATAATGATTTTTCTTCATGTTCTGTTGCAGAATCTAATACAATTATAAATTTATTTTGTAATATATACTTGTCTATTTCATTCATTAAATATGTAGTTTTGCCAACATTTCTATCTTCAACAATTAACTGATTGTTTGTCATATTTTTTTTCCTCGCTTAAAATATTCTTTTCTATCCAATCTTGCATTAAATATAAATATATTTGCCTTTTATCTACACAATGTGGGTCTTCTTTATACACAGTACCAAATTTTCCATATGCTGAATAACAACATGAACAGCACATTCCTCTGAATAAACATTTACTACATTTCTTTATTTGCTTATAAGTTCTATTTTTTAATTTAATTACAGCTGGCTTATTTAACATTTGTTCAATTGTTTCATTTAAAACATTACCCATAATAAAGTCTTTTTCACCTTTAAAACCATCACATGGTATAACATCTCCATTTGGATTTACTGAAACTAATTCTCTTGCTGCCCCACATGGGTACCTTAAACAAATATAATCTCTAATTGGTGTATAAACATTTTCCTCAAAAATATGAACAGAAAAATTTTCTATATCATATTTATCTTTTATAGAATGCATTCCTTTAAAACAACTTGCCCACTCACCAGGTTTTGTAGTTAAATTACTTTCTTTTTCTCTTCCTAAAATATTTACTGGTCGTGGTTTAAAACTTATTTTCATTTTATCAAAATAATCCATTAATTGTTTAGGATAATGAACATTATGTTGCCCAATTGTACAAACAGCACCATCAATAGTAAGTCCAGATTCTTTCAATTTTTTTATACCTTGTTCTATTTTTTCGGTAACACCTTTTCCATTGATATCCACTCTAGATTTATCAGTCATTTCTTTTGGCCCATCACTACTTATACCAATACTGACGTTATATTTTTTTAACAGTGAAATTAATTCATCATTTACTATAATACAGTTTATTTCAATTCTATATTTAATTATTTTATTATATTTATCTTTTACATTTTCTACTTTTTCAATAAATTTTTTCATACCCAAAATATTTGTAGAAGCTTCCCCACCTTGAAATTCAAATGTAATCATTTCAACTTGTGGCATTGATAACATGCTATGAATAACTGCATCCATTACTTCTTCAGACATATTTTCACCTTTAAATGGGCCACAATCAGCAAAACAATATTTACATCTTAAATTACATCCTGTTGTTATATTTACAACAATAACACTAGGATATTCAGCAGGAAGTGGAAAATCTAGCTCTAATTCTTTTTCATCAGATGATACAGCTAATCCCCTGATGAATAAAGAGATCCACTCATCATTTGTTAGTTTATCACATTGATATCTTTCAAATTCTTCATCAGTTAACACAATCCAAGATCCAATATCTGGATTAATTAAAATATTAAATTTTTTCCCCTTTACATTTAATGAAAAAAATTTAACTTTATCTGATTTAGCATATTTACAATTATCATCAACAAAAGATTCTTCTATAGTTATTTCACCAATATTTTTATCAATAGCTAATCCTCTAAGAAAAAGTCGCTCCCATTCAATTTCATTAAATTTTTCTTCTTCATATCTATTAAATTCATCTTTACTTAAAAATATTGATGTATTTAATTCTTTATTTTCTAGAATATAACCCTTATTTTCTTTTTTTACAACTACTTTCTGTGATTTAGTGTATTCTCTACTTAACCATGGCGTTCTCATACTTTACCTCCATAAAAATATACACAACATAGAGAGTAAAGATTAATCTTTTTTTGCTTTTAAGTTACTTTGAACTCCGTAACCATGAGTATGTGTTCCACATCCATCATACCCTAGACCTATTTTTTCACCAAAACTTATTTTTATTTTATTTTTTGATATTTTTGTTTTTAAATTTCTAACAATATCATTTTTACATTCTAATTTTTTCATATTAATCCTCCATTAAAATTATAATTATATATAAACATAAGTTAAACCCCTATGTTGTGTTCAAAAATAGCTGATACCTTCCCTAAATTATTTACTATAATAACAATTAAAAATAATTTTGTCAATATTATTTATAAAACATTAAACTAACTTATTTATAACTTTTTCATAAACAGAATCATGCCTATCAATTTTAATTGCTTTCATTCCTGATGAAAGAGCTCCATTTACATTATCAATATTATCATCTACAAATAGTATTTCTTCTATATTAGTTTTTGTTATATTTGATACTTCTTTATAGAAATCAATATTAGGTTTTATTTTGTTAATCTCTGCAGATATAATTATATTATCTACATTAAAATTATTTATTAAATACTCTCTAATATATGATACATGGTTAGTAGCAATTACTATTTTTATGTTTGGATATTTTTCTCTTAACTTATTAATCAATTTATCATCCTTAATTGTATATAACTTATTTATTATGTTTTTAGTAATATCAATTATTTCCTTATCAGTAAGATTTGAAATTTTTTTTGCTTGTTTAAGATATTCTAAATCACTTAAATTAGGACCAAAAAGTCTTTCTAATTTTTCTTCTATAGTTTCTAATTTTATATTTTTTTCTCCTATTAATACTCCTACTAAATCAAATGCAATAACTTTTATCATATTTATCATCTCCATTTTCTAAATATTATTTTCTTTTATTAATATAGCGTGTTAATAAAGATATTTTATAAATTTAACTTCATATTAATTATACTATTAATCTTCTACTTCCACAAATACTTCTTTATGATCTGTTATATTATCTAATACTCTAATACCTTTATTAATTATCTTCCAAGTACTAGGTATAAATATATGATCTATTGCTGTTTTTGTTTTATATTTAGTATCATTTGTTTTATCATTTACTTCTACTCTAGTAAGACCTAATAACTTTAATTCTTCTATAAAACTATTAAATATTTCTTTATTTACTTCCATATTAAAGTCTCCTGTTAAAATAGTGGGATATTTTTTTATATTTTTATCTATTATTTTTTTTAATTTATTTAATTGTCTTTTTTGAAGACTTGGTATTTTAAAATCTAAATGTGTATTTATAGCACATATTCTATTTTTTTCTTTATCTTCTAATACTATTATTGTTACTATTCTTGGAAATATTTTTTTTAGTTTTATACCTTTAATTAATTCTTTTATATTAAATGGTATAAATGGTAATAATTTTGTTTTTTTATATTTTACTTTGTATTTTGTTACTATATTATTATTCTCATTATAATCTCTTATTATTTTTACATTATTGGATATTATATTATTACCATATCTATATCCACCATAGAATTTATATTTTGTTAAATACTTTGTTATCTCTTTTTTAAATTTTCTTGTTAATTCTTGTGTACCTAATATATCAAATTTTTCTTTTTCTATATGATCAGCAATTATTTTTGCATTATTTTCTCCATCACCTCTTAATCCACCTTCTCTATTTGTTTTATTATTTCTAAGATTAAGTGTTCCTATTTTTATTTTCATTATATCAGTCCTATCTTATGAAATACTCTTAACATTTCATTTGTTATTACTTTAGCTACTTCATGTTTTTTTATTATCTAATATTTTTCTATATCTTCTATCTTTATATATTTTAAACTAAATTTACCTATTAATTCTTTTGTATAACTAGCATTTTCTAAATTTATTTTTTGGGTACCTAATATAATTTTATCACACTTTTTATTTTAGTAATAAATAATATTTTGATAATTTTTAATTTCATAAAAAAAGGAATATCATTATTCCCTTAAACAGTTTCACTTAATGTTATTTCTCCATCAGATACTGGTAGATTTTCATAATAAGCATCTGTAATACTTATTTCTCTTGCTGCTGCCATGTTATTTGCAATCTCTATAGTTAATGTATCACTACTTAATGATGTGTTTTGTAATGTATCATCAAATATGTGTTCTCCATCTGATGATGTTTGTTTATAGTATATTAGTGGTGCATTTTCTTCAGCATATGGAACATTATTAAATACAGCATTTCCATCTATATCTGAAGTTATAGCTTCTCCATAAGTAGTACCTTCAGCATCACATCTATAAAATGTAGCTCCTTCTATTGGTATACCAATATCTGTTCCATCATCTGTTACATGTAATGTAAGTGTACCTGTAGCTGATACCACAAAACTATAACTATCTACTCCTTCTGTAATTTCAACAGTGTCTGGTGTAATAGTTGAATTATCATATCCAGTTATATTAGCCACAACACTATAATTACCATCAGATAATTCTTTACTTCCTTTACCATTTGTAATAGGAATTATATGCTCTTTTGCCATAAAATTATTTCCCCTTTCTCTATTTTTAAACCTTTATAATTCTTATCAGTTAAAAATAAATTAATATATGGTCTTTTTATTATATTTTTCTCTAATTGAAATGATATTTTACAAGAACATAACGGATGAATTAAAATTTTCCTTTTTAAAATATTACAGTTTCTACTATTATTAGCTTTAATAATTATTTTATATAATTTGTAATTACATAATTTTATATTTATTTTATCTTTAGTTCTATTTTTATATATTAAGTTATTATTCATATCATAAATAACAATAGTATAATCACATTTATCAATACTATCTAAAAAAGTACAACATATACTTACATCCATTTTATCACCTCAATAATTCTAAATTATTATATGAAATTTATTTTTTTATGAATATGTAAATAAACTAAATATCTTTCTACAATATATATAAAAAAATTCAAGATTAAACTTTTTATCTTGAACTTTAAAATTTGTTAAATTGTTAGAAAAAACTCATCTGTTCGCTTGTTTTTATATTATACTAATAGTATAATTAAATAGAGGGAATACTAACTGTTGAGTACTTGCCAACTTCTACAGGAAGGAGGCTTGATAATATGAAGAAAAAAGATTTATTAATCTCATTTCTAATATTAATTATCATTTTATTAATAGTCTCTTTAATGATTCTATGCGTAAAAAAATAGTACTCAATCTAGCAAAAGATTAAGTACTTAAACAATTAACTTTGGGTAAGTACTCAACGTGTGAAAGTTAAGTATTTCCCTTTTTTATTTTATGCAAGTTTATTTCCTTACATACTAATAATAACATAATAAAGAAATTTTGACAAGTTCTTTATACAAATATATTTAAAATTAAAAGAACTATCCCCAAGGAATATCTTTAGGTTTAGTTCTTTTTTCATTTTTTATTTCTTCTACTATTTTTCCACTATTCATTTTTATTATTCTATCACCTATTAAAGCAATACCTGGATTATGTGTAACGATAATCATTGTAGTTTTTAATTTATTATTTGCTTCTACTAGGGACTCTAATACTATTTTACCTGTTTTTTCATCTAAAGCTCCTGTTGGTTCATCACAGAACATTACAGATGGTTTTTTAGCAAGAGCTCTTGCGATTGATACTCTTTGTTGTTCTCCACCAGATAATTCATGCATATATTTTTTCTTATGTTTAGAAAGACCAACTGTTTTTATTATTTCGTCTATATCTACTCTAGCTTTTCCTAAGGACGATCCTACTAAAACATTTTCATATACATTTAAGTGTTCTAGTAAATTATATGTTTGAAAAATAAATCCTAAATTTTTCTTTCTAAATCTTGTCATTTTCATATCACTATATTTTGAAATATTCTTACCCTTATAGCATATTTTTCCTTTTGTTATTTTATCAAGTCCTGATACAACATTTAAAAGAGTCGTTTTTCCACTTCCACTAGGTCCTAATATTACAAGTATTTCTCCTTCTTTAATAGAAAGATTAATATTATTTAAAACAGTTGTTTTAATTTTACCAGTTTTATATACTTTATATACATTTTTTATTTCTATCAAATTCATATTATACCTACTCTCTTTTAAGGGCTATTGCTAGTGGAATTTTATTTAGTACTCTTTTAGAAATATTAATTGCTATATAATAAGCTATTAAAAGTCCTAAAAGTCCTATAAATGATATTAGTGGATCTGCTTCTATTGGAATAGTAATTCCAATATCACCAACTAAAGCCTCTACTATTAATTTTAATATTTTTATCATGACTGGTATTGAAAGTAAATAAGCTACTATAATAAATGGAGTATAAATATTAAGTACAATTTTACTTATTCTTTTATTATCATATCCTAATACTTTCATTAAAGATATTGTCTTTTTATTTTCTTCTACTACGATATTTGCTATTACAGCTATTATAATTAAAGCCATTACTGATGCGAATAATATTACAATATAAACACTTCCATTAAATCTATCCATTTGTGTTTTTATATTATCTTTTAAATCTTCAACACTTAATAAATATGTAATTGCTTTAGCTTCTTCTTCGTCTAATTCTTCCATATTACTATATTTATCATTATTAGAATAAATAGTCGAATAAGAGTTTTCTTTTATATTAATTTTCTTAGCTAAAGAACTTCTACTTACATAAGCTGTAATTCCCATATATTCTTCATTAAAATCTACTATTTCATATTCAAATTCTAAATCTTGATATTTTAGTTTTATTTTATCTCCTACTTCAAGATTTAATGTTTCTTTAGCATTTTCACTTAATATTGCCTTATTATCATCTTCTAATTTATCAATAATATTTTTTTTATCTTTATTTAAAACTTTTGTATATTTAGAATCTAAATCTATACCATTTATACTTAAATTTGTATCTTCATCAACTTTTTTAGTTTTTGAATCTTTACTTTCTATTTTATCAATTGGAACTATTACATTTAAGATATAATCAGAATACTCATCTTTTTCTTCATATTCATATATTCCATTAAAATAAGCTATATATTTAAAATCCATTCCTTCAAAAGATTTATCTATCATATTATTAAATAAATTCATTCCTATAAGAATTAATGTTATTAAAAGTCCTGTACAGAATGATGTAATTGTTACTATAAATAATTTACCTAAAGAACGGAATGCTAATGAATATTTAAATCTACTATTAAATGGTAATAATCTTGTTATTTTATTTACTAATTTACTAAAAACATTAACTTTTAAATTACTTCCTTCTTTTAATAGTGAAAGTGGTTTTTTTCTTAGCATTATAATAGCAATCAAGTAACTTAATAATGACAATACTATCATTGGAACAAAGATTGATGTTTTTAAGTATTCAAAACTTATACTATAATTAGAAAGTGGAACAGAATAATAACTTCTTAAGATTCCAGCAATTGGTGAATGAACAAGTATTCCTATTACATATCCTAATACTCCACCTATTAAAGATCCTAAAATTGGATAAACTAAATAACTAGTTGCAATACTAAAACGATTATATCCTAAAGATTTTAAAACTCCTATTTGAAGGCGCTCATCTTCTATTCTCTTTTTAGTTATTACTATTATTATAACTACTGATATAGCAAGTAATAAATATAAAAAGTATTCTGCAAATAATCTATCAGATGCAAATTCAAGTTGTAAAGCTCCAATTCGCATTATTCTAACAACAGTATTCATATCCATCATAACAGTTTCTTTTTCATTAAATATTTTTAAGATTGGATCTGTTATTTCTTTTTTATCATCTTTTTTATCTTCTTCAGTGGATACTGTAATTTCAAATTTTCTATTTGTTTTAAAATTATATTTTATAGCATAACTATTATCATTTATTCCTGTTATTTTATCATAATCTTCTTTATACATATAAACAATATTATTGTTTTTTTCATCAAATATAGGCATACTCATTGAAATAATAGGATATACATAATCTGGTGCATATGTAAAACCTACTATTTTATATTGTTTATCTGCTATAGTATATTTATCACCTATTTTTAAATTATTTTTTTTAGCATATCCTTCTAATATAGTTACTTCATTAGCACGTTCTGGTAACTTACCTTCTAATAAATATACTTTATTTATTTTTTTATCTTTATTATAAGGCAATACCTTTAACAATTTATTTTTATCTTGAACTATTTTTGAATATTCTTTTTCATAATAAAAATCATATTTTTCTTTAATACTATCTAATTTTTTTCTTTCAATTATATCAAGTGCATCATATTTATCAAATATAGCTTTTGTACTATAAATTATATTAACATCAAAACTAGGATTTTTTAAAAAATTTCTATAAACTTCAATTATTTTTCTTTCTTCTTCTGTTATATCTTTTAAGCTAGTTTTTAACATATCATCTAGATCACTACTTGTAATATCTTTTGTATAATCAATATTAATTCCTGCTGATATATCTTCAACATTTTGTTCATCTAAATATGTATAATATTTATCTTCTAATCTATCTATAGCACTATTCATTCCTGTATATACAGCTGTTGAAAGCATTACCATAAATATTATTCCAAGCATTTGAACTTTTTTCTTTTTAAGTCCTTTTAAGGCATTTAAAAATAGTAGTTTCATTTAAGCCCACCTCAAATCTTCTGCATCCATTATTGTTTTATTTTTAATAATTTCTTTTATTTCTCCACTATTCATTTTTATAACTGTATTTGCCATATTAGCAATTGATGGATTATGTGTAACAATAATCATAGTTGTATTATATTTTTTATTTATATCTTGAAGTAGTTTTAAAACATTTTTTCCTGTTTTTTCATCTAAAGCTCCTGTTGGTTCATCACAAAATAATACTTTAGGATTTTTAACTAAAGCTCTAGCTATAGCTACTCTTTGCATTTGTCCACCACTTAATCCATATGGATATTTGTTCATATGGGATATTAGACCTACTTCTTTTACAATTTCTTTTAGATCTAGAGGATTTTTTGATAATTCACGTCCTAATTCTATATTTTCTTTTATAGTTAAATTAGGTACTAAATTATAACTTTGAAAAATAAATCCTAAATTATCTTTTCTATAATTAGTAAGTTCTTTTTCTTTTAATTTATCTATTCTCTCATTATTAAAATAAACTTTCCCTTTTGTTGGATTATCTATACCTGATAAAATATTTAACATAGTACTTTTACCACTACCACTTGGTCCTAATATAACTACTATCTCACCTTCATTAATCTCTAAATCTATTTTATTTAAAGCATGATTTTCTGTATCAAAGTTTTTATATATTTTTGATACTTTTTCTAATTTATATAGCATACTTATCTCTCCTAACAATTATATATTATACCATAGTTAATTTATAAATAAATAGAGTTTCGAAAATTAAAAAATAATTAGTTGGAGTGCATATTATAATATAAGAAATTTCGAAACTCAAATTAATTTTATAATATCTTTTTTTTTAATTCAAATTAATGTTTTGTTTTTTTTGAATATTATCTTTTTCAAATTTAACTTAATTTTATACAGATTTAAAATATTTTATAGACTTTACTTTACCAAAATATAATATTATAATAAACTTTAGGTGGGTTTATGGAATTATTTACTAATAAAGATTATATTGAATTAATTGTTATTTCTGATTTACATTTATGTAATAAACTTGATAGAATCGATTTAGTTTATAAGACATATGAATATGCCTATAATAATAATATTCATTATATTATTAATTTAGGTGATTTAATTGACTCTTTTATGCCTCATAATAAAGATAACCTAAAAATTAAAAATATTTATAAACAAATAGATTATGTTATTGATAATTATCCTTTAAATAATGACATTAAAACATATATTTTATATGGTAATCATGATTATTATCAAATGTATAAACATAATATTGATGTATCTAAACTAATTAGTAATGAAAGAAATGATTTAATTAATCTAGGATATGGAGAAGCATATTTAAATATATTTGATAATTATATAAAATTATCTCATGATATTCCTTATTTTAAAAACTACAAAGAAAATATTGAAACTATAATTAATTTAATTGGACACTATCATAATTTTAAAATTAATAATTATGATAACACTTTATTTATATATGCACCATCACTTTCTAATTTAAGTCCAAATAATAATTTAATTATTCCTTCTATATTGGATATCAAAATTAGCTTTAATAATCAAATAATATCTAAAGTTAATATTAAAAATATTGATTTAGAAAAAAATATAATTAATAGTGAATTTGATATTTGTTTAAACATAAGTAATAAAAGACATATGAAAATAAAAGACCATTTTAAAAGCAATTAATTTTTAATTGCTTCAGAATGTTGACAAATAAATTTTGTTAATAGTCTAAAGTAAGCTTTATGCTTACTTTTAAAATTTATCATTTAACTTATCAAGTATTTTATTTAAAATATCTTCTTCTTCAATTTTAGATATTTCAAAACATTTATTTCCTAAATCTTTAAATGATGCTCCACAGTGATATAATATTTTTTTATCTAGAATAATAAATCTATCATGAAACATATTTGTAACTTTTAAATCTATATTTATATATTGACTTTTATATTTTATATAATCGTTATTATTATATTTATTTGTATATATAATTATATTCTTATTTATTTTAGATAAAATATCTAAAATATTTTTATCTATATAATTGTCTATTATTATAATTTCATTTTTGACTTTATTAAATATATCAATCATTAATGAATACGAATCATATATTTGTCCTTCGAAGAATAAATGATTATTCTTTTCTTTAAAACTATTAAATGTTTCTTCTAGCTTATTTATTCTTTCTCTATCTTCTAGTACTAAAGTATTAATATATTTTTGTTCAATAAGATTACTTGATATATATTTTTTCATATTTACAAAGGCATCTATTATATTCATACTAATTATATCTGCAACAGGTGTTTTAAGAATTGTTGCAAGCATTGCAACTCCTTGCTCAGTAAAAACATTTGGGAGTTTTCTAACACCACCATAATTGTTTATATTTGAAGTCCCAATTTGGGACTTCAAGTTTAAATATTCTTCTTTTGTTAGTTGAAACATATATCTTTTCGGGAATTTATTAATATGTCTATTTACCGCTTGATTAATTGTTTTTGTACCATTTTTACATTCATATAGAAAAGCCAAATCAGAATCTAACATTACTTGTTTCCCTCTAATTTCATATATCATATTTTCTATTTTTATTTCTTCTTTCAAAAATAATTTATTCATTTTTACCTTCTTTCGTTATACTAGATTATTAAAGTCTTCTTTCTTAATTATTATATTGAACAATTGTTTGTTTAACAAGTTTTTTATAGTGAAAAAAGTAGGTATCTTACCTACTTTTAAAATAAACTTAATTGACTTGATTCATCCATTCCATCTAGTATTCCCATTAATCGCATTTTTTCTATTAAAGTCCCAGAAATTTTACAACGTTTTTGTAAATCTTCAATACTTAAGAATGGTTTTTTATTTCTTTCTTCAACTATGTTTTTAGCAACTGTATCTCCAAGCCCATCAATAGCATTAAATGGTGGATATATTTCTGTATCATTTTTTGTATTCCAAACAGTTGCTTCACTTTTATATAAGTCAATATTTATAAATTTAATATTACGTGCTGTAGCTTCAAGTGCTATTTTTAAACTTTCTAGTTGACCTAATTCCTTATTAGTTGCTTCATAGCCTTTGTTTTGAATTTCAATTATTCTATTTTTTATTGTTGTATAACCTTTTATCATTGCTTCTACATCAACATCTGTTGCTTTACTTGAATACCATGATGCATAAAAGTATACTGGCATATGTACTTTATACCAGGCTATTCTAAAAGCACTTATAACGTATGCAGCAGCATGGGCTTTAGGGAACATGTATTTTATTTTTTGACATGAATCTATATACCACTGTGGTATATTTGCTTCTTCCATGGTTTTAACATGTTCTTTCCATGTTTCTGGATCTTTACTTGCTCTACCTTTACGAACAAATTCCATTATTTTAAATGCTTTAATGGGTTTTACACCTTTATACATTAAATAAACCATGATATCATCACGACATCCGATAGTTTCACTAAATGGAACAATGTTATTACGAATTAATTCTTGGGCATTACCTAACCATACATCTGTACCATGTGAAAGACCTGCTATTTTAACTAGTTCTGCGAAGGTTGTTGGTTTTGTATCTTCTACTAATTTTATTGTAAATGGAGTTCCAAATTCTGGAATTCCTAATGCTCCTGTATTACACATTATTTGTTCTTTTGTTACTCCTAATTTTTCTGTTGATGTAAATATACTCATAGTATCTTTATCATCTAAAGGTACTTTCATAATGTCCGTATTTGATTGAAGCTGAATAAGTCTTAGTTGTGTAGGATCTGAGTGGCCTAAAATATCTAGTTTTAAAACACATTCTTCTATTGAGTGATAATCAAAATGTGTTGTACGCCAAGCACTTGTTGGATCTTCAGCAGGGAATTGAAATGGTGTAAAATCAAAACAATTCATATAATCTGGTATAACAACTATTCCACCTGGATGTTGTCCTGTTGTTCTTTTAACTCCTGTACAACCAGTTGCTAATCTTTCTACTTCAGCATTACGCATTACAATATTATTATCTTCACAGTATCCTTTTACAAATCCAAATGCTGTTTTTTCAGCTACTGTACCAATTGTTCCCGCTCTATATACGTTATCAGGTCCAAACAATACTTTTGTATATGCATGTGTACTTGCTTGATTTAAATCTGAAAAGTTAAGGTCAATATCGGGTACTTTATCAGCATTAAATCCTAAAAATGTTGCAAATGGCATATCTTGTCCATCTTTAATCATTACTTCACCACAATTTGGACATTTTTTATCTGGTAAATCAAATCCTGATGAATATTTAGCTCCTAAAGGATTTCCTTCTTCATCATCAAATAAACTTGTTTTACATTTTGGACATCTATAGTGAGCAGCAAGAGGATTTACTTCAGTTATTCCCATCATGGTTGCAACAAAGCTTGATCCTACAGATCCACGCGATCCTACTAAGAAACCTTCATCATTAGAGTGTTTAACAAGTCTTTGGGCAATTAAGTAAATTGGATCAAATCCTGCTCCTATTACTCCACCTAATGATTTTTTTAATTTTTCTTCTAAAGCTTCATCAGTTAATTCTTCTTCACTTGTTCTTTTTAAATAATTTCTTACTTGATTTAATACAGCATCTTTTCCACTAACAATTACTTCATGTAACTTTTTAAATGATTCTTTTATTAATTCTTCATCTTTTAATTCTTTTAAATCATCTTTAATTGAAGTTAAAACAATATCACCATAAAGTTCTGTTCCTAGTCTTTCTTCAATTAAATATGGTAGTTCATCTCCATACCAATCTCTTGCTTTATCATATACTAAATCTGTTACAACTCTTGGACAATCTAGATAAGATAATCCATCATCACTTTTTACTCGTGGAGAAAATGGTGTTCCACCAGTATCTGGTATTACTTCTATTTCTTCTACCATATCAAGTACTTTATTTGTATTTTCTACAACTATTTCATAAGCTAAATCATCACTTAAAAAACTAAAATCATCTAACATTTCTCTTGTTGTTCTAAAGTGTTGGGATGGGATTTCTGTTATTCCTTTTTTAGCTAAAGGATGTCTTCCTCCACCTGGTACTTTTTGATTAACAATTATTTTTCTAAATATTTTATCTTCTCTTTTAAAATGATGTACATCTCCAGTTGCTACTATAATTTTTCCTGATTCTTTAGTAGCATTTATTATTTTCTTTAAATGTTCTTCTAATTCTTTGTCATCTTTAAAATCACCTAATTGTATTAAATGGTCATATACCTCTTTAGGTTGAACTTCTACATAATCATAAAAATTAATTATATTTGTAAGTTCTTCTCCTTCTTTGCTTCTTGCTTCTAGAAATACTTCTGATTCATAACATCCACTACCTATTAATAATCCTTCTCTAAGTTCATTTAATTTACTTCTAAGTATTCTAGGTGTTTTATAAATATAAACAGTATTAGCAAGAGATATTATTTCAAATAGATTTTTTAATCCTTTTTTATTTAAAGCAATAGCATTAAAATGATATGTTCTACCAAATTTATGTATTTCATCTTTTGAAATTAATTTATCTAATGATTCTATTGTTTCATAATTTAAAGAATCTAGTTTTTTTAACATTTTACTGAATACTAAAGCTGTTCCTTCAGCATCATAATCTGCTCTATGATGTGCATCTTCTTCAAATGGAACATTGTATCTTTTTACTAAAGCTGACAAGCTATGTCTAGCAAAACCTTGATCAAGTGCTCTTGATAGTTCTAATGTATCTATAACGGTATTTTTAAATTCACCTAAATTATATTTTTTCATAGCCATTTCTATAAATGAAATATCAAATTTAGCATTATGAGCAACCATTGGTAAGTTACCTGTCCACTCTAAGAATTTTTTAGTTACAGTTTCTTCATCATCACAACCTTTTACCATTTCATCTGTAATACATGTAAGTTCTGTTATTTTATCTGGTATATGTCTTTTAGGATCGATTAACTGATCAAATCTATCTGTTATAGTTCCGTCTTTTATTTTAACTGCACCAATTTCTATCATTTGATCTGCTCCACCAGCATTAAAACCAGTTGTTTCTGTATCAAATACAACATATTCTGTTTCTAAAAGTGGAAGATTAGTTGGTCTTACTACAATATTTACAGTATCGTCTACAAGTGTAAGTTCAGTTCCATATAATCCTTTAAATATTGGTGGATTTTTTTGTTCTTCTTGCTTTTTATTTAATTCTTGTTCTAATTGTTTTTTAATACTTGTATCAGTTTCTTCAGTTATTTTAAGTTTTAATTCTTCTATTTCTTCTTTTATTTTTTTTCTAATCCCTTTATTATGAGATTTTATTATTCCAAATGATATAGGAAATGCTTGACATCCACTATGATCGGTTATAGCAACTCCCTTATATCCCATTTTAATTGTTTTTTCTACTAATTCACATGTATGTTTTCCTAAATCTAAATTAGTTATTCCATCCATACCACTCATCATTGTATGTGCATGTAATTCTACTCTTTTAATCGGAGCATCATCTATTATTTCTTGTTCTTTAAAACTACTTGTATTTATATCTTTTATTTGTAATGTTAATTCTTTAGAATATTTATCATCTTTTGTATTACCTTTTATCTTATACCAATTACCTTTTTTTAATTTTTTAATTATTTCGTTAAATTCCTCTTCACTATTTATAAATATCTTCCCATATATACTATCTGTTAAATCTGTTAATTTAAGAGTTAAAATTCTAAGACCAGTTTTTGTTTCTAATACATCTACATCTTGAAACAATTTTGCTTCTATAGTTACTAATTTATTTTCTTCAAATACTGAATCAAGTCTTATAATTTCACTATCTATTATTCTCCCCATAATAACATCAGGATTATCTTTTTCTATTATTAATGGAGGTCTTTCATAATCTTTTTTTATATATTTTCTTTTAGTATCTTCTTGTTTTACTACTTCTTGATTTTTATTAAAATCAATACTTTTTATATTATCTTCTAAATCATGTTTTATTTCTTCCATGATTTTTTCATCATTATTTTTATCTATATCTATTTTTAATTTAAAATTAAAACCAGCATTTATAAAATCTTCTTCTAATTTTTCTTTTATACTGTTTATTTTCATTTCTTCTGCTTTATTATTTACATTTATTATTAAATCATTATCATATTCTATTTTACAATCTTTAAAAGTAGAAATTAATGGTGAATTCAAACT
Organism: Bacilli bacterium; assembly: GCA_017936845.1. GTDB lineage: Bacteria > Bacillota_I > Bacilli_A > RF39 > UBA660 > OMSK01. Next base: position 53,135 of record JAGBES010000018.1, read on the forward strand.
ATATTTATCAATAAAATTTAAATAATATTCTTTTATTTTTTCTTCATCTATTTTTTCTACATTAATTATTACACTTATTTCTTTAAATTCACTATATGTTTTTTTTAAATTATTTGTTAATGTAATATATAAATCATATGGTAAATTAGTAATTAAATCTATATAAAACTTATAACTTGTTTTTTCTTTATTTCCAACTATTTTAATTAATTTACCACCATTAAAATATATATATTTATCAGAATCTATATTAATTCTTTTTAACAATAATTCTAATTTACTATCCATACAACCACCTTATACAATTTTATCAAATTTAGAATAAAAAAAAAAGAAATTAACACTATTTCTTTATTTTTTTTAATTTACTATAACTATTAATATTTTCTTCTACTTTTTTTAAACAATCTGTATCTTTTATTTTAATTAATTGATTTCTTATATTTTTTAATAATTCACATCTTTGATTATATTTCTTTTCATCATATTTTTTTTCTAATTTCTTATCAATTTTATTATTTTTTAAATAATTAGATAATATTTTCAAATCATCAATTGAAAAATTATGAATTAATTTCTCATTATCATTTATAATTTGGTTAATTCTTATTATTTCATTTTCTGTTATTATATTTGATTTTTCTTTTTCTTCTAATATTTTACGTATTTCAAGTTCATCTGATAAATCATTAAGATATCTTTTAGAAAAATCTATATCGCGTTTATGATCATCTTCAATTTTTTTAATTCTTTGATTATTTTTATATTCACTATATAGTGTAAAAAATATCATATAATCAGAAACAAGTGAAAATAAAATAAATGGGAGTACTAATTCAGGTATTGTTGATAATCCTAACATGGTTAATAAACTTATTATTGTTAATAAAACATTTTTTTTATATTCTTTTCTAAATACTTTTTTTCTTTGCTCTTTATTTTTTGTTTTTTCTCTAATTATTTCATATGTTTTTTCTTTAGTTTTTTCTAATTCTTCCATTCTTTCTACATTAGTCATTAATATTCCTACTTTCTTTTAACTTTTCAAAGTAAATTTATTTCTTTTTTAAAAATTTTTTATATTTATTATATCCTGTAATTTCATTTTGTATAATACTATTTTTTATTTCTTTCAATTCTTCAATCGTAATATTTTTTTTATTATCTAATAATTTTATTTCATCGTCTTTTGGCTTTATATAAAATATAGTCATTTCTAAATTTGTAAATTCGTCTGATAAATCATTCATAAGTATTTTTTGTTTAATTTTTTTTTGATCTTCAATTTTAATAAAATTAGACTCTATACAATCTTTTAAAATATTTCTTATCTCAATTTTTTCTTCCGTTTTTTCTATTTCTTTTCTATACTTATTCATACTAAGTTCAAATTCTTCTTTTTCTTTATTTATATTTTTTCTTTTTTCTATAGCATCTTTATGTATATCTAAACTTAAAAATATTAATACAACTGTTGTTATTAAAACAGGAGCATTAACTGTTCCCAAAGACATTATTATTAATGATACTGTAAAGGTAATAAATGATATTGACAAAAGTACATTAGAAATATTTTTTAATAGTCTATTTTTTTTATCTTTTATTGAAATTTTTTTATAAAAATCTAAACTACTTGTTTTTACTTCTTTTAAAATATTTTCTATTTTATCTTCTAATATATTAATTCTATTTTGATTATATATTAATTCTTTATCCATATTTTCCTCCCAAAAGTGTAGATATATTATACTATTTTAAAATACAATGTCAATTATTTATTATGAAAAGAAATCTATCTTTATTACTTAAATCTTTTTCTATCTTAATAATAGCTTTAGGAAAATACTTTCTAGCATATTCTTCTAAATAATGACCTTGTTCATAACCTATTTCAAAAGCTAAAATATTTTTTTCTTTTAAATAATTTTTACTGTTTTTAATTATTTCTTTATAAAAAAACATTCCTTCATCACTAGCAAATAAAGCTAGATGTGGTTCATTATTTTTTACAATATCCATTATTTCTTCATCATATCTAATATATGGCGGATTACTTATTATTACATCATACTTTTTTATTAAAGGTTTTAATATATCTCCTTTGATAAAGTTAACTAATACATTATTTTTGATAGCATTTATTTTTGCTACTTCTAAGGCTTTTTCTGATATATCAACAGCATCCATATTACAATTCAATTCTTTTTTTAAAGTGATTGCTATGCAACCACTTCCTGTACCAATATCTACAATATCTATATTATTATTCAAATATTTTTTTATATATTTAATTGTTTTTTCTACTAATTCTTCTGTTTCAAATCTTGGGATTAAAACATTTTTATTTACATTAAAATTAAGACCATAAAAATCAACATTGCCAACTATATATTGAACTGGTTCTCCATTTTTAAGTCTTCTTATTCCATCTTCTAGTTTTTCTTTTTCTAAATATTTATTTAAATACTCTAGTTCTTTTTTTATGTTATTCATAAAATCACCTAGTTTTTTCTTTTGTTTCTATCATTATATCTAATATTCTTTGATCCATTTCATTTAATTTAGGTTGAAATAATAATTTTGATTTTAATAAAGATAAACTTTTACATTTAATATGTGTTGTTTTTTTTAAACAATTTATACATTCTTCTTCATATATTTGATAATCGTCATGCCCAATTAATTTAGAACTCGTAAAACTATTTTTTCCACATTCTAAACAGATTGATTCAAAATTTACTATTTTATTTTTATTATCAATTCTTGATTTTCCCATGTTATTCTCCTCTTAGTTTTCTATTTTGATCTTCTGTTATTAATGCATCTATAACTTTATCAATATCTCCTTGCATAATTCTATCTAATGTATTTAAAGTAAATCCTATTCTATGATCTGTTACTCTATTTTGAGGATAATTATAAGTTCTTATTTTTTCACTTCTATCTCCTGTACCTATTTTACTTCTTCTTTCTGCTCCTAATTCTTTTTCTTGTTGTTGTAATTTATAATCATATAATCTTGCTTGAAGTATTTTAATTGCTTTTTCTTTATTTTTAATTTGACTTCTTTCTGTTTGTGAATAAACTACTATTCCTGTTGGTATATGTGTAAGTCTAACAGCTGAATCTGTTGTATTAACTCCTTGACCTCCACATCCTGAAGCTCTTGTTATATCTATTCTTACTTCACTCATATCAAGATCAGCATCTACTTCTTCTACTTCTGGCATTACAAGTACAGTTGCTGTTGAAGTATGAACTCTTCCTTGTGTTTCTGTAGATGGAACTCTTTGTACTCTATGAGCACCTGATTCATATTTTAATTTTGAATAAACATTTTCACCTTTTACCATAAAACTTATTAATGTATAGCCACCAGCTTCCGATTTTTCTTCTTCTACTATTTCTATTTTCCATCCTTCTTTTTCGGCTAATCTTTTGTACATTTCAAACAAATCACCAGCAAATATATTTCCTTCATCACCACCTGCTGCTCCTCTTATTTCAACTATAACATCTTTCCCATCATTAGGATCTTTAGGTAATAATAGTATTTCTATTTTTTTAGTTAATTCTTCTAAATTTTTAGTATTTTCTTCTAATTCTTCATGAGCCATTTCACCTAGTTCTGGATCTTTTAACATTTCTTTTGCATCTACTATATTATTCTCTATTTTTTTATATTCTTGATATGCTTCATATGCATCTTTTATTGATGCTTGTTCACGAGTTAATTTTAATGCTTCTTTTACATTTGAAATTACTTCTGGCTTCATCATTTCTTCTGTTAATTCATTATATCTTTTCTCTATAGTTTGTAATCTTTCTATCATAAGAACACCCTTTCTTAAAACTTTATTAATTATACTATAATATGAAAAAATAAGCAATATTTTGCCTATTTCTATATTTTTAAATATTTTCGAACAGCTCTTAAACTTCCAAACATTCCTACTACCATACCTATTATTAATAATATTAATGATACATAGAATACAAATGGAGTTGGTTGTATTAACTCTATAAAATTTGTAAATAGTCTTCCACCAAATTTATCATAAAGTGCTGTATAACCATATATTGTTAAAATTATTGGTATAATTGAACCTAATATACCTAATATTAAACCTTCTATTACAAATGGTATTTTTATATTTATATTAGAAGCTCCAACTAATCGCATTATTTCTATTTCTCTTCTTCTTGAAAATATTGTTATTTTAATTGTATTAATTATTAAGAAAGCTGTTACTATTATTAATGCTACTACAGCAAGTAAAGATACTTTTCTTATAATATCAAAAACAGAAACTAATTGTTCAACCATTCCTTCTCCATATTTTACAATATCAACATGTTCTATTTTACCTATTTTTTTAGCTGTTGAACCTATTTTATTTATATCTTTTACCTTTATTTGATAAGTATCTTGAATTGGACTTTCTCCTTCTGACCAATTTGACATAATATTTTTAAATTTTTCACTAGATGCCATCATATCTTCAGCTATTTTAGTTTTTGATTCAAATTCTATTTTTTCTATATTATCTAATTTATTTAATTCTTCTAATATTAATTGTCTATCTTCATCTGTTACTTTTAAATCTAAAAAAGCAATTATTGTTACATCTTTTTCTACTAATTCTGTAAATCTATTAACATTAAGTGTTAATATAATTGAAATAGCAACTACTATTAATGTTATTGTTATACAAGAAATACTAGCAAGTGATAGTGAAAAGTTTCTAAATACACTTTTAAATGAATCTCTTATATTTCTACTTAGTATTCTTAATGCTTTCATTACTATATGTTCCTTTCTCATAATCTTTTAAAATTCTTCCACTATCTAAAAGAATTGTTCTTTTCTTTAATGTATCAACAATAAATGTATCATGAGTAACCATTATAATTGTTGTTCCTAATTTATTAATTGCTTCAAGCACATCCATTATTTCCATACTTGTATTTTCATCCAAATTTCCTGTTGGTTCATCACAAATAAGTAATTTTGGTCCATTTACAATGGCACGAGCAATTGCTACTCTTTGCTGTTCTCCACCGGATAATTGATTAGGATAATTTTTTGCTTTATGCTTAAGACCAACCAAATCTAAGGCTTTTATTACCTTATCATGTATTTCATCTTTAGGTAATCCAAGTACTTCTAAAGCAAAAGCAACATTTTCATAAACTGTTGATTTATTTAATAATTTAAAATCTTGAAATACAACGCCTATCTTTCTTCTAAGTTTATAAACTTTACTATTTCTTAATTTAGCAACATCTAATCCACCAACAATAATTTTACCTTTTGTTGGTTTTTCTTCACGATATAACATTTTTATTAAAGTTGATTTTCCACATCCAGTTGATCCTATTACAAAAACAAAATCACCTTTTTTTATATTTAAACTCAAGTCATGAATAGCAACCACACCAGTTTTATATTGTTTTTTAACATTTTTTAAAACAATTAAATCCATACTATCACCTTCCTATTTATTCCCGTAAACTTCATATGCATCTGCCACTACAAAGAATGCATTTGGATCTATTTCATGTATACCTTCTTTAGCAATAAAGTATTCTCTAGTTGGTATTACACACATCAATACTTTTTGACGATTTCCAGTAAAAGCACCATTACCTTCTAATAATGTAACACCATGTCCAAGCTCTCTCATTATAAATTTTTTTATTTCTGACTCATGTGATGTAATTATAAAGAATGATTTTGTACTTGAAATACCAATCATTACTTTATCTGTCATCATACTAACAATATAAAGATTTATTATTGAATACATTATTTTGGAAACACCAAATGTAAATACACCACATAATATAATCAATCCATCTGTAAATAACATAGCATTTCCAAGTGTCATTTTTCCATATTTAGAAACTATTTGATTTAATATATCAGTACCACCTGTTGTATATCCTGATTTAAATATAAGACCAAATCCAAATCCTGATATAACAGCTCCAAATAAAGCTAATAATATTGGTTCTACATCACCTACATTAATATATTTTGTTAAATATGTTGTAAGTTCTACAAAAATAGGATATAAAATTGATCCTATTATAGAATTTTTTGTCTTATTTACTCCTAATACTATAAAGCTTAAAAGTAACAAAGATATTTCTCCTACTAAAATAGTAACTGAAGGATTTATTCCATATTTGTTTAAAATAACACCTATACCACTTACTCCATAAACTATATTACTCGGTAATATAAATAAATTAAAAGAAAATGCGACTACAAATACACCAAATATAAATTGGGCATATCTTGTTAATTTATCTTTTTCATATATACTTTTTACTATATCTTTTACTTCTTCTTTTTTCTTAAAAAACATACTTACCTCCTACTTAAATTATCATTAATAAATATATCTATATCTCCATCTAAAACACTTTTTACATCTGTTACTTCTGTATTTGTTCTATTATCTTTTACTAAAGAATATGGATGCATTACATAACTTCTTATTTGTGATCCAAAATCTATTTTAGATAATTCTCCTTTTATATCTTTTAATTGTTTTTCTTTTTTTTCTAATTCTAAATTATATAATTTATTCTTTAATACATTTAAAGCTATTTCTTTATTTTTAATTTGACTTCTTTCATTTTGACAAGTAACAACTATTTTTGTTGGTATATGTGTTATTCTAACAGCACTATCTGTTGTATTAACTCCTTGTCCACCTTTTCCACTACTTCTATAGACATCTATTTTTAAATCAGATTCATTAATATCTATATTTATATCGTTGTCTACAAATAGTGGTGAAACATCTACTGATGCGAATGAAGTATGTCTCCTTTTGTTAGAATCAAATGGTGATATTCTAACTAATCTATGTACACCTTTTTCACATTTTAAGTAACCATAAACATTTATTCCATGAATTAAAATTGTAACATTTTTAATACCAGCTTCTTCTCCATTTTGATATTCTATTACTTCATATTTATAATTCTTTTTTTCAAAATACCTTGTATACATTCTATAAAGCATTAAAGCCCAATCTTGCGATTCTGTTCCTCCTGCTCCAGGATGTATTTCCATAATTGCCCCTAATTTATCATAAGGTCCATCTAATAAAAGTAATATTTCTAATTCTTTTAATTTAATGTTTATTTCATCTATTTCTTGTTCTACTAGTTCTTTTATTTCAACATCATTTTCTTCTTTTAATGATTTTATAATATCAATGTTATCTTTAATTTTTGTTCTTAAGTTTTTTACATTATTTAAATTATTTTTTATAGTATTTAATTCATCAATAATTTTTTCACTATTTTTTTTATCATTCCAAAAATTTGGTTCATTTACTTTTTTTTCTAATTCTTCTAATCTTTTTTCTTTACTTTCAGAGTCAAAGAGACCTCCATAAATCTTCTATTTTTTTATTTAAGTCATTATATATATTTAACAATTCATATATTTCCATTGTATCCTCCTACTTTTTTATTATAACATGTATTAATATATTTTTCCATTATTTTTTTATAAGTTTACATAATAAAAACAATAGATAATATCTATTGTTAAAGTATTAATTTTTCTTTTATTTTTCTTTTTATTTTTTGCTCCTCTCTAGAGACTTTTACTTGAGATAATCCCATTATACTTGCTACTTCACTTTGACTTAAATCATCCATATATCTTTTATTTATTAATTCTCTTTCAAAAGGTGTTAGTTTATTTAGTTCTTCCTTAAAAGCTATTAGTGTATTTAAATCTATACTATTATCACTAATTTTATCATGTAAAGTCATTTCTTTTCCATCACAATTTATTGGTTCATCTATACTTTGAACAATATTTACTGTTTTAAGTGAATCTACTATATCTTCTTCTTCTACTTCTAAAAATTGTGATAAATCTTTAATACTAGGTTCTCTACATAATTTTTGACTTAAAATACTTTTTGCTTTTTCTATTTTATAATTTAATTTTGTAATATCACGACTTATTTTTATACCTTTATCTTCTCTTATTAATTTTTTCATTTCTCCTAATATATATGAATAAGCATATGTAGAAAATTTTACACCAATATTAGGATCAAATTTTTTATATGCGTTTATAAGTCCAATAATTCCTACTTGATATAAGTCTTCTTTATTCTTATAACCTTCAAAATAATGTGTTATTGAATAAATTAAATTATTGTATTTTTGTATTTCTTCTATTGGCATTTATCCTCCTATACTATTACTTTAAAAGATTCTATTTCATGATCAATTGTATCTACATATTTAAATAAATGACTTTTATTTAGTTTTTTATGAATTAATTCATTTATATCTGAAAGAATTAAACGACCTTTATTATCCCTAACTAACTCATAAGTATAAAAAAGTAAATTTATTCCTTTTAAATCTATTTTTGAAATATTTCTAAGATTTAAAACAACATTCTTTATACCATTTTCTTTAATCATAAATAAAACCTCTTCTTTATATTTTAAATATGTTTTTTTATCAAGTACTCCATTCATTCTGACAAAAAGTATTCCCCTTCTAAATTCAAATATAATGTTTAACATATCTCACCTCGTATTTAATTTAACACTTCTTATTTAGAAATTATATAAATACGACAAAACTAGAACTTATTTTCAATCGACTTATTTTTTAAAAAAAATAGATATACTTAAATATCTATAAAATTATTATGAATCATTTTTATTTTTTATAAATTCTCTAAGCATTTTAGTTAAAGCTCTTTTTTCTATTCTTGATACATAACTTCGTGATATACCAAGTTCTTTTGCTATTTCTTTTTGTGTTAATTCATCTGTATCATTTAGACCATATCTTTTAATTATTATTTCTTTTTCTCTTTCATTTAAAACATTAAAATATTTTTTTATTAATTCCATATTATTTTTATTATGGATATCTAATGCATAATCTGGTTTTGGTGTTTTTAAAATATCCATAAATGTTATTTCATTTCCATCTTTATCAAAACCAACTTGTTCATTTAAACTTATATTTTTATTATTTTTTTTATCTCCCCTAAAATACATTAATATTTCATTTTCAATACATCTTGCACAATAAGTAGTTATTCTAGTTCCATGTTTATTTGAAAAACTATCTACACCTTTTATTAAACCGATTGTTCCTATACTTATTAAATCATCTACCTCTTCTTTTTTATGATCATATTTTTTTACAATATGTGCGACCAATCTTAAATTATGTTCAATAAGTTTATTTCTTGCATCCTTATTGCCTAGATTTGCTAATTTGACACATTCTTCTTCTTCCTCTTTTGTTAAAGGATCAGGAAATATATTATTTGAATAAGCTGCTGTAAAAATATAAAAATCTTTAAATAAATAATCAATTATTTTTTTAAACATACTACCACCAATTAATTATATGTTTTTTATACTAATATTTATTTTGTCCAAAAAAAAAGAAGAAAAATTCTTCCTAAATTGAATTAAAATTAACCTTAATTGTCTTATGGTTTTCTTGTGTACAAGCTGAAGCTATTACAAGAGTTCTAATTGCTTTGGCTATTACACCTTGTTTACCTATTAAAGATGGCATATCATCTTTAGATGCTAATACCTCTATTGTTATTAATTCATCTTCTTCGTATTGTTTTACAGAAACCATGTCTTTTTCTTTAACAACACTCTTAACTAAAAATTCAGTAATTAAATCTAAATTCATAATTATTTACCTTCTTTTGATACCATTTTTTGTTCATGATATTTTTTCATAATACCTTGTTTACTAAGTAAATTTCTTACAGTATCTGTTGGTTGTGCTCCATTTTTTAACCATTTAATTGCTAATTCTTCATTAACTTTAATTTCTGCTGGTTCACTTATTGGATTATATGTTCCAACAACTTCTATAAAACTTCCATCTCTTGGGCTTCTTGAATCAGCTGCTACTATACGATAAAATGGTCTTTTTTTAGCACCCATTCTTTTAAGTCTTAATTTAACTGCCATATTATCCCTCCATTCACTTAATAAATAATATCATAAATATAACCAGGTGTCAACCTTTTTATATTAACACTTAATTATATTTTAAATTTTTTTATTTAGTACAATTATCTTTAATAAATGATAACAAAAAAAGACTATTTGTCTTCTTTTATATAATCTTCATTTACCTTCTCATCGATTTCATTTAAAACTAAATCATCTACGTCATCTTCTATTAAATCCCATGGTTCTTCATCTTCTTCAACAGCTATTTTCATTTTCTTTTCACCTACTATTTCAACACCCATTTCTTTTTCTATATCAAAATTAATATTATTATTATCATCTATATTTACTTTAACACAATTTGGTTGACTAAGTGTTCTAACTATAATTTCTGTATCATCAGATAAATCAGCACTTTCTTTTACTTTTAAATTAAATAAATCATTGTATTCTATTTTTTTATTAACAACTGTTGTTTTACTATCACCTTCATATGAATACCATATATTTACATCATATGAACCATCTACACCTATTTTATCTCCCGATTTATAACCTTTAAATTTATGGTTTATAACCCAACATCCAAGTACAGTTGTAGGTGTTGTTTCTGTTGTTATAGTATAATTATTTTTAAAATATTTTTTACCTTTACCAATAACAGCTTTAGTAACTATTTCCTTATATGCCATATCATTCACCCCTCACTTTAAGATATGCGAATATAACATAAAAGTTCACATATTTTAATTTATTTTTATTTGAATACCATCTATTTCTTTACCATATATTCCTGCATATTCATCATCTTTATTTATTCCATATTTTGTTACCCATGGTAACCACTTATTTTTAATATGTACTCTATATGTTAATGTTCCTTTTTCGCTAAATATTGTAACAGCATCTATATTTTTTCCTTTTATTCCTATGTATCCTTCGTCTGTCTCATCCCATTTTTTTACAACTGGTAACCATTTACCATTTTTTATATGTGCTCTATATTTGGTACTTCCTCCATTTATTGTTTTTATTTGTATTCCTCCTATATTATCTTTTAAATTTCCTGCTGTTTTTCCATCACTTACTATGTTATGCCATTTTTTTTCTTCATTACTATATATTCTATATGTTATACTTCTCATATTAGGTATTTCATTATTTAAATAATTTGTTGGATTTATTATGCTACTATATTCCTTACTTTTTCTTACTTCAAAATGCAAATGTACTCCATATGCA
>JAGBES010000019.1 GCA_017936845.1 Bacilli bacterium
GGAAAGTGAAAGAAAAATACTATACCTGCAAGTATGATAGAGCATTTAAAGAAATAATGTTAAAAGAAAGTAATAAAGATATCTTAAAAAAATTATTAGAACATATCTTAAAAGAAGAAATAGAAGAAATAACAATATTACATACAGAAAGAAATAATGGAAATTTAAAAATAAAAAGAAAAATACTTGATGCATTATTAAAAACAAAATATGAGAGGATAGGATTAGAATTAAATTCAAATATAGAATCATATGTACTTCCAAAAAATATGGCTTAAAAAAATAAATCTATTGAAATAGCTAAAAATCTTAAACAATCAAATATATCAACGATGATATTGTTAAAGCTACAAGGTTATCTATAGAAGAAATAAAAAATTTAAAGTAGAGGTTATCTACTTTTTTTCATTTTTTCTTCAAAAAAATATCACCATTTTTTCACATAAAAAAAATATAATTTTATAGGAAATGGAGGATAATATGTATATTTTAAAAAATTCGTGGATTAATATTGTAAGATCAAAAGGAAGAAATTTACTAATAGGAATTATTATAACAATAATAACTATTAGTGCATTGGTAGCTTTATCTATTAACAAATCAAGTAAAAATTTAAAGGAGAACTATATTAATAGTAATCCAGTTGAAGTATCATTTAGTTTAGATATGAGAAGTATTAGAAATGAAAGAATTGAGAATTCTGATTTAACTATTGAACCAATTAACGAAGATGATATTAAAAATTATGGTAATTCTAAATATGTAAAAGATTATTATTATACTTATCAAAAAAGTTTATCATCTGATGATGTAGATGCTATTAGTATAAGTGATATATTAAAAAAAGAAGATAATAGTGAAGAGGATAGACCTAATGATATGATGCATGATAATAAAATGGCAAGTCAAGGGGATTTTAAATTTGTAGCATATTCAGATATAGCTTATATTGAAAACTTTTTAAATGGTACAAATAAAATAATAAGTGGTAGTATATTCGATAATGATAGTGAAGCAAATGTAATTGTTATCAGTTCAGATTTAGCAGAAGAAAATGATTTAGAAGTTAATGACAAAATAAAATTTTATGATCCTGAAGATACTGATAAAGTATGTGAATTTGAAATAATTGCTATATATGAAGATACAAGTACAAACGATGATAATTTTATGAATATGAATGTTATGAATAGTCAAAATCAAATATATACAACTATGACAGCTATTAAAAGTATGATAGATGAAAATAATTCTAATAATATAAGTGCTAAATTTTATTTAACTAGTAGTGATGATATAGAAAAATTTAAAGAAGAAGTAACTGAAAAAGGATTAAGTAGTTATTATACTTTAAATGATAATCAAGATGCTATTTTAGAAACATTAAAACCTGTAGAAAATATAAGTAATTTTTCTATGACATTTTTAGTAATAATATTAATCGTAGGAATAATTATATTAATTGTAATAAATATGATTAATATACGTGATAGAAAATATGAAATAGGTGTTTTAAGAGCAATTGGAATGAATAAGTTAAAAGTATCAGTAGAACTTATATTAGAATTATTTATAGTTTCTTTAGTATCACTTATAATAGGAACTTTAATAGGAATATCAGCTTCTCAACCGATAACAAATAAAATGTTAGAAAATGAAATAAATAGTTATACAGAGGAAAAACAAGAAGTTGAAAATAATTTTGGTAGAGGAAATATTGAAAGAAAAGGATTCAATAAAATGGAAGCTAATAAAAATATAGATTATGTTGATAATTTAAACGTAAAAATAGATATATATACAATATTACAATTATTTGGTGTAGTAATACTAATTACTATTATAAGCGGAAGTATAACAATTATTTCAATTAATAAATATGAACCAAATAAAATATTACAAAATAGAGTATAGGAGGCAATATGTGTATTTTAAAGATAGAAAATTTGAATTTTAGTTATGATAAAGAAAAATATGTTTTAAAAGATATAAATTTAGATTTTAAAGAAGGAAAAGCATATGGTATTTTTGGAAAAAGTGGAGCTGGAAAAACAACCCTTCTTTCTTTAATCGCTGGTCTTGAAAAAATAACAGATGGAGATATATTATACGATAATAAAAGTATTAAAAAAATAAATAGAGATAATTATAGATCAAGTGAAATTGGTGTTATATTTCAAAGTTACAATTTACTTCCTCATTTAACAGCTTTAGAAAATGTTATTTTATCTATGGATATTAGTAGAGTAAAAGTACAAGATAAAAAGAAGAAAGCTCTAGAACTTTTAAAAAGAGTAGGATTAGATGAGAAAAAAGCAAATAGAAAAATTCTTACTTTATCAGGAGGAGAACAACAAAGAGTAAGTATTGCTAGAGCACTATCTTATGATGCTAAAATAATACTTGCCGATGAACCAACAGGTAATTTAGATAAAGAAACAGAAGAAGATATATTAAATTTATTGATAAGTTTAGCCGATAAAGATAATAAATGTGTTATTATAATATCACATTCAAATAAAGTTAAAGAAAAGGTAGATATAGTTTATTATTTAGTTAACGGAAAGATTAAAGTTACAAATTAGAAGTTTAGTTTCCTAATTATAAAAAGTGGTAATTTTAATTTATAAAATATTAAAGTTTCTTTAATATTTTTTTTAAATTTGTTATAATTAAATAGGTGATAAATATGTACTTATATTACGGATTAGAACAATATTTAATTGATAAAGAAATTAATAAAATTAAGTCAGAAAACAATATTTTAGATATTGATGTAATTAAATATGATTTAGAAAATAATAAAATAGAAGATATTATAGAAGATGCTTTATCTATTTCATTATTTAGTAATAAAAAATTAATAATTGTAGATAATGCATACATATTTACTGGAACAACCAATAAAAAATTAATAGAACAAAATATAGATATATTAAAAGAATATATAAATAATGGTAATTTTACTAATATAATTATATTTACTATATTAAAAGAGAAATTAGATGAAAGAAAAAATATTGTTAAATTAATTAAAGAAAAAGGTATCGTTAAAGATTTTAATTTATCAAATAACATAAATAAATATATATTAGATATGTTTGATAATTATAAAATAAGTAATGAAAATATAAATTTACTAATAAATAGAGTAGGTAATAATTTAGAAATTTTGAATCAAGAAATAAACAAAATCAAAACATATAAAGATGATGATTTTAACATAACAAAAGAAGATATTATTAATTTAACAAGTAAAAATATTGATACAAATTTTTTTAATTTAATAGAAAACATAGTAGAAAGAGATAAAGAAAAAGCTATGGAAAGTTACTTTGAAATAGTAAGAGATGGAGAAGAACCTATTAAAATTATAATAGTACTTGCTAATAAATTTAGACTTATATATCAAGCTAAAAATTTATATAAAAAAGGATATTCAGAGAAAGATATTACTTCTATGCTTGGTAGTAATTATTATGCTATTAAAAAATGTTTAGAAAATGGAAGAAAATATGATGATAAATTTTTATTAGATTGTATTATGAAATTAGCAGATTTAGATATAAATATAAAAAGTGGTAAAATTGATAAAAATATAGGACTAGAATTATTTATAATGGAAATATAAAAGGCACATAATTATATGTGCCTAAAATTGTATATCAAGTAAGTCATCTAAAGGATCTTTAGAATTTCTTTTTGTTTCAGATTTATTTATATCATCAAGTAAACTATTAATATTATTTAAATTATCTTTTATGTTATTGTCAAAATTTTTTGATTCATCACTTTTAGAATTTTTAATTTCATCAGCTTTTAATTCCTTTAAAAAATCTTCTGTTTCTTCAAGTTCTGTTTCATGTTTTTCTTCTTTATGTTTACCATTTTGTGAAATATTAGTTAAATCTAATGCATCTTTTAAATCATATTCTCCTTCAGTAGCTTTATCATCATTATCTAATTCAATTATTTTTAAAATTTCTTCTACTGTAGTTTTTCCTTCAACTACTTTTTCAAGACCATCTTGAAGTAGAGTAGTTACATCATTTCTATAAACAAGTTCTCTTAATTTATCTTTACGTAAATTACTACTTATAGCATCTTTGATTTCTTGATTAACAAGCAATACTTCATGAATAGCAATACGTCCTTTATAACCATTGCTACATTCTTCACATCCTTCTACTGTGTAAACTTCTTCTATATCACGATTAAGAACTTTTTTAAATAAGTCTTTTTCATAATCATTAGTTGGTCTTTTTTTTGCACATTTAGGACATAATCGACGAGCTAATTTTTGAGATATAATACCTGTCAAAGCGCTAGCTAATAAATATCTTTCAACATCCATATCAAGTAAACGCTCAATTGTATTTAATGAGTTATTGGTGTGAATTGTAGATAATACTAAGTGTCCTGTGATAGATGCACGAACAGCTATTTTAGCAGTTTCAGTATCACGAATTTCTCCAATCATTATTATATTAGGGTCTTGACGTAATATAGAACGTAGGGCATTAGCAAATGTAAGACCAATTTCACTGTTTGTTTGAACTTGATTAATACCTTCAATGTTCATTTCAATTGGGTCTTCAACAGTAATTATATTTGTGTCTTCTTTATTAAGTCTTTGTAATATAGAATATACAGTAGTTGATTTACCACTACCTGTAGCACCTGTAACTAAAATAATACCATTAGGGGCTGTAATCATTCTTATGACTTTTTCATAGTTTCCTTCACTAAAACCTAATGTTTCGAGTCCAGCTTGACTCATTGAATAATCAAGAATACGAATAACTATTTTTTCACCCTCTAAAGTAGGTAAACAAGAAACACGAAGGTCTAGATCTAGACCTTGCAAAGTCTGTTTTATTGCACCATCTTGAGGTAATCTAGATTCTGTTATATTCATACCAGATATAATTTTTATACGAGTTATTAAATTCTTTTTTATTCCGTTTGGAACTTCAGCGTAATCAATTAAAGCTCCATCAATACGTATTCTAATAAGCATAAATTCTTCATGAGGATCAAAATGAATATCACTTGCACCTCTTTTACTACTATCAACTAATATATCATTAACAATTTCTACTACAGGGACTTTATCAAAATCAAATTTTTTTAGCATAAAAAATTCAACTCCTCTTTATTCTTAATTTAGGACTAGCTTTTATCCTAAATATATTATATAATATATTTAAGTTAAAGACAATAAAAAGGAGTTAAATTTATGAAAAAAAAGAGCAAAGGTTTTATGTTACTTGAAACATTAGTTGTATCTACTTTTATTATTAGTACACTTATATATCTTTATATTCAATTTATAAATTTAAAAAAAAGTTACGATATAAGTTTTAGATATGATACTATTCCAGGACTTTATAATTTAAAAGAAGTAGATAAATTTATTAATACAAATTATGGGTATGCTGATTTTATAAATAATACAGATATAATTACAAATGGATATACTGAAATATATAATAATAACGAATGTAACATTAATTTTTTTTCAAATAATAATAACTATTGTGAAAAATTAATGACTAGTATAGGTGCTAAGACTATATTATTAGCTAAAATTGATTTAACTACTACTAAAAATAATTTAAAAAATAATAATCCTTATTCAAATAATTTGTATTTATATATAAAAAGTATAAATTACACAACAAACTTAAATACATATCTTTTAATAATTGAATATAACGATAACACTTTTTCTAATATAAAAATAGAAAAAGAGGAGGTAAATTAATGAAAAAGAGAGGTTTTACTGTAGTTGAATTAATGACAACATTTGTATTAATATCTGTAATTGCAACACTTTTAATTAAATTAACTATTTCTTTAAAAGAATTGTATATAAGTGGTGATATGAAAACCACATTACTAGCAAAACAAGGAACATTAACTGATAAGCTCAAAAATGATTTAAATAATAATGTTCTAACTGAAATGAATTCATGTGGTAATAATTGTATTACTTTTGTTTATAATACAGGTAGTAAAAACTTAAAAGTAGATAAAACAAATAAAATTATCACTTATGATAATTATGCTATTAAACTTGGTAAAGAAAATTCATTTGGGGATATTTATATAAATAAAGATGATTATGATATAGGAAGTATTGTTAAAATAAATATTTCAATTAAAAATAAATTATTAAAAGGGGATTATGGTATTAATATTGTTCATCAAATTAATGATACTACAACTTTTGATTCTAACATTTTAACTACTTTTAATAAATGAAATCGAACAAAAAATATATTATTATTCCGGTTATAGAACTATGAATTAATCTTGCTATAAAAAAGGGATAATATTTAATTTTAGTATCTGATAAGATACTTTTTATTTGCATATGTACACTTAATCCTCCAAAAGATAATACCATACCAATTAATGTGCATTTATTTTTTAATGGAATATTTAATAAACTTATATTATTAATTCCACCACTCATTTCTAAAATACCACTTATAATAGCTTTAAAATAAGGATTTAATGGTAATATTTGATCGATTAAATTAGTTACTATCAAAAATATTATAATAGTTCCTAATATTAAAAATAGAGTACTAAAACTATTAATAATAGCTTTACTTAATATACTAGAAAAAGATAATTCTTTTTCTTTTTTTTGTATAGATATAGAATTATTTATAGGGGTTTTAAGTATATTTCTAAATAGAAAACCTATAATAAAATTAGTTAAATAATGAATTATTAATATTATAAAACCAGCTTTTTTATCATTCAAAAAAGTAATAGAAATAGCTCCCATAATGAATAAAGGATTAGAAAAATGAGTATACATGAGTATTTTAGAAGCTTCTAATTCATTAATTTCACCCCTTAAATACAAATCTTTAGTATATTTAGAATTACTAGGAAAACCAGAAATCATACTCATAAATAATATGAAAGAACATTTAGAATTTATTTTAAATATTTTATTCATAAATGGTTTAAATATATTAGAAATATATTCTACAAAACCATAATTAATCAATAATTCAGAAATAATAAAAAATGGAAATAATGAAGGAAAAATACTTTTTTTAAATAAATTAACAGAATATATAACTGTATTTATTACAATATCAGAGTTTTTAAGAATTAAGAAAGTTATTATAACTAATATATACATAATTATTTTTTTCATACTTTCACCTTATTAATTATATGTAATTATGTTATAATTATCTTAATAAGCATAATATTATTTAAGGAGAAAAATATGAAAAAATTATTAAAATTATTAAGAAAAAATATAGTATTTATAATAGTATTAATAAGTATATTTTTATTATTTAATATAGAATTACCTTATTATAT
The DNA here is from genome assembly GCA_017936845.1 of Bacilli bacterium. Classification (GTDB taxonomy): domain Bacteria; phylum Bacillota_I; class Bacilli_A; order RF39; family UBA660; genus OMSK01. The sequence goes on from JAGBES010000019.1 coordinate 7,357, forward strand.
AGAAACATCTGGTGGAATTATAAATATAAATGATAGATATATAATAGAAGAAAGTTATGAATCTAAAGGAAGTATTAATATGACATATGTATCAGAGTATAAGGGAACAATTCCAACTATTTTATTAGCATTTTTAAATAAAAATATGGATATTATAAAAAAAGAAGAGGTAGTATATGATAATGAAACAGAAGATGAAACTAATTTTAGAGGTAAAATGATGCTTGATGAAGCTAATACAAATGCTATTTTATTAGCTTATAAAAAAGCAGAAAAATCATTTAAAATAGATAATGTTGATATGTATGTTACATATATATATGATAATTCTAAAACAAATTTAAAAATAAAAGATAAAATTATAAGTATAAATGATAAAAAAGTTAATTCTAAAGAAGAAATACATGAAATTTTAAAAAATAAAGATAAAGTAAATATAAAAGTAATAAATAATGGAAAAGAATATGATAGATATGCATATGTAAAAGATGGAAAAATAGGTATAATAATAACTTATGATAGAAATATTACAACATATCCTAAAATAAAATATAATAATGAAAAAAATGAATATGGTTCTTCTGGAGGATTAATGACAGCTTTAGTAATATATAATAAATTAATAAGTTATGATATTACTAAAGGCTATAAGATAGCAGGAACAGGTACAATAGATGAAGATGGAACAGTAGGGGAAATTGATGGTGTTAAATATAAACTAAAAGGTGCTGTTAAAGATAAAGCAGATGTTTTTTTAGTACCAAGTGGCAATTATGAAGAAGCAATAAAATTAAAAGAAAAAAATAATTATAAAATTAAAATAATAGAAGTAAAAACTTTTGAAGATGCTATTGATTATTTAAAAAATTTATAAAAAAATAAAGTATTAAACTTTATTTTGCTTCAATATAATATTCTTTAGGATAATTATGTTCATTATCCTTTTTATTTTCTAAATTTATAGTATCAATTAAATAATAATCATATTGTAAAATATTTTTACCAGTATTTGTTACAGGATCATCCCATGTAAGATCAAGATGTTTCCATTTATTATCTACATAAACATAATTCCATATGTGATTATCACTTGCTATTTTATAACTTTTTATTCCTATTTTTTCTAAAAATAATTCCATCGCATCAGTATAGCCACCACATAGTCCAATTTTTTCAATTAATGGTCCATATGCTATATTAGATTTATGAATTCTATTTTCACTTGAAGTTGTTATCCATGTTTTATCATAAACAGAATTATTTATAATGTAGTCATGAATGATTTTAATCTTTTGTTCATCAGTCATATTATTTTTTATTAATTTAGTATAAGTATTATTAATAAAATTATTTAGAGTATAAATATCGTTACCATTATATAATTTAGTTATATTAACTGTTATTCTACCAAGTGAATTCATATTAACACTTATTGAACTATAACTATTATATGGATGAACATAATTATTGATAATGGAAAGTATTTGATTATTATCTCTAGTTAAATCTTTTACATCACTTTCGCAATCTGTATAATTATCTCCACAATAGAAAGTAAATGAATCATATCCATTATTTAATATTGTATAGAATATATTATATAATTCTTGTTTATTGTTAGGATAAAAATTATTTGTTTCTTGTATAAATTGAAAATTATAATTTCTCTTATATTCGTTTGATTCTGGAATGTTTATTTCTTTTTTATATATATAATTATCAATTACATATTTTGTAATATCATTTCTATAATAATAAATTACACCTATAAGCATAAGACAAAATAAAAAACTAATTAACTTTTTCATATTATCACCTATAATAATTATAACAAAAATATATAAAAATAAAAATGCTTTATAGCATTTTATTTCATTTCATTTACTTTTTTAGTTAATCTTGATTTATTACGAGCTACATAGTTATTTGTAACAACTTTAGCAGATCCTGCTTTATCAAGTCTTACAATAGCTGTTTTTAAAGCTTCAGTAGCTGCTTTTTTATCTTTAGATATAATAGCTTTTTCAACATTTTTAATAGCTGTTTTCATACTTGCTTTATAGTTATTATTAATTATTCTTTTCTTTTCAATAGTTTTTACTGCTTTCTTAGCATTTTTCATATTTGGCATAATTTCACCTCCAAGTCATCAACATATACATTTTATCAAAAAAAATATAAAAATGCAAATAAAATGTATTAATTTGGTAAAAATATTAAAGGTGATGATATGAATCATGAAATAGATTTAAATAAATATGAAATTAGAACAGATTTAATTGATGAAACAATAGAAAATAATAATATAAATAATATTGATTCTAAAGAAGAAATAATAGATGATATTTATATTACAACAGTTAATTTAGATAAAACTAATAGTAAATTACTAAATAAAAAGGATGGAACTTATATAACAATAAAATTTAATGATATAACAGACTATAACAATAAAGAAAAAGTAAAAAATGTTTTAAAAAATGAATTAAATAAATTGATAAAAAAACTAAATTTAAAAAAGGATGCTTTTGCTTTAATAATAGGATTAGGAAATGAAAAATCAACTCCTGATTCATTAGGACCACTTACAATAAAAAATATAGTAGTAACTAATCATTTATATGAATTAAATGAATTAGATGATGGCTTTAGACCAGTAGCTGCATTTTCACCTAATGTTACAGGGGTAACAGGAATAGAAACAAGTAAACTAATTAAAAGTATTGTAAATGAAATAAAGCCTGATTTTTTAATATGTATAGATTCTTTAGCAAGTGGTTCTATAGATAGATTAAATAAAACTATTCAATTAACTGATACTGGAATTCATCCAGGTAGTGGAGTAGGTAATAAAAGAAAGGAAATTAGTTATAATACAATCAAAATACCAGTTATAGCCATTGGAGTTCCAACCGTAGTAGACGCAACTATAATTGTAAGTGATACAATTAATTATATGCAAAAACATTATGTTTTTAATAAAAAATTCCAAAATGATCCTATGAGTAAATTAACGATAAGTAGTAGTGTAAATTATTTAAAACAAAATTTGAAAATAACTTCTGAAGATAAGAAAGAATTATTAGGATTATTAGGTAATTTTAATGAAGAAGAAATTAGAGAATTAGTTTTTGAAGTTTTAAATCCAATTGGTTATAATTTAATGGTTACACCAAAAGAAATAGATTTTGTAATAGAAAAATTATCTGATATAGTTGGTAATGGTATAAATAAAGCATTACATGAAAAAATCGATAATATATAAAAAAATATATGTTCTTATAACATATATGCAAATATAGAAGCTAATATTGATAATGTAATAGCTAATAACATAGCAATTGCTAGTATTTTTTGACCATTACTTGTTTTTTTCTTTTTGCTCATTATATCACCTCATACATAAATAAATTATAATATATTTTTAATGAAAATGGAATATTTTATTAAAAATAAAATATAATTTACTGAGGTGAGACCATGAATTTATTTGATAAGATGAGAAAAAAATTAAAAATTAATAAAAATGGAATATTATTTTTACTAGGAATTGCAGCTATTGGTTTTATTTCAGGGGTAATATTTATTACAATAATTTCTAAAAGTGACCAAACTTTAGTTAAAGAATATATAAATGATTATTTTAATAATATAAATAAAATTAATTATTTAGATGTATTTAAAAACACATTTTTAGAAAGTTTATCTTTTATTATAATTGTATGGTTGCTTGGAATGTCAGTAATAGGTATACCAATTAATGTTTTTTATTATTTTATAAAATCGTTTATTATAGGATTTTCAATATCGTCTTTTATATTAACTTATAAAATAAAAGGATGTTTATATGCTTTTTTATATATAGTACCTCATAATATTATTAATTTAATTATATATACAATTTTAATATATTTCACTATTAATTTTTCTTTAACACTTATATATGCTATATTCAAAAAGAAAAACATAAATTTTAAAATTATTATGAATAAATATGTCAATATTTTATTTTTATCATTAGGATTAATATTAATTACAAGTATTTATGAAACATTTGTAGTTCCAAATTTAATAAAGTTATTTTAAAGATAACTTTTTTATTATAATAATAAAAAATATGGTAAAATAGTTATAGAAGTTGGTGATAAAAATGAAAAGAGTAGTGGTAGGAATAAGTGGGGGAGTAGACAGTAGTGTATCAGCTCTTCTATTAAAAGAACAAGGATATGATGTAATTGGATTATTCATGAGAAATTGGGATGCTAATTTAAATAATGATACTTTGGGAAATCCTACTTTAAATGAAAATATATGTCCTCAAGAAAAGGATTATAATGATGCATTAGAAATTTGTAAAAAAATAGGTATACCATTAAAAAGAGTTGATTTTGTTAAAGAATATTGGGATTATGTTTTTACTTATTTTTTAGATGAATTAAAAAAAGGTAGAACTCCTAATCCTGATATAATGTGTAATAAATATATAAAATTTGATATGTTTTTAAATAAAGCAAAAGAAATGGGGGCAGATTATATTGCTACTGGGCATTTTGCTAGACTAAAAGATGGAAAATTGTTAAGAGGAATTGATAATAATAAAGATCAAACTTATTTTTTATCACAAGTAACAAAAGAACAATTAAGAAATGTTATTTTTCCAGTAGGGGAGTTAACAAAAGCTGAAATAAGAGCAATTGCTAAAGAAAATAATCTTATTACTTTTAACAAAAAAGATTCAACTGGTATATGTTTTATTGGAGAAAGAAATTTTTCAAAATTTTTAGAAAATTATTTACCTAATATTCCAGGAGACATAGTCAATATAGAAACAAATGAAAAAATAGGAAAACATATTGGTCTTATGTATTATACTATAGGACAAAGAAAGGGTTTAAATATTGGTGGTAATTCTTCACGAATATTTGTTGTAGGTAAAAACTTAAAAGAAAACATTTTATATATAGCATTTGGAGATGAAAATGAATATTTATATTCTGACTCTTGTATAATCGATAATGTTAATTTTATTAGTGATTTAAGACCTGAAAAATGTAGTGCAAAATTTAGATATAGACAAAAAGATAATGATGTTATACTAGAATATTTAGATAATGGTGAAATACTAGTTAAGTATCCACAAAAAATAAAATCTGTTACACCAGGACAAGCTTGTGTATTATATTTAGATGAAGAATGTTTAGGTGGGGGAATAATAAAAGAAGTAATAAAAAACAATGAAAAAGTATGGTATTTATAATACTATACTTTTACTTTACACTTGACATTTGACATACAAATGGTAAAATGATAATAGGAGGTCTTATTAAATGGAAAGATTAAACGAAATACTTCATGAATTAGGAATTTCAAAAGTCAAATTAGCAAAATTTTTAGGAGTATCTAGACAAATGATATATAATTATTTAGAACTAGATGATCTTAATAAATGGCCTAAAGATAAAAAAGTTTTATTATTAAATTTACTAGGAATTAAATCATCAGAAGATTTAGATAATATTAAAGTCGATACTGACTATATTGTAGAAGTTGAATCTAGAATTGAAACATTATTTGAAAATAATAGTAAAAATATAATAAATATAGATGAAATATATACTGGATTAAATGAAAAAAATAAGGATTTATTATCTAATATTATTAATTTGATGAAAGAAAATATAGAAGATGATGATTCAGAAAAAACATATAATGAATTATTATATTTATATCATTTCTTACAAGCTATGAATACTACCAAAGAATTAAAGTATATATTAGCTTACGTATCTAAGTCTTCAGGATTTACAAAACCATTAGAATTTACATTTAATGAAGAAGAACAATTTGTATTTGAAAGTATTATGTTTTCTGCAATGACATTATATAATAGTGGTAGTGTTTCTAATAATAAAATAGCAGAAGCTCATAAGAGATTTGTTGATAAAATAGAACAACGTATGGAAGAAAAAATTGGTAGAACATTGGAACTAAACTCTATTAAAGTACAGGCATTAAAAGAATTAGGATATACAGAAATAACAGATGATAATGCTTCTGAAGTATTTGAAAAGATAGCAGAAATAGAATCAAGAAAACTTTCTTAGAATAAAGAGGAAAAAATATGAATAATAAAGTATCTACACCAATTGGATTAGTTGTTATAATTGTGTTTGCTTTTATAACATTAATAATGATATTTAGTCAATTAAAACAATATATGATTTATTAAGTATATTGTTTTATAATTTCCTATAATATATATTATGTTAACTTTTTGATTTATAAATAAAAAAACGTATTCTTTTTATACGTTCTTTTTATTTAATTAAACTACTTACATCTGATGAATAATTAGTATAATTACCAACATATTCAGCATTTTCAAATAAACTTAATACTATACTTACATCACTATAATTTATAGTATATGATCTATTTGTTATATAACCTTGATATACATAACCTGTCTTAGAAGATTCAATTATATACCATGTTCCTTTATATCCATTAACAGATGCATCACCAACAATTACTTCTGTACCATTTATTGTTTTTGTTTGTAAATTAGTTATATCAACATTATTTTTTTTATATTCTGCTTCTAAAAGTGTTAAATTGTTTTTTAATGAACTAAATAATGAAGGAGATATTGTCATACCAGTAAAATAACTATCATTTGATATAATCAATGAACTTGATTTATCTTCATAATTATATCCTGATTTTTTTATAAATTTAAATCCTTTATATGTAATACTATCTGTTTCTTTATCTATAGTATCATCCAAATCAATATCATCATCTTCATCCTTATTATCAGTTATATTTTCTTCATAATCATTTGTATTATTATGATTTGTATTGTTTTCATCTTTTTTACTTATATTTAATATTATAAGTATTCCTACTACTGAAATTAATACTACGACAATAACAGATAATATTATATATGGAATTATATTGGAATTTTTATTTTTTTGTGTATTATTTATGTTATTATTATTTGGAATTTGATTATAAACATTTTCTTGATTATTTAAATTTTGATTACTATTAATATTATTTTGTAATGGGGTAGTATTTATTTCTGAATTAATTACCCCTTCCCTACTCTCTTCTACAAAATTTGTTTGACCAGTTGGTTCACCACAATTTCTACAAAATTTTTCTCCTGAATTTATTTGTTCTCCACATTTTTTACAATTATTCATTTTTATCACACTCCTAATTCATTTTTATTAATTTTGAATAATATGTTTTATTATTTATATCTTTTATCATAAATACACAATAATAATCGTATTCATCATCAAGATTTTGAATTTTAAAATCTATATCCTTAACATCAATTTCTACACCTTCATATATTCCATTACTATTCCAATCAGTTTTATAATTTCCATTATCATCTAGTATTTTATATTTGAAACTACCAAAAGCTATATTTTTATATTCGTTTAAGTCTACACTAGTAGAATTTGGTTTTAAATTTTCTTTATTATTTAATATAACATTATTGATAGATATTTTATTTGTTTTTCTATTTAAAATTAAATTCATTTGAGCATTATCCATTTTGTAATCATTAAAATCTTTAAAATTTTGTAATATAACGCTTGTATTATATTTTATATAATCATTTGATGTTTCTGATTCAATTAAAGTTAATATATAACCATTAAAACTTTTATCAGCTTTATCTATTACTTTTAATTGTCTATCTTTTATATTAGCACTTAATATATTTCCATTTAAATTAGTTTCAGTACCTATATATATTGGATGATAATAACCATCTTTATTATCTCTAAATACAATATATTTTGCTTTAGCAAAACCATCTTTTTGTTCATCAGTTAATTCTAGTTTAAAATCAGCCTCTTTATTACTTATATTAACATCTACTTTATTATTACTAAAAGAATATGAATAATCATTTTGATTTTGTATAGAATAGAAAGTATTTATAAAATTATAATATTTATCTAAATTTTTAAAATTACTATATATATTTAAAAATAATTTTTTTACATTTTTATCTGCATTATATGGAAAATATATGCTTATACCTCTTGAATTATTATTAGTAGCCCAATTATATTCAACAGCATTTTCTATATTATTTAATACTTTTTTAGCTTTATTTTCATCATATTTTTTGAGTTTAGTTATTAAATTATATAAATCAACCATATCATAGTCTGCACTATCACTTTGTGTATATGCATATTGATATAAATTACTTCTTATACGGGATATTTCTTTATAATTTTCTTTGACATTTATTACATTTATAAATTCATTTAATGATTCAGTTAAATACTTAATTTTATTTAAATTTACAATTGAATATGTTGAATAAATATCACTATCGTTTGAATAAGTAGATTTTAAAGTTTTAATATGATCTTTATATGATTCTATAAATTTATATCCTACATCATAACTTGAATCAGTCGTTTCTATTTTATTTATAAAATTAAGAACGTTTGTAAATGGTGTACCATAAGTTACTTCTTCTGAGGCAACTAAATAATCTGCATAATCTTCTAGCGAATTAGCAACTTCTAATGTTCCGTTTAAACAAGTTCTAAAAATTATTACTTCTAGTTTTTTATTATGAAATTTAGAGTTTTTAAGACCATTTTCCATTTCATTAAGTGATAATATATCATCACTTATTTCATCCATTTGACTACCATATATAGCTCCACCATGATTCCAAAAAATTAAATCATATTTATCTGTTTTATAATTAGTATAAACATAGTCTAAATAATTTTTAAAAACATTTTCGTCACCCATGTTTTGTAATTTTTGTGTTTTTACTTTTTCAAAGCCATCTTCTTTTAATTCAAATATTGAAGTCTCATCTTCATCTATAAATGAATTATTCCATTTTTCGCTTCCACCAGCTATTAAAATAACTTTTACATTTTTATTATCCATTTTATCATAATCTATGCCTTTTAAATCTGTTGAAGCTAATCCAGATTTACTTTCTAAGTCTGCTCCTACCATATATATCATAACAGTTCTAGAAACTTCTTTATCTTTAAAAATCAAATTATAAGTTAAAAGAATTGCTATAATAATTAGAACAAAAATAATACTAAATAATATTATCTTTTTATTATTTGATTTTTTTATCATTAATATACTCTCCTATCTTTATTAATTATAACATATTTTATTTAAAAAATACATTATTTTCCAATTATATTTTAATAATTTTATTTCATAATAAATAATGGGTGATATAAATGAAAAAGAATAAAAAACAATCAAATATTACTAATAAAAGTAATAATCAAATAACTGATTGTAATTCAAAAAGTGTTTCAAATAAATCTAATAATAAAGTAACAGATAAAGAAAACATTGGTTTTAAAAATGAATCTAAGTCTTTTAAATTAGATGATAATGATGAACATTCTTTTGAACTTAGATAAGACCCAAAAAGAGATATTAATTATCTCTTTTAAAATACAAAATGACTAAAAAGTACAAATATAATACCTATTATAAATGAAATAAAAGTTATTTTTTTATTTTTATAATTTAGTGATGTAGGTAATAATTCTGTTAAAGATATATACAACATAATTCCTGCAATTAAGGAAAATAATATTCCCATTAAAAAATTATTTATAAGAGGTTTTAAAAATAAATAAGTTATTACAGCTCCTAAAACTTCCGATAATCCTGATATAAATGTATACAAGATAGCTTTTAATTTACTATTTGTTGAATAATAAATTGGAACTGCTATACTTATACCCTCTGGTATATTATGAAGTGCTATTGCTATTGTAAGTGATATTCCAAGACTTATATTAGTATTACTTGCCATAAACGTAGCCATACCTTCTGGTATATTATGCATTATAATAGCGAGCATTGATATTAAACCTACTTTATACAAATTATCATTATTATTTTCAGGAATATATTTTTTTATATAAAATGATAATATTATTCCTACATTAACACTTATTAATATTATTAAAATGAGTGGTACTAACTTAAATATATCATTAAGCATATTATATGATTCTGGTAATAAATCTGTTAAAGATATTGTAAACATTACTGACGATGCAAAAGCTAAAGAAGAAATAATAATTTTATCTTTATTTTTTTTATTTAAAAATATTACTATACTACCTATTAATGTAGAAAGACCAGCTATTAATGTAAGTAAAAATGATAATATTGTAGGATTCATAAAATCACCTATTTAATTATATGAAAATATTTATATTTTACTTATTTTCATTAAAAAATATTAGCAAAAACTAATATTTTTTAATATTTACTTGTTATCCCTAAATATTCTTCTAAAGACAACCAATTACCATTATTATATAATTTAGTTGCAATATCTACTCCGACATATCTTATATGCCATGGTTCATACATGTAACCTGTTATAGATTCTTTTCCTTTAGGATATCTTATAATAAATCCATATTTATAACAATTATCATTCAACCATTTACCCTCTTTTGTATTTATAAATGATTGTTCTAAACTATTTATATCAGCTGCAAGACCTGTTTGATGTTCAGAATGACCTGCTCTTGCTGAATATGTATCAGCTGCTGTTTTTCCATCTCTTTTTACATAATTATTATAAAGTGAGCTTTGAGTATTATATGATCTAAAACCACTTCTAATTTTTAAATTAATTCCTTCATTTAAAGCATCATTTTTCATTTTATTATAATTTGTCATAAATATATTTAAAAGTGTACCTGGATTATACGAACTAGGTAAAGAATATGTTTTATTGGCTATTAATATACCATCTACATAATATATACCATTTTTTTGTTCAATTTTATAACCTTTACTAGATGTTCCTATTGTTTTAGTGACATTTGAATTATTAGTTATTGTAGTATTATTTACAACAACTTTTTCTTTTACAATAAGTTTAAATTCTTTTGTCTCTTTATTATTACTTTTATCAGTAGCAACATATTTTAAATTATATTCTCCTTTTTTAGATATATCATAAATACCTTCTACTTTAATATCTACTTTATCATAACTATTATCATTTACTTTAATATTTTTAAGTAAATCAATATTCTCTTTTTCATATATAGTAATATCTTTTACATTTTCTATAGAAGGTGCTACATCATCTATTACATTTAATTTAATAGTTATTTTTTTATTATTAAAGTTAAATATTCCCATATATGTTCCAGAATAATATGTTGTATTATTTTCTATTATTATATCTTTCCAATCAATATTAATATCTTTTACTTTTTTTAAATCTTTATTATCTACATAAGCATTTATATTTGGTAATTCTTCCCCTATTTTTATAGTTAAATCTTTTTTATATGATATTTTATTTTGTTCTTCTTTATATTTAAATATTACTAATATTGATATGAATACTAAAATAATGAATAATACTATAAATAAATTTTTAATTTTTTTCATTTGATCACCTACTATTAAAATAATTATATAATATTTATAAAAAAAATAAAAGATTAACCTTTATTTTAGACTACTATTTATCATCCATTGTTCTTTTGTAAAAAACATTAAATTATCATTTAATATATTAATTGTATAATAATCATTTTCATTATTAAAATAAGCAATTAAATCATTTGTATATTCTTTTAAAAAACTAAAATCATTATCTAATACTTCCATTACTTGTGTACCAGTATAATCCTGACTTTTCATTGATTTTATACTAGAAATATCTTCTATCTTTTTTAATGAAGTTATTGGATATCCATTTAGCATTTTTATTCTTTCAGCTATATTATCATACATTATATCTATTTTTTCATAATATTCTTCTAGTTTTTTATGAATACTTCCAAAACTACTACCTATTATATTAAAATGCATGTTATATAAATTATTATTAAATACTTTTAAATTTGACATATATTCATTTAAAATATCAATATTTTTATTCATTATAATCACCTAATTTATATTATGAAATAAGTAATTTTTAGCAACAAAAAATTAGGACTATTTCCTAATTTTCTTTATTTTTTCTTTTTCTTCTATAGTAACTCTTTTAGAATCACATATTTTACTTATTGATTTATTAAGAGTAAATTTATCTAATTTATTATTTAATAAGTAGTTATATGTTTTTTCTTTAAATTTTATATAACATATAGATATTAACCATGCATTAGCCATTTTTACGTAATAATTATCTAATTTAATAGAATTACTGATTTTAAATATTTTATCTATATATTCTTCATTTATATAAAAATCAATTAATAATACTAATCCCATTCTAATATAAAAAGGATTATTTATTTTTAAATATTTTTCTATTAATTTATATCCTTCTTGATAATTCTTTTTAAATATCTTCATATTAGCACATACAATGTCATTTATAGCCCAATTAGTATTATAAGGTATAAAATTATCTAAAAGTTCTTTTACTTCATTAAAGTCTTTTAAATATCCAATTATTAAACCATGAATAATTATTTCTTCATAATACTTATGTTTATTTAGTTTTATAAAAGATTTATAATCCCCTTTGCTTATCTTTTTTGCTATTTCTTTTAAAATTGGTGTTTTTATACCTATTAAATTATTATCTAATATTAGTTTTGAATGAAAGTTTTTATAGTTTATATTTTGTAAGCTTTTTAAATATTTTATAAATTTTTCATATACTTTTTCATTCCATATAGTATTTTCTAAAATCATTTTAAATTATCTAATATACTATTTTCTTTAGATAATTTAAAATTATCTAATATAGTATTTCCTATTACATCAAAGCATTTAATTGTATCTAATTTTTTAGGATTTTTAAATCTTTTAGAATAAATTATAAGTGGTGTATATTCTCTTGTATGATCTGTTCCTATGTAGGTTGGATCATTACCATGATCAGCCGTTATCATAAGTAAGTCATCTTCTTTTAGATTATCTATTATTTTATCTAGATAATCATCAAATTCTTTTAATGCATTTCCATATCCTATTGGATCTCTTCTATGACCATATTTTGAATCAAAATCATTTAAATTAGCAAAACATAAACCTTTGAATTCTTCTTTTTCTATCTCAATTATTTTTAAAATTCCATCTAAATTATCTTGTGTTTTTATACTTTTTGTAATACCACAATTATTAAATACATCTGCTATTTTACCTATTGAAATAACCGAATAACCATTTTCTTTTAATTTATCAAGTGCTGTAGAATGAACAGGATTTAAAGCATAATCATGCCTATTAGCTGTTCTAGTAAAATTTCCATTGCTTCCTACATATGGTCTTGCAATAATTCTACCAATTTTATATTCTTCTTTTTTTGTAAATTCTCTTATTTCACTACATATTCTATATAATTCTTCTAATGGTATTATATCCTCATGTGCTGCTATTTGAAGAACTGAATCAGCAGATGTATAAACAATAAGTTCTCCAGTTTTCATTTGTCTATCTCCTAATTCTTTTATTATTTCTGTACCACTTGCTACACAATTTCCAATTACTTTTCTACCACTTATTTCTTCTATTTTTTTTATTATTTCATCTGGAAATCCATTCATAAATGTTTTGAATGGTCTTTCTGTTACAATACCCATCATTTCTAAATGTCCTGTTAATGTATCTTTTCCATTACTTATTTCATCTAATTTTAAATGATAAGCATTTGCTTCTTCATTTTTATTTGCTATTAAATTAAACATTCCCATTTTTTTTAAATTTGGATATGTATTATTTGTCTTTTCTATAGCATGTTTAAATGTGTTAACTCCTACATCATTAAATAATTTAGAATCTTCTTTTTCACCAATTCCTACAGAATCCAATACTATTAAAAATATTCGTTTAAACATTTTATCATCTCCTATTATGTTCCTTATTATCTAGTGCACTATAAAGTTCATAATTTAATTTAACTTTCATAAGTTCTCTTAAATACTCATCTTTTGCTCTTTTATCGTATGATAAACAAGCGGTTTTTAATGAAAAATCTTCTCTTAAAGCAATATACCAATCTTCATTGCAAACAACATATATATAGTCATCTATATTTATATTACTATATTCTTGATTATTTTGTTTTAAACTATTATATTCAATTTCATTTATTCTTTCTTCTATTATTAATTTATCTTGATTTTGTTCTTTAGAAAAAACATAATTTTTTTGTCTTGGAATCAAATATTCTATTTTAGGTCTATATTCTTTTATATTATTAGCATTTCCAACTAATATATAATTCACTATATCATTTTTAATAAAATCGCAATAAAAATTATTATCTATAATAGGAATATTTTTAATTTTTATTTTTTCATATTTGCTGTTATCATTAATATAATTATGAAGATTTGTTATAGTACAAAAATCTATTTTCTCTGTTTTATCACTTTTTTTTATTATTTCACTATAACATTTTTTTAATGCTTCTATTATTATTGGAATTGTATCTTTATTTATATTATCTGGATCTATACCATTTCCATATATTCCATTTCCATTTCTTATTATTGGACACATATAAAAATTGTTATTATTATCCCAAATTCCAATAACATCTGAATATTTACTAGTTAAGGCATATTTATAAAATTCTCCTCCTAATGCTCCTGGTTTAAAACAACTTCCAACATCTATTCCACATGTAAGTAGTTCAATATCATTTTTATCTAAAACTTTATATCTAATATTATTTTTGGTTACTCCTTTTGCTTTAGGAATTGTAGATGAATTTTTCTTTCTATTCTCTTTAAAAATTTTTTTAAATTCTTTTAATGCCTCATTTTCATTAATAGTTAAGTGTTTTTTAGAAATAATGGTTTTTGATAAAGCACTTAAAGGAATATCTTTTTCATCTACATCTAAGTTAAATTTCAATATTTTATGAACATCCAATATATTTAATAATTCTTTTTCACTAAAAGTTTTTTTATTTTCTTTACATAGATTTAACATTCTATCTATTTTATCAAATTCATTTATAATATTTATTAATTCTACATCATAATTAAGTAATTGATTATTAAAAAACATTCTAAGCAAACAATCATTATCTTTTTTTTCATTATCAAGTAATAAGTCTCTAATTTTAGAATCCATTACTACATTACCATTCTGATCAAATTTAGTTAAAAAACAATCATATTCTGAAAATATATTAAATAATTCCTCACAAGTTAATGGATTTCTTTTTTTACTGTTATTTTGATAGTAATTAGCTGTATAAAATGATTTTATATTTTTTTCTCTTTCATTTATCTCATTTTTAATAGTTTCATTTAGATAATTTAACATTTTTTGATCATTTTTATATAAAGTATAATTTTCTTTTAATTGTTCAAATAAAGAATTTACATATACTGTATCACCATTTGAACTTATTTTTTTTATAAAACCTTTTTCATTATTTTGCAAAGCTTTTTTCAGTTTTTCTATAGTTTCATAACTATAAAATTCATCTTGATTATTTATTCTATAATTACGTCTTTCATATAAAAAATTAAAATTTGCAGCTTTTTCTAAACTTTTGTTAGTAGAATATGTAAAATTATCATTTATAACTTTTAATGCGTTATCTAATCCAAATAGACAATATAATTTAATAGCTGTTATAAATATTTTATCATTATTATCATATTTTTCTTTTTCTTTTAATTTTTGAATTATTTTTATAACATGTTTATTATTTAATATTTCTAATAATTCTAAGGATATATTATATTTATCTTGATTTTCATCATTAAATATTTCCTCACTTACTACAATATTAAATTTATTATATATATATAATTGGTTATATGTTTTTACTCTATATAATTCAAATATATTTCTATTTTTTAACAAAAAATTATAACTTATTTGTTTTGCTAATTCATCGTTATTAATATTAAAATCATTTTTAATTTTCTGAATTAATTGTTCAATGTAATAACTATTTTTTACATTATTTCTAAAATCATTATATAAATTATTTATATTTACAATTAATGAATTCTTAGAAAAAACATCATTGTTATAAATATAATTATTTAAATTATTTATAAACAATTCATATACATCTTTATTCATTGATTTTACTATATTATAGAGTTCTATATCATTTAATTTTAAAAATGGTTCTATGTTTTTTATTACTTCGTACTGTGTATCATTATCAATTACATTAAATTTTATTTTTTGACTTTGAATGGATTTAAGAAGTTTAAAAAGTAATTCTTGATTTTCAATAAAAAATTTTTTTAAATTTTTACTTAAAAAATTAAATGTGCTATTGATAATATGATTTTCTGCATTTTTAAATTCTTCTGATGAAATTAATTCTTCTAATTCAGAATCTGACATATTTTGAATTTTTTTTATGTAATCTACTAGATTTAATTTAAATATTTCTTCCATGATATACCTCCTAACTATGTGGATGATAATGATAGTTTTCTTTTATAAAATTATTTGATACATTTGTATATATTTGTGTTGTTGAAATATCAGAATGTCCTAATAACTCCTGTATAGTTCTAAGATCTGCTCCATTTTCTAACATATGCGTAGCAAAACTATGTCTTAATGTATGAGGAGAAAAAGAAGCTTTTATATTTTTTTCTTTTGCTATTTTTTTTATTATTTTAAAAAAAGCTTGTCTTGTCATTAATGTTCCATGTGTACTTAAAAATAAATAATCTGTATTTTTTTTTATAAATTCTTTACGATAATTTTCTATATATATATTTAAATATTTTAATGCATAATCACCTACTGGTATTATTCTTTCTTTATTTCCTTTTCCCATTATTTTTAAAGAACAATTATTAATATTTAAATCATGTGTTTTTATATTTATAAGTTCACTTATTCTAATACCTGTTGAATACATCAATTCAAGCATTGCTTTATTTCTATAGTCATATTTATCTTTTAATTCAATATTTAATAATTTATCCACTTCTTCTACTGATAATACTTTAGGTAATGTTTTTTTTGTTTTAGGTAATATTAAGAATTCAGCTGGACTTTCTTTTATAATTTCTTCTATTATTAAGTATTTATAAAATCCTCTAAATACTGTTATAAAATGGGATATTGTTTTTTCATTTTTTGTTTCTTTTTGTTTTTCAATAAATTTAAGTAAATCTTTTTTATTTAATTGTGTAATTTCTTTATTTTTATAAAAATTTTTTAATTCTTTTAAATCGTTTTGATATGATTTAATTGTATTATTACTATATTTTTTATCTATAAGTAAATATTTTATATATTCTTCTATATATTTCATATTATCTACCCCTTTAATTATATCAAATATTAAGTTATTTTTCTCTATTTTTTTATATTTTTTAATTAATTTATGTTAAAATATGTATAGGTGATGTTATGGAACCTTTAGCTATTAAATTAAGGCCTAAAAAATTAGATGATGTTATAGGACAAGAACATTTAATTGGTGAAAATAAAATAATTAGAAATTTAGTAAATAATAAAAAAATATTTTCTATGATTTTATATGGTAATCCTGGAATTGGGAAAACTTCTTTAGCACTTGCTATTGTAAATGAATTAAATTTAAAATATCGTATGTTAAATGCTGTTATAAATAACAAAAAAGATTTTGATATTGTAATTGAGGAAGCTAAAATGTATAAAGGATTAGTTGTATTAATGGATGAAATTCATAGATTAAATAAAGATAAACAAGACTTATTATTACCTTATTTAGAAAGTGGTTTAATTACTTTAATTGGTATGACTACATCTAATCCATATCACAAAATAAATCCTGCTATTAGAAGTAGATGTCAAATATTTGAACTTAAATCTTTAAATAATGATGATATTATAAAAGCTATTAATAAAGTAATTGATAGTAATTATTTAGAAAATATAAAAATTGATAATGATGTTATTGATTATATAGCTAAATTATCTAATGGTGATGTTAGATATGCTTATAATTTAATTGAAGTAGCATATTATTCTACTAATGATTTTCATATTACATTAGATGTTATTAAAAATATTAATAATAAACCTATATCTTTTTATGATAATGATGAAAGTGGACACTATGATACTATAAGTGCCTTTCAAAAATCTATTAGAGGAAGTGATGTTAATGCCTCACTACATTATCTAGCTAGACTTATAGATGCTGGTGATTTAGATATTATATATCGTAGAATGACTGTTATAGCTTATGAAGATATAGGACTTGCTAACCCATCAATTGGCCCTAAAGTTGATGCTTGCATTAATGCTTGTGAAAGATTAGGACTACCTGAAGCAAGAATTCCGCTTGGAGTAATGGTTATAGAAATGGCTTTATCGCCTAAATCTAATAGTGGACACATTGCTTTAGATAACGCTTTAAATGATATTTATAAAGGTAATATTGGTACTGTTCCCGAACATATAAAAACAAATTCACCTAATTATAAATATCCTCATGATTATCCTAATAGTTTTGTTAAACAACAGTATTTACCTAATAATTTAAAAAATAAAAAATACTATATTCCTAAAGAAACAAGTAAATATGAACAAAGTTTAAAAAAAGTATACGATAAAATAGAAAAAAGCATAAATTAATTATGCTTTTTTATTATTGACAAGCTATCCAATTTACTGATGTATCATATGTCATAATGTACCATGATGATATACCATTAAATATTATTCCATTATTATTTAATTCAAACATTGAACTATAATCTGTAGCTTTGTCATCATTTCCATTGTTATAATAAGCCGAACCAATAATTTTTTCACTAATATTGTTATTATAATTAAATGAATAAAACATTTGTTTAGATGAAGTATATGAAAATATTGTAAATTTACTAGGTTTAAATCCAATTTCTATATTCCATATAGGTTCATTTCCACCAATATGATTGAAACTTCCGGTTGTACAATTATTACTTTTATTATACAAATCATTCAATGCACTTTCTACAGTTGTGTCCTTATATTTAATATTACTTGCTAAATATGTAGTTGCTGCATAAACTGAAACTATACTAAAAGGCAAACCTATTAATATTCCTAATATTAAATTTTTATTTAATACTTTTTTCATTTAATCACCTAATTTTCGTATAAATAATCTAATGCTTCTTCTACTGTTGAAACATTCCAATTTGGATCACTAGGAGTAAATTTAACGGCTGAAGCATTAATTTTTTCATTCACTTCATTACATTTACCTACTACTTGTGCTTCAATTCCGTTATATTCTACGCTATAATCATTTATACATAAAGTTGCTTTTATAACTCTTCCTTTTGTTATTGATATTTTCCCACTTTCTGGCTTTGTTCCTTTTAATTCTAAATTTCCTATTGTACTTATATCAATATCTGTTCCATCATTTATTAATGGATACTTTGTATTATTAATTTGATACATTGAATTATTATATTCTATGGCTTCAATGTAACCATATGCTGAGTCTACAGCTGCTGATTTTTTAGAATCATTTATTATATTTAATATTATTGGAGTTGCTATAAGCGCTATAATTGCTAATATTACTATAACAGCAAGTAACTCTATTAATGTAAAACCGCTTTTTTTCATAATATTCTCTCCTTCTATAGATTATTGTAATTCAATTTTTGTTATCTTAACATCACATTGATTTAATCCAACTGCAATATAATATTCACCATTTAATGATGAAATATCAATTTCTTGCTTAAAATCACCAACATTATATTTTGTGTTTTTTAAAATTTTAGTATTTGATGGTTCATATGAACTTCCCCAATATTTATTTTCTGAAACTAGTGTATAAACTCCTTCAGATGAATCAGGATAAATTGATGATAAAATAGTTCCTTCAACAATTAATTTTGAAAAATCAGATAAATCGACTTTCTCTTTAGTGAATACTCCTCCACCTCCACCATTTGTGTTTCCATTTATGAATATATGATCATTATTTAATGTATATGTTATGCCTGAATATGTTGTCCTATTAATTTTTTCAAAATCTATTGATGCATTGCCATTTAAGTATAATTCTCCAGTAATTGGAAGTCCTGCATTATAGTGTTTAATTGATATCCATTTGTTTAATTTACTATTATATACTTCTACATTTTTGCTTGCTTCATTATATCTAACATATTTATTTGAAGAATTACTATATAATTCATTTAGAGCATCTTCTACAGTTTTATCTTTATACTTAATATCTTTAGCCATGTATGATACAGCATATACTGTTCCACTTGTACAAATAATAGCAGTTATTATAATGGCTATTATAATTTTAAAATTTTTTTTCATAATATTTTCTCCTTAAAAAATATAAATTTAATATTTATATTTCACTTAGTAAATTTAAAACCCAATTGAAATCTATTTTAAATAGTACCATTATAATTGCTGAAATTGCTAAAAACGGTCCAAATGGTATTTCATGATTTTTTAATTTTTTTATTAATATTAATGATACAGGTAATCCTATAAATGATGCTAAACATATAGATATACATGATGTAGGCCATCCTAAAACCATTCCATATATAAACATAAGTTTAATATCTCCTCCACCCATTGATTCTTTTTTAAACATAAAATCTCCAATTAGTTTTATAATAAACATTATTGAAAACATTATAACTCCATTTAATAAAGAATTTAGCAAACCAGTTATATTACTTTTAAAATAAATTTCAATAGCTAATAAAATGCTCGTAAAAATTAATAATTCATCTGGAATAATCATTGTTTGATAATCGCTTATTATTACGATTAATAACATAGAAATAAATGTTAAAGCTATTAATAAATCTATTGATATTCCAAACACTAAATAAGAAATAGAAAACAATAATCCTGTTGTAAATTCAAATATTGTATAAAACCATGATATTTTATCACCACATTTAGTACATTTACCTCTTTGTAGTAAAAAAGATATTATTGGTATTAATTCAAATGGTGTTAATTTATGTCCACATTTAGTACAATGAGATGCGGGAAATGCAATTGATTCACCTCTTGGAAGTCTATAACCAACCACATTATAAAACGAACCTAAAATTGTGCCAAATATAAAGAATACAATTGCATAATATATTTCCATACTTTTCTCCTATCCCATTTCTTGAACAGCTGAATACATAGTAAACATAGGTATAATAATTGATAATAAAATTACACCTACACCGAATGTTAAGAAAATAGTAAGTGCTGGTTCAACAAATGTTTTAATTCTTGTAACTGAATTTTTATGTAAATCTTGATAATATAAAGATACTTTACCCATCATTTCTGATAATTCACCAGTCATTTCTCCTGTTACAATCATTTCGTAAGCTGGAACTGGAAATGCCCAATGGTCTTTAAATGCATCTGATATTTTTCCACCTCTTGCTAAATTAGCAATAGTATCAAGAATAAGCATTTTATAAATTTCATTATTTGTTATTTTATTTAATATTTCCATACAATCTGTTATTGGAACATTATGTGCTAGTAACGAAGAGAAAGTTTTAGTAAACATCGTAACCTCGTTATAAATTATAGTATTTTTAATAACAGGAACATGCATCATTATCCATTGACACATTGTTCTGAATGATATTATTTTTTTATAACTATATATAAATATTGCTATAAATGCAATTACAACTAATATTAATAATATATAATAATGTGTTAAGAATGAACTTAAAGCTAATATTGCTTTTGTAATACCTGGTAATTCCGTATCCATTGTTTCATATATTTCAACGAATTGAGGTACAACATATACCATTATAAAAATCATAACTGCAATAGCAAATATAAATACAAGTGTTGGATATGTCATAGCTGTAATCATTTGTTTTCTTGTTGCTTCAGCTTCAGTATAATAATTTGCCATATCATCTAATACTTCAGGCAATGAACCTGTCATTTCAGCTGTTTTAACCATGTTAATTAACAATTTTGGAAAAGCTACACCTTGTTTTTCCATAGCTGTACTAAAATTTTCTCCTATCGTTAATTCATAAATAACTGATCTAAAGATTTTTTGATATGATTTTTTCTTATATTGTCTTGATATTATTCTAAGTGATTCAACAAGTGGTATACCTGCTTTAATATAAGTTGATAATTGTGTTAAGAAAAATATTAAATCTTTATTTTTAAATTTTGTTTTATTTGTATTGCTATTTTTATGAAATAACTGAATAAATTTATTAGTTCTAATACTATATACTTCATATCCTTCACTAAGTAAATAAGAGTGAACTTCTACTTTTGAATAAGCATTAAAATAATCTTTTATTATTTTTCCGTTTTTATCTTTTGCTACATATTCATATAATAGTTTCTTTTCACTTTTTTTAGCATCTTCTCCTTCAAAATCAATTAACAATATTTGGCGCTTCATATCTTTTTTATTACGTCTATTTTTTGAGAAAGAATTGTTTGTTATTTTTGATCCAAGTGAAACAAAAACCAATCCTATATTTTTAAAGAATGAATTTAATTTTGATTTTAATGTAGGTTTTTCAAGTTTTACATTTTTATTAACATAAGCTTCTTCATTGATTTTTTTCTTACGTAATTTTTCTTTTTTTTCTTTTTCTTTTTCAAGATTCTTTTTCTTTTTGATTTCTAATAATTCTTGTTTTTCTCTTTTTTCTTTTTCTTTTTTTTCTATAAAAATAGTAGCTAATTCTTTTATTTTTTCTTGTCTTAACTGTTTTTTATCAATTTTATTAATTTTTTCTTTTTTTACTGTTTCTTTTTTCTTTTCTGCTATAATTTCTTTTTTTACTGGTACAATTTCTTTTTCTTTCTTTATTTGTTTGATTTTTTTTGTTTTTTCTTTTCTTTTAAAAGGCATTATAATTAATTTACCTATTAATTTAAATACATCAAATACACAAACACATACAAATAGAATTCCATAAAAAGCTTTCTTTATAATTAAAAAATTAATATATAATAGATATTCTAACCCTAAAAATAAATATTTAGCCATTTTATAAATTAAGTATATTATAAAGAATAATCCTTTAAATGGATAGAAAAATAATTTTACAATTGAAAAATTAGATTTATTTTTTTGTTTATTTTTCATGTAAAACACCATCCATTCTCCCTTATTATTATTTTACTATAATAAATTATAACATATTTTTTTAAAATGTAAAACAATTTTAGATAAAAACATATAATATTTTAGAAAGGAGTATTCTATATGAATTATTATAACCCTTATTTTGGAATGTATCCTTATATGACTACTCAAGCTGCTAGACCAGGAATTTTTAGTAGATTACTTGGTGGTATGAAAGGAATTAATTTTAGTTCTATTTTATCTGGAACTCAAAAAACATTAGGTATTGTTAACCAAACTATCCCTTTAGTAAAACAAGCTACACCTATTGTTAAAAATGCTAAAACCATGTTTAAAGTCATGAACGAATTTAAACGTATGGATAATCCAAAAATAGATAAAAAAAACAATACTAATCTAAATAGTAAAGTTTCTGAAATTAAAACTGAAGCTAAGGAATATATAGAAAAAAACAATTTAAATAATGGCCCTACTTTCTTTTTATAATTTTTTTTAGATATTTTGTTTTTTTTAATATATTAATTCTTTCAATTATATTTTTTTTAGGTATCTTACTTAAAATATTTCTATTTTTATCAATTAAGTAATTAATATATTCTTTGTTTTTTAAATTAATTCCATAAATATATTCATATTTTTTGTATTTTTTATGTCCTTTTTTAAATTTTATTATAATATAATATATTTTTCTATCTTTTATAACAATTTCTTTATCAATATAAAATCCTAATTTTACAATTTCTTTTCTAAGTAAATAGTGGTTATTATTTGATTCTATAATTAAATTATCAATCTTATCTTCATGATTTTTTACTATTTTAAGTATAGTATTTGTCCCCATTCCAGATATAATAATTGTATTATTATCTGGAATTTTTATATTTTCTAAACCATTAGTTAAAAAAGTTTTAATTTCTTTTTCTAATTTATATTTTTTTATATTGGAAATTGCAATATTTAAAGCATTTTTATTAATATCTGTTGCTATACAGTTATTTTTTTTATTTATTGTTAAATATATATCAAGTAAAGCATGATCACAACCTACATCAATAACTTTTGTATCTTTATCAACAAGATTTGCTATTTCTTGTAATCTTTTAGGTAATTTCATTAATCACCCATATAATCTTTTAACTTTCTCGATCTTGATGGATGTCGTAATTTTCTTAATGCTTTTGCTTCTATTTGTCTTATTCTTTCTCTTGTTACTCCAAACATTTGTCCTACTTCTTCTAATGTTCTACTTTTTCCATCTTCAAGTCCAAATCTAAGTCTAATTACTTTTTCTTCTCTTTCAGTTAATGTTTGTAATACTTCTGATATTTCATCTTTTAATAATTCATTAGTTGCATATTCTTCTGGACTAACATTTCTTTCATCTTTTATAAAATCACCTAAATGTGAATCATCTTCTTCTCCAATTGGAGTATCTAAACTAACTGGTTCTTGACTTATTTTATATATATCTCTTATTTTATCTACTGATAAATTCATTTTTTTAGCTAATTCTTCTTCTGTTGGTTCACGATTAAGTTCTAGTGTCATTTGTCTTTGAATACGAGCTAATTTATTAATTGTCTCTACCATATGTACAGGAACTCTTATTGTTCTTGCTTGATCAGCAATTGCTCTTGTTATAGCTTGTCTAATCCACCATGTAGCATATGTAGAAAATTTATAACCCTTTGTTACATCAAATTTATCTACGGCTTTCATAAGTCCAATATTTCCTTCTTGAATTAAGTCTAAGAAAAGCATTCCACGACCTACATATCTTTTTGCTATACTAACAACAAGTCTTAAATTTGCTTCTGCAAGTTCTGCTTTAGCAAGTTCATCTCCTTCTAAAATTCTATCAGCTAGTGCTAATTCTTCATCCATTGATAATAATTTTATTTGACCTATTTCTTTTAAATACATGCGAACTGGATCATTAATAGTTAAATCTTTTGTTAAGATATTATCATCTAATATTAATTCATCTCCACCTTCAGTGTCGTCATCATCATCAGATACTATTTTTATATTATTTTCATTAAATAAATTATATAGTTCATCTAATTCTTCGTTTGTTAATTCTAATCCTTTTAAAGAATTTGCTAATTCTTCATATGTTAATATTCCTTTTTCTTTTCCTTTTTTTAATAATTCTTCTTTTCTTTGTTCAAATGTTTTTATTTCATTTACCATATTCATTCCCCTATCTCATTATTTAGTTTATTTATTTCTAATATTTTTTCAGCATATTCTGCTTTTTTTACTGGATCTAATTCCATTCTCATTAAATCTTTTAATCTTTTGCTTTCAAATTTAATATTATATCTTTTTATTGAATTAATATAATCTGTTATTTGTTCTTTTGAATACTCATCTTTTAGATTTAAAAGATTTATTTCTTTAATTATATTTATCAACTCTTCATTTTCATTTAGAGATATCATTAAATCTGATATATTTATATAACCATTTTTTTTATAAAAATAATTTATTTCAAATGCTAATTTACGATATTTATCAGTTGGCATATATCCAATCTGATTTTGATACATTTTTATTACTTCTACATTATTTAACATATAATATAAAAGATACTGTTCGGCTTTTATATACATATTTGTTTTTATTTCTTCTTTTTTTTCTATTTTTACTTTTGTTTCTTTTTTGTTTTCTAATTTATTTTTTATTAGATTTGGATCTATATTTGATTCGTTACTAATTTTTTTTATTGTTATTTCTCTTAAAATATCATCATCTATTTTATTTAATTCATCTATTACCTGATTTATATAATTGGACATATCTATGCTATTATTTAAGTCTTTATTTTCTTTTAAATAATGCATTTTAAAATCCATTACACTAATAGGATTATTTATTTTATTTAGAAATTTATCTTTTCCATATTTAAGTATGTATTCATCTGGATCTAAATTTTCTTCTAATCTTACTATTTTAGGTGTTATTCCTAAAGCTATTAATTCATTACTACATGAGTATGTTGCTTTTTCTCCAGCTTTATCACCATCAAAACATAAAATAATATCTTTAGCTATTCTTTTAAGTAAAAGCGCTTGTTCTTTTGTTACAGCCGTTCCCATACTAACAACAACGTTTTTTATACCTACACTATAAGCTCTAAATAAATCCATGAATCCTTCCATTATAATTACTATTCCTCTTTTTCTAGCTTCTTCTTTTGCTCTAGAGTAATTATATAAAATCTCACCTTTTTTAAATATTTCTGTTTCTTTTGTGTTTTTATATTTTGAAGGAGTATTGTCTAAATATTTTTTATATATTCTTCCACTAAAACCTACTACTTTACCACTAGAATCTTCTATTGGAAATATTATTCTATCATAGAACGAATCAAATATATTTATTCCATTTTTACCTATTAGACCACTTTTTTCTAATAATTTTTCATCGTATTCTTTCTTTAGTAACAATCTGGATAACTTATTATCATTTAATGCTAGTCCAATTTTAAATTCTTTTATTATATCATCATCAATTTTTCTTTCTTTTAAATATTTTTTTGCTTCTAATCCATGATTTGTATTTATATTATTTTGATATAGTTTCGTTGCTATTTCATATATATCATATAATTTATTATTTTTATTTTGTTCTTTTATTCCTCTTATATTTAAAGGTATCCCTGATTTATCAGCACACATTTTTACAGCTTCTATAAAGCTTATATGTTCATAATCTTGTAAAAAGGTAAATACTGTTCCAGTAGCACCACATGAAAAACATGTATATATTTGTTTTTCTCTTGATACACTCATACTTGGATTTGTATCATCATGAAATGGACAAACTCCGAAAAGATTTTTCCCTTTACTTGTAAGTGGAATATAAGATGAAATAACATCAACTATATCAACACTATTTTTTATATTATTTATTGTATCATAGTCAAGTTTCTTTACTTCATTCATAAAAAACACTCCCTAGTATTAATATACGACAAAAAAATTTAAAATCCTTTTTATTTTACTAAAAAAGTTGTTTCATTTATAAATTTATAATTTGTTTTATATTTTAATTGTCTTATTAATCTAAACATTGCATCATCTTTTCCTTTTGCTTCTATCATAATATCAAAATCCTTATTAACAAATTTTATTTTCTCTATAAATTTTATAAATTCATCACTATCTATATATTCATTATGACTTCTTTTTTCTTTTTTATTTTTTGGACTTGAAAAATGTATTTTAGGTGTTGTCTTCCAAGTAGAAAATATTTTTTCTATATAATTTTCTATTTTTTCATTATTATTATTACATTTATAATGATGATAATCTAATACCATAGGAATATTTAATGTATTAGCTATTTTTAATGTATTTCTTATATTATATGTTTTATCATCATTTTCTAATATTATCATTTCTTTTAATTCCTTATTTAATAAATTAAAATTATCTATAAATCTTTTCATACTTTCTTTTTTTCCATTTGTTTTACTTCCTATATGTAAGACTAAATTAGAATTTATCTGCATAGCATTAAACATATTTTGACAAAATTCGAGTATATTAATAGTAGAATTTATAGTTGATTCATTTATACTGTTTAAAACACAATATTGATCTGGATGCATATCTACTCTTAAATTATTATTTTTTATAATATTTCCTATTTCTATAAATTCTTTTTCATATTTTTTAAATACTTCATATGATACATTTGGATGAGTAGCAAGTGGAATTAAATTTGATGTCATTCTATAAAAGTATATTTGATTTTTTATATTATAATTTAATATTTCTTTTAATGCTTCAAAATTAGATTTTATTATTTTATCTAATTTTTCATTTCCATATTCTTCTCCTAATTTTTTATAATATTTATATGTTAAAGTGCTAGAAGATGTAATATCCAGTGCATTTGTTATACATGCATACCCTAGTCTTATTTTCATTTTATCACCATTTATAATATGGTTAGAAAGGAGCTTTTTATGACATTAAAAAAAGTAAAAATTATTAGTATTATTGGTACATTTTTATTATGTTTTTTAACACATTTTTTATATGAGGTATTTCCTAATAATTTATTTTCTATATTTTTTCCTGTTAATGAAAGTATTTGGGAACATATGAAAATGTTATTTACAACTATCTTATTATTTAGTTTGTTTGAGTATTTTTTATTAGTTTACTTTAAATTGAATTTTAATAATTTCGTTTTTTCTAAATTTATTGAAGCTATATTATCTATTCCTTTATATTTGTTTTTATTCCTACCGATCTACTATAAATTTGGTGAAAACATGTTTGTATCTATTTTTTTGATGTTAATAGTTATTATAATAGTGTCAATTATTAGTTATAAATTTATGACTTTAAATAACTTTAAATATTCTAATATTATTGGTATTATTTTAATTATTATTTCTTATATTACATTTGGTTATTTAACTTATAATCCTATAAAAACACATTTATTTTTAGATACTGAAAATGAAAAATATGGAATAAATGATTATAACATATAAAAACACTAATGTGTTTTTATTTTTGTTATATTATCTTGATCTTCATTATATTTTTTAAATGCATTAATTACTTCATCATATCCTACTTTATTATATATTTTTAATTCTTTTTCTCTAAAACTATAATTTATTTGTTCTATTTCATCTTCGTCTAAAAAATTAAACATTGTTCTTAAATATAAAGATCTAATTTTAGAATTAATTGAATTATTTAAATCTCTATATGAATGCATTATAACAATATCTTTTTCTATTGCTTCTATTACATAATTATTTAACATATATTCATAATCTGATTTAAAATCTTCCCATAAATTATCATATAAATTATCTTCTGATTTTACTAATTGTTTTATATCATTATTTTCTTTTATTTTTTCCTCTAAATATGATGAAATAAATGATAAATTTTTAATATATTCTTTATTATTTGGTATTTTTTCCAGTTGCATTAAATATAAAAATTTTATTTCTATATTTGCTATTATTTTTTCAGCTAATTCTATCATAGCATTTTCTATGAAATTACTTTCTAATATAATTTGATCATTTAAAGTTACTGAAGTCATTTTTTCATTTGAATAATCACACAATAATTTATCTGATAATTTATTATAAATTCTTCTTATTATAAAAGCTTTTTTATCTCCATATAATAAAACTTCATAATTATCATCTTCATTTTGATTTATTTTATCATATTCTTCCTCTACATACTCTAAAAATTCATTGAATTTATTTAAACTCAATTTATTAAAAATACTATCATATATTGAATCTTCTAATGATAATATATAATTTAGTATTTTTTTGTCATTTATATTATATTTATCATACAATTTATCAGTAAACTGATAGATATCTTTATATATTTGTTTTATCATTTTATCGCCTCTTCATTCCTGTAAATTTTCCTTCTCGATCCTTTAACGATTCATTATTAATTGTAGATATAATTCCGCCCATTAAATTTCCTTCTTCTTTTTTTGATTGTAATTTTTCTTTTATTTTTAATTTTGTATTTATACCTAGTTCAAATTCTATATATGGATCATTTAGATATCTTTGAATTGTTGATGTTGATTTTCCAAGTATCATAGCAATATCTTTTATATAATAATCATTTTCTAAAAAAAGTTTAGCACTCATCAATATACATTTTTCTTTTTCTATTATATTTTTTTCTTTTTTATTCATATAATTCCCCCTTTATTTAATGTTTCTTATATTAACAAATAATAAGTAAAATTGCAAGAAAAAATCCAAATTATTTGGATTTTTTTATTATTTTTTTATTTATTTCTTTTTTTACTATTTCATACAATTCTTCATTAATATCTTCTATTGATTTTATATTTTTATCTTTAACACAATCTATTGTTTCAAAATTATATAATTCAGCTATTTCTAAAAATGAATTTTCAGCATTTTTTAAATGATTTTCATCTTTTTCATGTTGATCAGCTATTTCTACTCTATTTTGTTTTAATATTTTAGAATATTCTGTAGGCATATGTAAAAATATTTTTATATCTGGCTCTGGTAAACCTAATAAATCAAATTCTAATTGTTCTAACCATCTATACATTTCTTGTCTTTCTTTTTTATCTTTAATTTTACCACCTTGATGAGCCATATTTGAATAAACATATCTATCTAATATTATATCAATACCATTTTCTATATCTTTATTTATTTTTTCTATATTATATAATCTATCTGCAGCATAATAAAGTGATGCGACTTTATAAGGTACTTGTGGCGCACCTTCATTAAACCAACCATCACATATATAGTTTTTACCTAAATAAGGTCCTCCAACTATTTTTCCTGTTGGTGTATCATACATTGGAAAACTATATCTTTTAACTTGTCTATTGTCATTTGTCAATTTTTCTACTAATTTTTTTGTTTGTGTTTCTTTACCTGAACAATCTGTTCCTTCTACAACTATTAATTTTCCTCTCATTTTATATTCTCCATTCCATATTTTATTTATTATGAATTAAAAAGTTATTTATTTCAATAATTTTTTAATCACTTATTTCATTATTATTAAAATTAGCATTTAAAA
Organism: Bacilli bacterium; assembly: GCA_017936845.1. Lineage (GTDB taxonomy): Bacteria > Bacillota_I > Bacilli_A > RF39 > UBA660 > OMSK01. The sequence continues at coordinate 38,041 of JAGBES010000019.1, forward strand.
ACTTTCTACTTGCTAAAAAATCACACATATGTACAAATTTTTGATATTTATTTATCGGTTTTGGGAGTACTTCATTTCCTTTATAATCTGTATTCCATGGTCCCATGTGTGACTCTATAACATTTGTAATAAAATCTATTTCTCCATCTGTTAATGTTAGTTTATCTTTATTTTCTTTTATATAATTAGCTATTAATAATGGATGTTCTACTAATGTATATTCTGATTTTTGAAGTCCAGATTTTAAACCATCATGTAATACTAAAGCAAATATCATTAAATCTTTTTCATTATCTGTAAACTTTCCAGTTATTGATTCATCACTATATAATTCATGTGCTATTCTAACAGCAAATTTAGTGTGTCTAACAAGTCCACCTTCTCCTAATGAAAATGGTGGGTGATATTTTCCAGTTGATGAAGCTGGAACACTAAAAAAATAATCTGGAAGTAATTCAACCATTATTTTTAAATTATCTCTATATTTCTTATTTTTAATATATGTGTACTCTTTATTAAAAATTTCTTCTTTTGTTTTTGACTCAATCATAATTCACCTATAAAATTAATTAAAACTTCATTTGATAAATATATATATTTTTCATTTATAAATATATAGTTATCTTTTTTTATTAATTTCCCTTCCTCTAATAATTTATCTATTTTAAATACTTTTTCTATTTCTTCATGATACTTTTCTTTAAATGTATTTAAATTCACACCTTCTAATTTACGAAGTCCTAATATCATTTCATTTTGCATATTTTCTATTTTAGTCATTTTTTCTTTATCTTTTATATAATTACTTTTTAAGTATTCATTTATACTTGATGTATTTGTATATCTTATATTATTTATAAATCCACTAGCACCTAATCCAAAACCATAGTATTCATTATTAGACCAATATGTTAAATTATGCTTTGATTCATATCCTTTTTTTGAAAAATTACTTATTTCATAATGGATAAAACCTTGTTCTTTTAATTTTGTACAAATAAATTTATACATTTCATAATCCAATTCTTCATCTATATTTTTTTCTTTATCTATATAAAGTTTTGTATGTGGTTCAATTATAAGAGAATATGTTGATATATGATTTATATCTAATTTTAAAAATTGTTCTATATCATCTTTTAACATTGAAATTGTTTGATTTTTTAAAGCATATATCAAATCTATATTAATATTATCAAAATATTTTTTTGCTTCTACTACTTTTTTAAACACTTCATCTCTTGTATGAAATCTATTTAGATATTTTAAATTATCTTCATTAAATGTTTGAACTCCTATACTAAGTCTATTAATATTATATTTTTTTAAAAGTTTTAGTTTTTCTATATTTAATGACTCTATATTACATTCAAATGTATATTCATATTTTTTATTTAATTTAAATATTTGTACTATTTTTAATAATTTTTCTAATTGTTTAATATTTAAACTACTTGGTGTTCCCCCACCTATATAGATTGTATTTATTAAATCATTTTTATAATTTAATTTTATTTCTTTTTCTAATTCATTTAAATACATATCTACTAATTTTTCATTATAATACATTTTTGTAAAATCACAATAAGAACATATATGATTACAAAATGGTATATGAATATATACTGATTTCATTTAATCACCATTATAATTATAAAATAATTATTTAATTAAATCAATAAAATTAATAAAACATACAAACATATTTTCTTATTTTAAATTTTCTTTCATTAATTTTTCTATTTTTTTATAAAGTATATTATTAGCTTCTTCTAATGACATATCTTCTACTTTGAATGGTTCTCCAAATTTTATTTTTAAGTTTTTACTTCTAAATTTATAATCCCCAGTAAGGCCAAATGGCACTATTAAGGCATCAGTTTTCTTTGCCATTGATACTGTTCCATATTTAAATGGTAATAAAAAGTCTTTTGTTTTATTCCTTGTTCCTTCTGGAAATAAACCAACTGCACCATTATTTTTTAATATTTCCAAAGCTTTTTCTTTTGCTTTTTCATCTTTTTTACTTCTATCTACTGATATGCACCCAGTTGCTTTAAAAAACCAAGACATTTTTGAATCAAAGTATTCTTTTTTTGCCATATAGTTTATAAATCTTTTTGTTGCGATTATTGTTAGACACTGATCATATACATGTTTGTGATTTCCTACTATTAATATTGGACCTTCTTTAGGAATTGCTTCTTTATTTATTATTTTAGGATTATAATATAATTTAAATATTGGTCCTAATATAAATTTACTTATTTTATATAATATTGGTGTTTTAATAATCATCATCTCCATCATCATCTTGTAATGATTTAAAGTCTATTTTTCCTAATCTTGTCTTTGGAAGTGCTTTTCTAAATACATATTTATATGGACACATATAATGAGATAAATTTTTTTTACAATAATCCTTTATAGCCATTTTTTTAAATATTCCAGCATTTTTTCCATCTTTTAATACTATAAATGCTTTAGGTACATTTACTTTATATGGATGTGGCATAGCAACTACTGTACATTGAAGTACATCTGGATGTCTTTCGATTACTTCTTCTATATGTGATGGATAGACATTATAACCTGATGTTATTATCATTCTTTTAATTCTTTGATCATAAAATAAATATCCATCTTCATCCATGTGTCCCATATCACCAGTATGAAGCCATACATGTCCATCTTTATGTACTTGTAATGCATCATTAGTTTCTGATTCGTCGTTTAAATATCCTTTCATTACTGTAGGACCATTTATACAAATTTCTCCTATCTTTCCATATGGTAGTGTTTCTCTAGTTGCTGGATCTATTATTTTTATATGATTTCTTGGAAGTGGTAATCCTATACTTTCTTCTTTTCTTCTATCATCATAACATAAACATACAGCTGCTAGGGCTTCACTTAGTCCATATCCTTGTGTAATTTTTACTTCACAATTATGTTCTTTTAAATATATATTTATTTTATCTTCTAGTATTTTATTTATTTTGTCACCACCACTAATTACATATTTCATATATGATAAATCAAAGTTTTTTACATTATGACTATTTATCAATGCTTCATATAATGTTGGAACTCCAAGTATTGTTGTTGGTTTAGTTTTGTTAATTAATATATCAAATTTTTTAGCATCAAATTGTGGTACTAATATTGTATAAAAGCCAAAACAAAGTGGTGTATGCATACAAACACTAAGTCCAAATCCATGAAAATTAGGCATAATTGCTATCGTTGAATCACCTGGAACTAATTTTTTTAATACTATTTTTTCTTGAATTGCTGATACATTAAATGCTTTATTTGTTAATACTACATATTTAGGTTTACCACTTGTACCTCCACTATGTAGTATAACTGCTGGGGTATTTTTATCAATTAATTGTTTTTTTACTCTTTTTATTTTTAAATGTTTTTTAATAAAATAGTTCCATGATATGTATTTTTTATTTTTTGGATATTTTTTATATTTTCTTTTTCTTGTTAAATTATATCCTATATGCATTATTAAATTCATAGAATTAGCGGGTGATACAAATATTACTTTTTCTATTTTTGTTTTATCTATTATATTTTTTAATTTTTCGTAATTTATATCAATCATAATCAATATTTTAGAATTTGTATTATTAACTGATTCTTTTATTTCTTCTTCTGCTGATAAAGGATGAATCATATGTGCTATTGCACCTATTTTATTTAATGCATATAAAGCAATTAATACTTCTGGTGTATTTGGCATACATATAGTTACTATATCACCTTTTTTTATTCCATAATATGTAAAAGATTTACTAGCCTTTTCTATTTGTTTTATTAATTTTTTATATTTTGTTTTTTTACCAAAGTATTCTATAGCTGTATTATTTGGATATTTTAGTGCACTATCCAGTACCATTTCATACATTGTTTTATTTGGTATCTTAAAATTTAATTCTTCTTCTTTATAATATTTCTTCCAAGGTTCATCAAATTTCTTTTTATTTTTAAATATTTTAAATATTCCCATTTTAATTTTCCTCCAGCATTTTGATAATTTTATCTCTAAACTTTTTATTTTCTTCTTCTAAATTATCACTTTCTACTTTAAATGGTTCTCCATAAATTATTTTTAATCCTTTTTTAAAATATTGTCCTTTTATAACGAATGGCACTATTTTGGTATTTGTATCATGTGCTATTTTAATTGTTCCAATTTTAAATGGCAACAATTCGTGTTTTTTAGAATATGTTCCTTCTGGAAATATTCCTATTAATTTATTTTGCTTTAAATATTTTTCTGCTGCTGGTATTACTGATTTATCTTTTATTTTTCTATCTACTGGTATTAAATCCATATTTTTAAATATAAATTTAAATTTTCCTTCAAACAATTCTTTTTTTGCTAAAAAGTGAACATGTCTTTTAGTAGATGCCATAAGTAATAAACAATCTAAATCGTGTGTATGTGTTCCTGCTAATATAAGTTTTTCATCTGTTATATATTCTTTATTTATTATCTTTGGCCTTAAGATTATTTTTACAAATATTTTTATAATTGGTAGTGAAAACGTGTATAATTTTGATTCTTTCATATTATTACCTCTTTGTTATTATAACATATTCTACTACTTTTTAAAAATTAAAAAAAAAGATATTTTAAATATCCTTTTTTAATAAATCTCTTATTTCTTCTAATAATATTACTTCATCTGCTTTTTTAGGTATTTCCTTTTTTTCTTCTTTATGAAATATTTTATTCATTATTTTAACTAATATAAATACTATAAATGCCATTATAATAAAGTTAATTACATCTGTTAAAAATGCTCCATATTTTAAAGATAAATGTATAAATGCTATATTTATATTTAATATCATTCCTGAAAAATCTGTTTTTCCAAACATACCTATTATAGGTGAAATTATATTATCCGTTAATGATGTTACCAAATTAGAAAAGGCTGATCCAATTAGTACACCTACTGCTAAATCAATTACATTTCCTCTTGATATAAATTTTTTAAATTCTTTTATTATATTTTTCATAAAATATCTCCTAATTTGTATAAGTAATTGTTCCAAATATCATAAACATTATAAATAGAATTAATAATATTATACTTATAATTATCCATTTGCAAAAATAAGATCTTGCAAAGTTTTTTAAATTGATATTTGAAGTTCCACCAAATGAAAATATAATTATTAATATTAATCCAATAATTGGAATTGAAAATAAAATTTGATATCCAAAATATCCCCACATTGTAATTGGTTTATATTCATTTGAAATATTTGGTGTATTTTTTTGTTCGTTCATTTAAATACTTCCTTTCCTTACTTATCTCTTAATTTTGCACCTGTTTTTTCTACTTCTTCTATTATTCTATTAAATTGTTTCATTACTTCTTCTTCACTTAATGTTCTTGTATTATCTAAAAAAGTTAATGAATATGCCATTGATTTTCTTCCTGGTTCTATATCTTTATAGATATCAAATATTTCAACCGATTCTAATAATCTACCTCCTGCATGTTTAATAATTGCTTCTAATTCACTATTTAAAGTATCATTATTAACTATAAATGCAACATCTTTTTTTATTGCAGGATATTTCGATGCTTCTTTAAATTTAATTGGTTTTACTGTCTTTTCATATAATTCAGTTAATGATAATTCTGCCACATATACATCTGTTTTTATTAAAGAAGGATGTACTTTACCAATAATACCAATTGGTTTTTTATCAACTAGTATTCGTGCACCTATTGTTGGATGTATTTCTTTTAATATATCAGCTTTAAATTCATATCTATTTTTAAATCCTAAATAATCTAATAAATTTTCAACTAATCCTTTCATTACATAAAAATCTGCTTTTACAATAGTTCCATTCCATTTATTTTCAATATAATTTCCTTCTATTAACATTGCTACTTTTTGATCTTCTTTAAAGTTTTTATCATAAGTTTTAGCTATTTCATATAACTTAATATTACTAATTTTTCTTGCTTTATTATATTCATATGTATTTATTAAAGAAGCAATAATAGAAGTTCTAACAACTGCTTTATCAGCACTTAATGGATTTGGAAGTTTAAGTAATTCTTTATTATCATAATTGAATTTTAAAGCTAATTCTTCAGGTACTAAAGTATAAGTTCTAGTTTCATTTAAACCAATACTTCTAAGTCTTTTAGATGTACTTTTTCTTAGTAAAACATCTCCTACATAAACTCCTCTTTTAGTTTGAACTTTAGGTAATGTATCATGAAGATTGTTATATCCATAAAGTCTTCCTATTTCTTCTGCTAAATCTGCTTTATTAGCTTCAACATCCAATCTTCTTCTTGGAATTGTAATATGAAATTTTTTATCTTTCAACTCATATGGAAAATCTAATTTATCTAATTGAATTTCAACATCTTTATCTTCCATTTCTAAACCTAAGACTTTGTTTAATTCTTCTGTTGTAACATCTATTGTTTTTTCTGTTTTATCTACAACATCATGTAAAACTCTACCAGATAATACTTCTCCAGAAGCATATTTTTCTAGTAATGAAAGACATCTATCCATAGCTGATATAGTATATTCATAATTTAATCCTTTTCCATATCTCTTAGATGCTTCTGATTTTAAATTTAATCTTGTAGAAGTTTTTGTTATTGAAAATGCATCAAATATAGCTGCTTCTATAAATATGTTTTTTGTATTAGAATCAATTTCTGTATTTTGTCCACCCATAACTCCTGCTATACAAATTGGCTTTAAAGAATCAGCAATAACAATATCTTTAGATGATAAATTTCTTTCTTGTTCATCTAGGGTAATTATTACTTCACCATTTTTAGCATCTCTTACTATTATATTTTCTCCTAATTTATCAGCATCGAAAAAATGTGTTGGCTGACCATATTCTAACATAACAAAGTTAGAAATATCTACAACATTATTAATTGGTCTCATTCCAGCAGCAATAATTCTTTTTTTTATCCATTCTGGTGATTCACCTATTTTTACATTTCTAACCATTTTACCATAATAAAATGGACATCTATCCGTTTCTACTTTTAGATTTATATAATTATTTACATCATCAGATATCTCTTTATATTTTGCTTCTGGATAATTTACTTTTTTTCCAAGTACTGTTCCTACTTCATGTGCAAATCCAATATGATAATAACAATCATTATTTCGATGTTTATGAACATCTAAATCATATAATGTATCATCTAAATCCATATATTTTATAGGATCTTTTCCTATAGGCGCATTACTATCTAATTCATGAATACCTTTAGCATAGTTTTCTTCATTTTTTTCTTCTAATCCTAATTCAAATAAAGCGCAAAGCATACCATTTGATTCTACACCTCTAATTTTACCTGCTTTAATTTCAAAATCACCTGGTAATTTAGCACCTGGTAAAGCTACAATTACTTTAAGACCAACTCTTACATTTGAAGCACCACATACTATTTGTTGTAGTGTATCACTTCCTATATCAACTTTACAAATATGTAAATGATCTGAATCTGGATGAGCAATACATTCTTTTACTTCACCAATTACTAAGTTATCAATTTGATTAGAAATAACTGCTTCTATATTGATCCCTGCTTGAGTTACTTTTGTAGCAAGTTCAATTAAGTTTTCATCTTCAAGATCAATATAATCTTTGACCCATTTCATACTTATCATATTATTCAGCATCCTTTCTATCAAAGTTTCTTGTTTCTCTTAAATCAGTATTATAAAATGTTCTAATGTCATTTATTCCATACTTTAACATAGCACATCTTTCAGCACCAAATCCAAAGGCAAATCCAGACCATATATTTGGATCATATCCACATCCTTTTAAAACATCATAATGAACTACACCTGCTCCTCCTATTGTAATCCAACCTGTATTTTTACAAATAGAGCACCCATTTCCTTTACAAGCAAAACATGAAATATCCATTTCAACTGATGGTTCTGTAAATTGATAATAACTTGGTCTAAATCTTGTTATTGTATCATTACCAAACAATTTTTTACATATAAGTGTTACTGTTCCTTTTAAATCAGATAAAGAAATATCTTTATCAACTAATAATCCTTCTATTTGTGTAAATTGATGTGAGTGTGTAGCATCGTCATCATCTCTTCTATAAGCTTTTCCAGGACAGATTATTCTAACTGGTTCTTTACCTTCATATTTTAACATTGTACGAGCTTGAACTGGAGAAGTATGAGAGCGCATAAGCATTTCATCACCTTTAACATAGAATGTATCTTGAGCATCTCTTGCAGGATGTCCTTTTGGTAAACCTAGTAATTCAAAATTAAATTTATCTTCTTCTACTTCTGGTCCATCTACAACATCATATCCCATGGACATAAATACTTCTTCAAAATCTTCTACAACTTTTTCCAAGATATTAGGAGCCCCTACATTTATTTTAGTAGCAGGTAGACTTATATCTATTTTTTCATTTTCTAATTTCTTATTTAATTCTTCTGTTTCTAATTTTTCTTTTAAAGTATCGAATAAATTGTTTACTTCATTTTTAAAAGCATTTAATTTCATTCCATATTCTTTTTTTTCTTCTATACTCAAATCTTTCATTTTAAGTGATAGTTCATTTATAGGTCCTTTCTTACTTAAGTACTTAATTTTAAGTTCATTTAATGATTTTAAATCAGTTATGTTTTTTATTTCTTCTTTTATATTTTTTAATAATTCTTCCATTATATCTTCCTCGTATAATCAATCTTAGGAGAAATCCTATAGATTGATTTTTTCTTTCTATTTATATTTTTTGAGTTATAATAACTCTTGCCTGTGGATTTGTTTCTATCATCCTACAGCTTTGACTGTTTAGAAAGGCTCTTACCA
>JAGBES010000020.1 GCA_017936845.1 Bacilli bacterium
AATTATGGCTGCTATTAATGCCGAAAATATTACGAATTTAGATTTAGCAAAGAATTATATTGACGATTCTCTTTTAACAAATCATTCTTCTATTGAAAAGAAAATATGGAGGTTTCTCAATAATCACAAATTTGATGGTATCAAATTCTTTAAAGCTGTAGTTAAGAAAATTATCAAAAAAATTGGTGCTTTAAAGCACAATAAACTGGTTGTTATTTTAGATCACATGTATACTAATGACGACTTTGTTACTTTAATGTTTACTTTGAAAATCGGTAAACAATCTATCCCTATCCACTTTATTAATGATAAAGATAAAAGAAGCGGTCATTATGATATTAAGGACGATGATAAAAAATTTTTATTTTCTCAAAAAGTTATCATTGAAGCAATTGATTATGTTATTGATCTTTTATCATGCATCAATGCCCCTATCACCTTCTTAGGTGATAGGTGGTTTTGTAATCTTGCTCTCATGCGTCATATTCATAAAAAAGGTCATTCTTTTCTGTATCAGAGCTAAAGTTAATTCTGATTTAAAAGTTCTAATCTATGATAAAAAAGAGGTAATCAAAGCGATGATCCATGGTTTATTTTATCTAATATTGAACCTAATCAAGCAATCCGTGAATATTCACATCGTTTCGGTGGTATTGAAATGTTTTTTAAATCTCAAAAATCCAATGGTTTCAATTTAGAAAAAACTAGAACTAGAAATTTACACGCATTTGAAAATTGTAAATGTCAATATGAAATGTCATGAAAATTTCATTATTAAAATGTCATAGTTTTTCGTTGAAAATTAGATTATTTTTTAATCTGATTTTTTTTAAGGTGTGTTATCGTCGTATTTAAATTTATTCCAATTCCTCTATTGGTAATGGGACCTCGACCATCTTCCATTACTTAATTGCAAATAACTTTTGAGTTATTTACTAATTAAGTATTATGAAATCTGGCCGCCCATTACAAATAGATTTTCTCGGCATAAAATTAAATACTTAAGTAGTAGTTATTACTTACAAAGTTATTATTTATTCATTGTATTCATTTGTTCTTGAATCTGATTCTACTATTTTGTCTTTTATTCTATAAGAGTTACCAGTAATTCTTATAATATGAGAATAATGTAACAATCTATCTAATACTGCACTTGCTAATGTATTATCACTAAATACTTCTCCCCATCTTGAAAATGGCATATTTGTTGTTACAATTGTTGATTTATTCATATACCTTCTTGCTATTAATTGAAAGAATAAATTTGATCCTTGATGGTCTACTGGCAAATATCCTATTTCGTCTATTATTAGTACTTTATATTGGGCTAAATGTTGTAATTGCTTATCTAATCTGTTTTCTTTCTGTGCTTTATTTAATTTTTGCATTAGGTTGTGACAAGTTATAAAATAAACACTATTTCTATGTTTGGCTGCTTCTATTCCTAATGACACTGCTAAATGTGTTTTTCCAACTCCAGAATTGCCTATGAATATTATATTTTCATTTCTTTCTATGAAACTCAAATTGGCTAATTCCCTTATTTGATTTTCACTTACAGATGGCTGAAAGGAAAAATCATAATCTTCTAAAGTTTTCCTAAACGGGAAATTTGCTGCCTTAATTATTCCTTCTGCTGCTCTTGTATCTTTATATTCAATTTCTGTTTTTAATAAATAATTTAATGCTTCTGTAAACGGTGGCATATCTTTACTATTCTTATGTACATATTCTGGTAATATTTCCTTTATTCTTTCTAATTCTAATATTTCTAAATTTTTATTTAATTCTTCAATCATTTATTTATTATCTCCTTTGTCGATATTTATTCTATCTAATGAATATAAGTTTTTCTTTATATATTCATTAATTTCTTCTTCTGTTTTTGTATTAAAACTACTATGTTTTAATATATCAATATAATCTTTTTCTTTATAATTATATCTAAATTTTTTATTTTTTTGGTACGAATGTATTAATTCTTTGTTATAATATAAGTGGATAACGTTATCCTCATCAACTACAGTAAGTTGTTTTCCAACATACTGTAATGGTACAGAATATTTACTTCCACAATATGAAATCATTGATTCGTTCGAAACTTTATATGTCTTTTCCAGAAGACAATAATTTTCTAAGATTTCATAATTCACTGGAACTAAATATTCTTTTTCTTTTTCAAATAGAACTATTGGAACTTCATTTGTTGCCTGAGATTCTTCTACATAATTCAAATCATGATTAAGTTTTTTTACAATACTTTCTAAATCTTCTTTATTTTTGAATTCGAAATCAAAAGCTTTTAATCTGTTCATTATTTTTGCTAAAGTTTCTACCTTACCCTTAGTTCTAGGCCTATATGGTCTACAGGTTATTATTTTAAATCCAGCATCTTTTGAAAATTGCATTGCTTTAGAATTAATAACCACATCAGAAAAATTACTTTTAACTTGATCTACTATTGTTTTCATATTATCAAATAAAATTTCTTCAGTTCTACCACCAAAATATTTAAATGAATTAATTAAACATCTAAATAATGTTGGTTGTGTTTGGTCAAATGTTAATTCAATATATTTATATCTTGAATTACCTAATACTATTAAAAATATACTGACTATATATTCATTACCATTTATATCATGTAACTTTAATTTTTCTTTCCAATCTACTTGTGATTGATAACCTTTAATTGTTTCAAATCTAATTGTTAAATTAGATATTATACTTTGTTTTTTATTTGAAACATACTTATTTACAATACCATATTTGCCTTTATAATCATATTTTGTTTTTAATAGAAAATAAATTCCAGTAGCAGGTATATTATTATTTTCTATTTTTTCATCAATTATATTTTTGTATGGATCTAATATAGATGTATAAATTCTAGTTTTCTTCTCTTTTTTGTATTTATCTGGATTCAGTCTTTTATCAATAGTTCTCCAACAGCAACCATATTGTCTAGCTAATTCTGATTTATTCATTTTTTCACCACCTAACATTATTTTTTCAATTGTTATATCTTTTCTCATACTTATATCAACTCCTTCTTATTATGAGATAATATAAGTATACCAAAAAGAGTCATAAGTATCTTAAAGTTATGACTTTTTAACTTTAAAATATTTATGACTTTCTATTATACAATTTATATAAAAAAATAAAATATAGAATGCGAAAAAATAAAAAGCTATAAAAAGTAGTGTGAAGTAAACTACAAAAAGCTATAAAAAATGGTGTGAAGTTGGAGGTTAGAAAATAACCTCTTTTTTCATGAAATAATATATACTTAAATTGTGAAATTTAAGGAGGAAAAATGAAAGAATATTATATGTTGTTAGGTTTAAACCAGAAAGAAGTAAAAATCATGAATGTAAAGGAGAATAATGGAATAATAGAGGTAAGTATTGAGAATAAAAATAATAAAGTACGTTGTCCAAAATGTAATAAATTTACTTCAAATGTGCATGGGAAGAATAAGCCAATACGGAGCAAATATTTAAAATCTTGTGAGCAGAGAATAATTCTAATAATAAATAAGAAAAGGTATCATTGCTATAATTGTGGGAATATTTTTACAGAGGATTTAAATATTAATACAGAAAATGGAAGTATTTCAAAATCATTATTAATTAAAATTAGGAAAGAATTATTAAAGTATAATCAAAATTTTAAAAGTATAGCAGAAGAGTGCGGCGTATCGTCACAGACAGTAATAAATGAGTTAAAAAAGATAAGTGAAATGGTGCCAGAGAGAATAATAAATCTTCCAAGAGTAATATCATTTGATGAATTTAAAGCAGATACAAATGAAGGAAAATATGCGTTTGTATTAAATGATCCAATTCATAAAAGAGTATTAGATATATTACCGAGCAGAAAAAAAGAGTACCTACTAAAGTATTTTACGTACTGTAATAATAGGCACTCAGTAGAGTTCGTCATATCGGATATGTACGAACCATATTTATTGGTCACCAAAATAATGTTCCCAAAAGCAAAATATGTTGTTGACCGATTCCATTATATCACATACATAATGGATGCTTTAGATAAAATTAGAATAAAGCTACAAAAAGGTTATGATATAAAAAGCAAAGAATATAAAATATTAAAAAACAAAAAGAATGTTAGTTTATTAAGAAAATATTCTAATGATATAGATTGGTGGGTATTAGTAAAAAGATATAAAAATGGCCATATGGTTGATATGCTTCCGAGTGAATTATTAAATAAAATATTATCTATATCTCCAGATTTAAAAAAAGGATATAATTTAAAAGAAGAATTTTTAGATATAATAAATCATGCTACATATGAAACTGCAGATGAACAATTAATAGTTTGGATAAGTAAATGTGTAGCAAGTGAAATAGAAGAATTTATAGAAGCAGCTGGAACGATATCAAGATGGCGAGAATATATAGTTAATTCATTTATAGATGAGAAATATTCAAATGGATTTACAGAAGGAATAAATAATAAAATAAAGGTTATAAAGAGAAATGGATTTGGTTATAGAAGTTTTAAATTATTAAGAGCAAGAATATTATATATTTTTAATAAAAAATTGAAGGGATAAAAAGTTTAAAAATTACCTCAAACTGAAAAAAAGCAAAATACATTTTTTACCTCAAATTGATTTTTTGAATGTATTCCAAAAACCTCAAAAATATGCAAAAAAAGTAGTGATAAATTTATTACATAAAAAATCACTACTTTTCCTTTTATTTATAAGGGTTTGCTAAAAATTTACTTCACACCAGATTTTATAGAGCCTTTT
>JAGBES010000021.1 GCA_017936845.1 Bacilli bacterium
TCATTCCTGTCTTTATTTCTATTACTGTTCCTTTTGTATGTGCTACTACTGTATCTATTATTTTTTTATTATTTTTATATCCCACTATATCTATTCCTTTATGATTATTACTATATTTTTGAGTTATATAACATTCTTTACTTTTTAAAACTCTACATCTCATTTTCATCATCCTTTTCAATTTGTTTAATTATTTGATTACCTAGTACAGTAACACCACTTACAAGAACACCTTGTATAATATTATTTATAATTTTGTCTCCACTCATTAATATTGAAAATACTACTCCTATTACCATTAAAATTAAAGGAATCCATCTATTATTTATTGTTTTTGTTTTTTTAATAAATTCACCTATTATATATAAAACAGGTATCAAAATTAATCTATTTTCTATAATATAATTTAATATTTCCATATATTCTCCCCCTTTGTTAATGTATTATATTCTCTTACTAAAACTCTTCTTATTAAATTTGTTTAAAAAAAAGAACATTTTTTATGTTCTTATTTTATACTTACTATTTCTAATTTATCATTATTGTGAATTAGTATTAAACTAACATTATTTTGATAACCTAAATTTTTTTTATAACTAATTTCACATTCTACATAATATGCTTTATCATCATTTTCTTTTTCACCACTATATCTAGAAGTTTTTATATCATTAACTTTAACTTCTTTTACTTCTGGTAATTCTTGTTTTCTTTCTCCATAGATATTACTTTCTATATATGAATATATAGTATCTTTTGATTTTTTTATAAATGTATCTCTATAATTACTATGAATAAATTCTGTTCCTCCTATATCATTTCCATTTAGAGCTTGATTTAAACTTAGAAAATCTGTTAAAAACATTTTACTTATTATTGAAGCATATTGTATTTCATCTATTTTTTCTTTTGATAGTTCTTTTTTTAATTCTTTAAAAAGTTCTTTATAATATAAATTTTCATTTTGTTTAAGATTATAATTATATTTTTCAATTGTATCAATTTTTTCTGTATTTATTTTTTTGCTACTTTTTAAAGTTGATATAACGCTAATTAAACATATTACTAAGATTATAAATACTACTAATAAAACTATAGGCCATATTTTTAATCTTCTCTTTTTCATTTATCTTCTCCTATTAATTTTTCTGATTCATTTGTTTTCTTTATCATATCATATACAATTATATCATCTGATATTGAAATTAATTTTTCTGAATATTCATTATATTTTTCTATATAATCAATGCTTACGGTTTCTTCATTATTTAATAGTTTTCCTTCTCCTCTACTTTGACTATAATACATTTTATCTGTTAACCAATTTCCACTTGGAAAAACTACAACATTTTCATCTATACTGAAGATATCATTACCTAAAGCATATTTATTTTTAAATCCTAACATATTACCTATTGTTGGTTGAACATCTATCATTCCCATTACTTTAGTAACTTCGGTTTGTAATTTAGTATCTTTTGACCATATAATTAATGGTACCTTTCTATTTAATTCATAGAAATAATAGTCTACATCTGTATAACCTTCATCACCTTTTTTTAGTAATGAATCTGTTTCTGGAACATAATTATAAAAACGATTATATTCTGATTTTTTTAATTTATTATCATGGTCACCATATATTATAACCACTGTATTATCTAATATTCCTTCTTTATCTAAATCTTCCATTAATTGTCCTAGAGCTTCATCAGCATAATGTACTGATTTAAAATAACTACCTAGTATTGTACCTTCCATATAAGGTGCGACTGCCTCTTCATATTCACCAGTTTCTTCATTATACTTTTGATATTTATAGGTTACTTCATAATCACTTATATCATCTATATCTGTAAATGGTGTATGATTTGTAAGCATAATCATCAAACCGTAGAACTTTTCATTTTTCTCTTTTATTTCTTTTATAATTGGAACTGATTGTCTAAAAAATGATTTATCACTAAGTCCAAGACCAATTGTTTCATCTATTTCATATGCATTTTTATAACAATAAAATTTATCATAACCTAAATTTTTATGTGTTACTGATCTATTCCAAAATGAACAATTGTTACCATGCATGCTAAATACGTAATATCCTTTTTCTTTCAATAATTTTTGTGTAGTAACATAATCTCTATCAAAATAATTCATAAATACAGTTCCTCTAGTAGATGGAAGCAATGATGAAGCATAAGTAAATTCTGTATCGCTACTTGTTCCTACACTTTCCTCTGAGTAAAAATTAGAAAAATATAATCCTTCTTCTGATAATCTTTTTAAATTCGGAGCAACCTCTTTTCCATTGAAACTTGTATTAAGTACAAAATTTTGAATACTTTCAGCATGAATAACTAAAACATTTTTTCCTTCAAAAATATTTGTATATTTATTTATTGTTGATGTATCTTCTTTAGAAGTATAGTATTCTCTAAATTCTTTAGCGCTCTCATCATATCCAAACAGTGGATTTAATTCTGCTTTTAATGTTGATGTAATATCATTTATTTGATACATATATAATCCAAATTGCATTACTATATATTCTCTATTCCATTGTTTACCTAAACGACTTATATCAACAGCAGTTAAAGTTGATATAAATAATCCAACAAATATTATACCTACTACTAATGTGTTAATTGCTCTTACCTTTCCTACTTCTATTTTAGCTACCTTTTCATAATATCCTTTTTTCCTTAAGAAATTATGTACAAATATAATTGCAACTATTTGATATACATAGAAAAAATCTTTTAATTCCATGATATTTTTTACAATAGCATCACTTACTCCTACTGCTTGAGTTGAAGATTTTAAAAGTGATACTGATGAGAATGATAAATAGTTTGTGTAATAAACAGAATTTATGACACAATCTATTACAAATATACAAGACCATATAAAATAGTATTTAAATTGATGTTTTGGTTTAAATAAATATCCAAAGGCACCTATTATTAATATAATAGCTAAATCAGCTATTATAGGCTTTATATTAAAATAATTTTTTACTGTAAAAAATCTAACTAAATATTCATTTATTAAAGATGTTAGAACAAATGTCAAAAATAAAATATTAGTACTAAAATATCTTTTAGACCAATTTTTTAAACTTTTAAAAAATTCCATAAAATCTTTTTTTAATGTATCAAATCCTATGTATTGTTTTAATTTATTAACCTTATACTTTTTTTTCAAATGAATCACCTCATTAATACTTATTTAGTATAACACTTTTATATATTTTTTTCAAATAACTTTAACAAAAAAACACTTATATGTGTTTTAATTTTTTATGGCTTTAAACATCTTTTTCCATAAATTTTTTGATGAATAATTTAGGATACCAGCTTTATATATTTTAATACCATATTTAATAATTAAAAAGTTTGTTAATATCATTATTGATATTGATATTATAATATCTATTATATTTATTTGGTTTAATACTAAAAGTGATGGTGATAATATTGCTGATATAAATGGTACATATGAAAGTATTCTGATAAAAATTGATCCTTTAAACATTCCAGCTATCATTGATAAATAATACCCAATTAATGATATTATTATTATTGGTGATTGTAGTTGTCCAAAATCTTCTGAATTTGTTGTCATAGACGCTAATACAGCTGCTACTAAAGAATATGCAATAAGAGTTAACAACATTAATATTAGTGTTAGCGGAATTATATATACTAAACTATTCATAAATTCGGTTGTTGATACATTATTTATTACTTCTATTATTTTATTTTCTATATTTGATGATCCTATATTAATACCTTTTCTTATTAATATACCTATTATACTATATAAAAATAACATAATTGCTTGCATAATTACAAATGCATTACCTGATATTATTTTAGACATAAAATGAGTTGTAGGTGATACATTTGATATTATTATTTCCATTCCTCTTGTTTGCTTTTCATCATTTACTTCTGCACCTATTGTTTGAATTAAGAAAATTGATAACATAAAAAATGGTAATATTACAAATGGAAAGACTGTAGAAATTATCATTTCCATATTTTCATCTTCTGACTGTTTATTTTTATCCAAATATTCTCTTTTTATATTTACTTCTTTATATATACTATTTAATTCATTAGGATCTATATCAGATTTCTTAATTGCTAGTGCTATTTTAGTATTATTTATAGCACTTAATATTATTTGATAATTTATACTATCTATATAGCCTTTTGATATTATATTAGCATCTATTATATTTTCTTTATCTTCATTTACTATAATTATTATTTCATCTTTTTTTATTTGTTTTTTTAGTTCTTTTTTTGTTTTATTTTCCTTTATTATTTCAAATGGTTGGTCTTCTATTATCTTTGTATTTTTTATATTATTTTCTATTAAGTCAAATGTATAATTTGTATTATCTACAATATATACTTTGGTCTTTTCTTCATATTCTCCTCCAAAAAGTTTAATTATTGAATCTACATTCATTATTCCTATTATTAATGTTACAAGAATTATATTAGCTATTAAAAACCATTTACTTTTTATTTTTCTAAGAAAACTATTTTTTATTAAAAATATCAATTTATTTGTCATATAGTATACCTACCTTTGATACAAAAATTTCATTAAGTGATGGTTCTTCTACTACAAATTTAGTAACGTTTTCTTTACTTTTAACCACATTAAATACATCATTTATAATAGAACTATCTTTAATTTTAACTTCAAATTCATCTGCTTTTTCTATAACTGCTATAACACCTGGTATTTTAGTTAAATCTTCTCTTTTTAAATTTGCTTTAATAAAAATATTCTTTTTTCGATACTTTTCTTTTATTTCTTTTAAATATCCTTCTAATACTGTTTTTCCTTTTAAGATAATTGTTAGTTTTTTACAAAATAATTCTACATGTTCCATACGATGTGATGAAAATATTATCATACTTCCCATTTTTGATAATTCTATTATTTCGTTTTTAAATAATTCAACATTAAAAGGATCTAAGCCAGAAAAGGGCTCATCTAATATTAATAATTTAGGCTTATTAAGTATTGCTATAATAAATTGAATTTTTTGTTGATTTCCTTTTGATAATTCTTTTATTTTTTTATCTTTATATTCACTTATCCCAAATTTTTCTAATAGATAATCTAATCTTTTTATTATTTCTTCATTTTTCATATTTTTTAAATTACCATAGAATATTGCTTGTTCTTTTACTGTTAACTTTGTAAGTAAACTTCTTTCTTCTGTTAAAAAACCTATATTATCTGTAATATTATAATCTATTTTTTTACCATCTAATGTTATTTGTCCACTTGTTGGTTCTAATAATCCCATTATCATTCTAAATGTTGTTGTTTTTCCTGCTCCATTTACTCCTAAAAGTCCAAATATTTCTCCTTCTTTTACGGTAAATGATAAATTATCTACTGCTTTAAAATTACCATAATATTTTGTTACATTTTCTACTTTTAACATATTTCACCTATCCATAATATCTTTTTAAATATACATTTTTTCCATTTTTATTTAATATAAATAAATCTTTATCTTTTTCTTCTGTTATTTTTCTTCCATATTTTGAATCTAGCGGTCCAAAACTATACATTATATTTTCATTTTCTAGAATTTCTTCATTTAAATATACATAATCTCCTTCTTTAGGTTCTTCTTCTAAATCATAAAATTCAATTAATAATACATATTTTTTTTGTTTATCTTTTAAATAATAATGAAAATTTTCTATTTTTTCTATTAATAATTTCTTCATTTTATCACCAAATTTATTATATATTAGTCTTTTATTTTTTTCAATAAAAAAAGTCTATTGTAGACTTATCTTTAAATTATTATATTGTTTAGTTAATATTTATGTCATAACTAAATATAATTATTTATTTTCTATTTCATATGGATTATTCCATGTACCATTTCCATTAGAAATAGTAAGATCATTTTTAACTTTTATAACTGGGCGAACACCATTTCCATTATACACACTATGTTGCATACCAAAACCATTGCTATAAACACGCCATGCTTTTTTAGATTCATTAGTATATTTATTCATTGTCCAATAATAAAATATATTATTACTTGTTGTTGTATAATTTTGAGTTAATATTGTTGAAGATTGTCCTGACAATATTTCTCCCATCCTTATTAATCCTACTTTGGTTGATATTCCGTTTGTTTTTGCCAATGAATTTATATAACTAAACCCTTCTTCTATTTCATCGCCTTGATAATACATTGTTTTTACTATCTTATTAGAATTTAATAAACCCAACCATCTTAATACATCACTGTTTAATGTTGCGCCTATTCCTGAATCTAATACAAATGTATTATTATCTCCATAAGGTATATAATCATCATAAAATCCATCTAATATTAGTTTTATTCCATCGCTTTCTTTACTTACTACTCTATATGTTTTTCCTTCTAGTTTTATATATTCTCCACTTGTTACATTTTCTCCTAGTGTCCCCGTTTTATCACTTTCTTTATTCTCTGAAAGTACATAGTAATTTGAAGTGGTACCATCACCTTTGGTGATAGTAGATGTAGAATCGACATTTATAACTGGGCGAACTCCGTAAGAATCAACTATGGAACAAGATACAGCTTTACCAGTAACATCAAAACTTTTAATAATAGAAACACTATCTGGTGTCATTGTCCAAAAAATTGGTCCTAATAAGTAAGAAGAAGTATTTTCTTTTGATAAATAATATTCATCATATGATATTATTCCTACTTTTGCTATTACTTTATTTTCACTTGTACATGTTGTTCTTGCTTTTGTAAAAAATTTTTCATTACAAAAGTATGCACCTTCTTTTATAATACTTTTAGTACTATTTAAATTACCATAAAAATAATCATTCAACCAATCATTTATATATCCTTCATTTATTTTATATGTTAAAGCTGTATTATAATATCCATATGGCATTGTTGCTATATTTTCATCTGTTATTAATCTTACTGTACCATCACTATTTATTCCCATGATTCTCCACATAAATCCATTATACCATACATAGTTATTTGTACTTGTTCCTTTTATATAACAACCATCCATATAGTTATATGTTCCACTTGTTTTACATGCTCCATTTTCATATACTAATGCTTTAGCTTTTTCTAATATTGGATCTCCTTTAAGTACTACTTCTTCATTATTTGAACTATCACAAGCTCCATTTGTTTTTGCTTCTTTTCCATCATATTCTACATTATAATTATTTATACAAAGTGTTGCTTTTGTTATTCTTCCTTTTGTTATTGTTATTTTTCCACTTGTTGGTTTTGTTCCTTTTAATTTTACTTTATCTTCTATTGTTGTTATATCTATATTTTCTCCGTCTTCTATTTTTGGATATTTTGTACTATCTAGCATACTCATTGAATTATTATATTCGATTGCTTCTATATAACCATATGCACTATCTACTGATGCACTCTTTTTTGAATTATTTATCATATTTAATATTATTGGGGTTGCAATTAAAGCTATAATTGCTAGTATTACTATTACGGCTAGTAATTCTATTAATGTAAATCCTTTTTTATTCTTCATATTTTTCCTACTTCCTATTTTTTCTATACTAATTATATATAAAAAAAACTAATTTTTCAACTAGTTTTTAAATAAAATATTTTATATCAAATCACTTTTTTTTATTATGTAAGTTTTATTTTTAGTATAAAAAGCATAAAATACATCTTCTAATTTTAAATTTTGTTTTTCTAATAATTTATATAGCCATAATTTATCTTTTTTTATTTCTTTTAGTACTTCAAAATCAATTATTCCATCAAGTATTATGGGCATTGGATAATCCTTTGTTTTTTGAAATACTGATAGAGTCCCACTGTTTTCAAGTACAGCATAATCTACCTCTTCTATGCTTTTTATACCTTTTTCTCTTAACTGTGATATTAAATCATCTAAACTATATCTTAATTTAGTCATTTGTTCAAAACATACTTTCCCTTTTTTTATAATAATACTTGGTCTACCATCTAAAAAGTTTCTTATTTTATTATTTTTCATACTTATATAACTAAGTGATATTTGAATAATTACTAGTTCTATTATAGGTACTATTGAAACAAATATTGATCTTTTAGTTTCTTCTATACATATAGCTGCAAGTTCAGCTATTAAAATTGTTACAATTAAATCAATTATACTAAGTTCTCCAACTTCTTTTTTACCCATAATACGATATGATAATACAATTAAAAAATATAATATAAATGTTTTTATTATAATATCTATGTACATAAGATCACCTATTTTATTATGGTAAGTTCTATTTTTTTTATTCAAGAATATTTTTTATTAAGGGTGATTTTATGAATTATATAAAAAATGTTTCTTTTAGTATTTTATATATTATTGGTTTTATACTTATATTAACTTTTATTTTAACTTTATTTTCTTATTTCAATATTTTTTCTGATAAATTAGTTTCTATTTTTAAAATATTAATACCTATTATTTCATTATTCATAGGTGGTTATTATTTAGGAAAAAGAAGCAATAAAAAAGGTTGGTTAGAAGGTTTAAAATTAGGTTTTATTTTTCTTGTTTTATTAATTATTTTTGAATTTTTAGCACTTGATATTGATTTTAAAATTAAAAATATAATATATTATTTAATTATTATTTCTTCAACTTCGTTTGGTAGTATTATTGGTATTAATAAAAATATTGTCGAAAACAATTAATTGTGTTATAATCATTTAACCGGGTGATTATATGACAAAATTTATTCTTGTTAGGCATACTAGTCCTAACTACTTAAAAGTTTTTGATATGGATATTAATAAATATTACGCTACAGCATTTGCTCCTTTATCTAAAAAAGGAAAAGATGACGCTTTAATTTTAAGTGAAAATGAAATATTTAATAATAGTGACATTATGATATCTTCTCCTTTTACTAGGACACTTGAAACAGCTAATATAATTAATAAACATAATTTAGATTTAATTGTAGAACCAGGTTTACATGAATGGTTACCTGATATAAATAAAGAATACTTTAATGATTACTATAATAATATTGGTCCTTTTGAATCTTTAAAGAGTATAAAAAAAAGAAGTTTAAGTGTTTTAGAAAAATATTTAAATTATAATAAAGTGATTGTTGTTTCTCATAGGGTTGTTATTTATTCTTTAACTAATATGGATACTAAAATGGGTGAATTCCATGAAATTGAAATGGATAAAAATAAAATAAAAGTAAAAAGATAATAAATCAACTTATTATCTTTTTTGCTGTTTTAAATATCATATATTTTATAATTGCTAGTAAATACGATATTACAAATACTATTAAAACTATAGGCATCATAAATTTTAAATACTCTATTGGTGTTTTTAAATAATTATCTAGATTTTTATAAATAATCAAATCTACTATATAAGAAAACAAATATATATCAAGTGATAATTTAGAGATATTTGTTATTATTTTTGATATTATTTTATTTTTTATATCTGTTTTATATATTAATAAGAAGAATATTGTAGACATAATTATTACAAGTAAACTATTATATCCTCCTAAGAAGCTTTTAGAAAAAATATCATTATAACTATAAATATATGTAAGAATTGTTTCTAATAATAATATACCAACAAATATAAATATACCTTTTTTCTTTTTTATTTCTACTTGATATTCATTTATATAAGCACCTATAAAGTAATAAATATATGGATATAATATACTCCACCAATCTGGTATGATTTCTAATTTTATTTTATCAATATATAAATAGTTAACAAGTGGATATATAGAACATATACTTATTAATGTTAATATTAAGTATTGTTTTTTCTTTTTAGTATCTAAGGAATTATATAATATATTTAAAAATGGAATAATTAGAAATAAACCTATATACATTTCTACATACCAAGCATATCCACAAGCTGTAAAATCAAAAATACTTATTATCATTTTTAATATTCTTATATTTTCACCAAGATATATTTTTCTAAATAGAATACATATTATTGAAATAAAAATATAACTTAATAATATATTTATAATTCTTTTATAGTATTTTTTATCTAATTTATCATTTCTTTTTAAATAACCAGTTAGTAACATAAATAATGGTACTCCTATATAAAATAACCATCTAAATAGAATTGATATAAACATTCCTATTCCTTTTACATTAGTCTCATAAAAACCATTATTAAGAAAAAAATGAACGGATGGTACAAATAAAACTGCTATAAATCTTACTAAATCAAGACCAGTTATCCTTTTCATACAAATCACCACTTTTATTTTAACATATTTTAATATTTTTGTTATATATTTTTATTTATATGTTATAATAAATATTTAATGAGGTGTATTTATGAAAAAGAAAAAAAAGAAAATTTCTTATTTAAATTTAATTTTAATTTTTACATCAGTCTGTTTAACTATATCTGTTTTTTTTAACATTTATCTTTCTAATAAAAAATATGTTAATTATGAAATGGATGAAAATATTGTATTCTTTGGTGATTCAATTACTAATAAATATAAAGTTGAAGAGTTCTTCCCAAATAGTCATGTTGTCAACAGTGGAATAAGTGGTGATAAAAGTTCTGATTTAATTGAAAGAATGGATGATGTTTATAAATATAATCCATCTAAAGTATTTTTACTTATTGGTATTAATGATTTAAACAATGCTGTAGACCAAGATGAAATATTAAATAATATTCAAAAGATAGTTAATGGTATTAAAACAAATAGAAAATATACAAAAATTTATATTGAATCTGTTTATCCAATAAATAGAAATAGTTTTAATGAAAAAGATTATTCATTTAATGAAGATATTACAAATGATACTATTAAAGATTTTAACAATAAATTAAAGAATCTATGTAAAGAAAATAAAATTAATTATGTAAATGTCTATGATAATTTATTAGATTCTGATGGTAACCTAAAAGATATTTATACAGTTGAAGGATTACATTTAAATGATTTAGGTTATTATAAAGTTACTTCTAGTATAATTAAGTATATAAAAAAATAATCATATGATTATTTTTTCATTTGTTCTTTTATAAATTTTCCACTTTCTGTTAAGTATTTATCACTAATATCATTTGTAGGTGTATTAGGTATTAGTAAAGCTGATGATTCGTTTTTGTCTGCTAATGACCAATTTACCCAACTTAAATTATTGTCATTCATATAATTAATCCATTTCAATGATTCATCTAAATATATACCACCATTACCATCAGCTCTACTTGTTCCCCATTCACTTATAAAGATAGGAATTTTTTTTCTTGCTTCTGTTATTCTATCTCTTAACCAATCAGTATGTGTCCCAGCATAAAAATGACAAGCATACATAATATTATCAAACTCTAATGGTGAATTTGCTGCATCTATTAAATCTTGACTCCATGTTCCTGTTCCTACTATTATTATTCCATCACTATTATTTCTTATTTCTTTTATTACATCTATTGCATATGGTTTTATATCATTATTCCATGTTGCATTACCATTTGGCTCATTACAAATTTCAAATATTACATTTGGTATATCTTTATACTTTTTTGATACTTCACCAAAAAATTCTAGTGCTTCAGTTTTATGAATATTTGGATTATTATCACTTAATATGTGCCAATCAATTATGATATAAATATCTAAATCTATAGCATAGTCAACTATTTCATATACTTTGTTTTTTATTTCTTTATTTTGTATATATCCATTTTCTTCTGTATACATAGCAATTCTAAAAACATTAGCATGCCATTCATCTCTTAATTGTCTCATAACTTCTTTATTTGCATATTTTGCATACCATTGTAATCCATGGGTACTTATACCTTTTAACTGAATTTTTTCATTATATTGATTTACTAAATCAACTCCATTTAATTTTAATTTTCCATTATAACTAACTAAATTATTTTTTTCTATTTTTGGTTCTTCTTGTTTTAACTTATCATTTTCTTTTGAATTATTTTCTATATTTACATTTTCTAATTGATTATTGCTATTTAAATATAGTCCTAATATACTTAATAATATTAAAAATAATATTGAAATAATAATTATTATTTTCTTTTTCATAGTATCACCTGTTACCTTAACAATATTTTAACATTGATATTATTAACAGTAAAGAAAAATATAGTTAAAATTTATAACAATTTTATACATATTCCAAATTGAATTAATTTCATTGTTTTTTTCAATATATTATTTAAAATAAATTAAAAATGACATTTATAATTTATAATGTCATTTTTGTTATAAAAAATATAATTTAACTATTTTACATCTTCTAATTTAACGCTTACTAGCTTTGATACCCCTGATTCTTGCATTGTTATACCATATAGAATATCTGCATATTCCATAGTTCTTTTTTTATGTGTTATTAATATAAATTGTGTTTTTTCTTGTAATTTTTTTAAATAATTACCAAATGAATCAACATTTACCTCATCAAGTGCTGCTTCTACTTCATCCAATATACAAAATGGAACTGGTCTTGATTTTAAAATTGCAAATAATAAACTAATTGCTGTAAAAGTTTTCTCTCCACCTGATAAAAGTGAAATACTTTTTAAACTTTTTCCAGGAGGAGATGCAACTATTTCTATTCCTGTTTCTAATATATTTGATGGATCTGTAAGTTTTAAATCAGCTGTTCCACCTTTAAATAATTCTTTAAATGTTTCTATAAAGTTTTCTCTTATTGTTTTAAATGTTTTTGTAAATTCTTCTGTCATTACTTCATCCATTTCTTTAATAATTAAAAGTAATGTGTCTTCAGCTTTCATTAAATCTTCTTTTTGATTACATAAAAACTCATATCTTTCACTTACTTTATCATATTCTTCAATGGAATCTACATTTACATTTCCTAAATCTTTTATTATTTTTCTTAAACTATTAACTTTATTTCTTGCTTCCTCTTCTGGTATTTCTAATTTATAAATTGTTACTGCTTTTTCATATGTCATAGAATATGTTTCATTTAATTTATTAAGTAAATTATCTAATTTTACATCCATTCTATTAACATCTATTTCTAATTCTTTCAATTCTTTATTTTTTTGATTGTAGATACTATTTTCTTGTTTTAAATTTAATTCATATTCTTCTAAATCATTATTTAGTGTTATTTTTTGTTTTTTTAAGTTTTCTAATTCTAACTCACATTTATTTTTTGAATTAATTGCTTCATAATATTCTTTTAATATATTATTTTCTTCACTACTTAAACTATTATTTAATAATCCATTTGTTCCATTTATTTCATTTTTAATATTCTCTATTTTAATTTTATAATCATTCAATGTAATTTGTCTTGTTTTAATATATTCTACTAAATTTATTTTATCTCTATTTATTAAATATAATTTATCTTCTATTATTTTATAATTATAGTCATTATCATTGATATCATTTTCTATATTTTTTATTTCTTCTATTATTTTATTTAGTTTTTTTATGTTGTTTTCAAGTTCATATTTTAAACTTATTACATTATTATTTTGTTTTAAAGTACCACCTGTTATTGATCCTCCAACATGTAAAAGTTCGCCTGTAAGTGTTACTATTTTATATCTATAATTAACTTCTTTACTAATAATATTGGCATTATCAATATTATCTACTACTATTACATTTCCTAATTGATTTTCTATAATATTTTGATATTTTTTTTCACATTTAACTAAATCTTTAGCTATTCCAACAAATCCTTTTAATTTAGTTATTGATTCTATTGTCTTATCATCTATATATTTTGGCTTAATTATATTTAGTGGGAAGAATGTTACTCTACCTAAATTATTATCTTTTAAATATTTAATTGATTCTTTTGCACATAATTCATTTTCAACTACTACATATGAAGTAGTTGCTCCTAAAGATGTTGTAATAGCAAGAGAATATTGTTCCTCTACTTCGATTAAATTTCCAATTGTATCACATATTCCTTTTATTTTAATATTGTTTAAAATACTTTTTACGGCACTTGGTAATACTCCATTATTTTCAATTCTATCTTTTATACTATTAATATAGTCTTCTACTTTATTTTTTTCTCTTATTTTTGTACTTAAATTAAATTCTAAATTTATTTTCTTTGTTTTTTCCTCTTCTATTATTTTTTCTTGTTGTTTTAAATTTTCTTCTATTTTATTTAATTCTTCTAATTTAATATCTAATTCACTTTGTATTTGATTAATATTATTTGTAAATTCTAATTCTTTTTCTTTTAATTCTAAAATATTATTATGTAATTTTGTATCTTCAACATCATATTTTTTTCTTTCAAGTAGTATTGTTTTTTCACTATTTAGTTTTTCTACTAATGTTGTTTTTTCTAATAATTCATTGTTTAATTTATTTATTTGTTCTTCTAATTTACTCAAATTTAATTTATATTCTTCTATTTTTGCTTCACTTTTATTATTTGTTACAGATATTTCAATAATTTCTTTATTTAATGATTCTATCCTACTTTTAAATTCAACATATTTATCATTTATATCTGTTATATCTTTCGTAATTAAAGCAACTTCTACACTTTCAAGTTCTCCTGATTTTTCTAAATAAATAATTGCTTTATCTCTTTGTTCTTTTAATGGTTCTACTTGATTTTTTAGTTCATTTATTATATCGTTTACACGATTCATATTATCATGAGTTCTTTCTAGTTTTCTAAGTGCTTCTTCTTTTCTTTTACGATATTTTAAAACACTTGCAGCTTCTTCAAAAATAACTCTTCTACTTTCTGGTTTACTGCTTATTATTTCTTCTACTTTTCCTTGTGAAATTATATTAAATGACTCTTTTGCTATTCCACTATCTAATAATAAATTTGTTATATCTTTTAAGCGAACTCTTTCATTATTTAAAAAATACTCATTTGTTGAATCTCTATAAACTCTTCTTGTAATTTCTATTTCATCAAATGGTATATTTAAATATTTATCTTTATTATCAAATATTAGTGTTACACTTGCATAATTTGATGGTTTTCTTGATTTAGAGCCTGAAAATATAACATCTGTTGTATTCCCATCTCCCCTTAATGATTTTACTGATTGTTCTCCTAATACCCATCTTACTGCGTCAACTACATTACTTTTTCCACTACCATTTGGTCCAACTATACTTGTTATACCATCTGTAAGTTCTATATTTATTTTATCAGCAAATGATTTAAATCCATTAGCAATTATTCTTTTTAAGTACATACTATCACACCTTTAATATTTTTTATTATACTATAAATAAAATAAAAAAGAAAGTCTTATGATTTATTAATATAATATAATATAATAAAAAGAACTTTTTCTTTAGAAAGTTCTTTTTTTAACTTTTAATATCTTATATACTATATTTACTTGAATAAAAATATCAATCTATTTAATCAGTTACAGTCATATCATAAACTCCACCAGACTCATTGAAATAATAGTAAATAGCATGTGCACCATTTGGAATTACAAATGAATTTGTAGTTGTTCTAAAATCACCTATATCTTTTACAACTTTTCCACCTATTGAATCATAGAAAGTAAGATATTGATATCCTTTTGATTTTATGTTTAACTTTTTTCCCCATGCACTTTCATCGATATATATATATTTAGTAGTTTTATTAGTAGCTGAATAAAATGTAGATTTATCAGGATCTTCATCATAAGCTAATTGGCCTATTGCATCAGAAGGCAACGTTGCTATATATTCATATGTTTTCACTTCACTTGTTTCATTATTAGTTGTTTCTATAAATATTTTTTGACCAGCATTCATATATATAAGATCTGAATTATAATTTTTATACTCTCCATTATCTATTTTATATTTTGTAGGATGAGAATATATTATTTCTATATATTCACCACCATTTTTAATTCCAGTTGATGTTATAGTTGGATATTCATATTTTTTCGTAATAATTTCATTAAAAAATTCAACTGGGCTTACCTCATATACTTGACAGGAATAACCTATATAAAATAATAAATATCTTGCATTACTTGGAACATAATATTCCGTATTAACTGTTGCTAAATTTGCTAAAGTAACTTTAGTATTAGATATTTCCTCCTTATTTACATTTAAAAACACATGATAAATTATATCGCTTGAATTATTATCGCGCCATTTTATTTTTATTTTTTTATTTTGCATTTCATCAGAAATTCTAAGATAAACATTTTTATTTGTTAAATTTGTACCATATGTAGCTGTATTTTCATCTCCATCATATAAATTAGGGTAAAAAGTTTTATCTCTTGATGATTCACTTTCTATAATATCTGCTTCTACTGTTTCACTTTCTCTCTTGCTTCCATCTCTTACTAATTTTGCCTTAATTTTTGTTCCTGCTTTGGGTATTTCTTTAGTATATTTTTTCCATGTTTTACCATTATCTAAACTATAATAAGCACTTGTTCCTTCTTGTTTTTCAAAATCAATTCCAATTACTTCTTTCATTTCTATTCCATTACTATATATAATTGGTGTAGATGATAAATCTATAATAGTTGGTTTTCCTAATTCAACATTATCTATTTTAGTTTCTTCATAATTTTTTAAAGATATTTTTTTGTTATCTTTTATTATCCATGCTGATATTTTAGAGTTTTTTTGTAGTTTTAATGTTACTACATTATTTGTTGCTTTTATTTCTTCTCCATTTGTTATTTCTGATTCTCCTAATAATACTTTTCCACTTTCTACTTTGTAATAATATTCATAATTTCCTTTAGGATATGTTATAGTTAAATTTTTTGAAGTTTCCCAATTAAACGAATCAATTGTAAAATCTACTATTAAAGATATATCCTCACAATTATTACTTGTTAAGGTTGCTACTCCACCAGTATATTCTACTATATAATCTTTCATACATAATATAGCAGATCCTACTGTTCCATTTTCTAATATAGTTATTGTTCCAGCAGTAGGTTTTATTCCTTTCAAATCAATCAAATTATTAATTTTATCATATTGCTTATCACCAATAGCAGTATTTCTATTTACTCCATATTGTCCTTTTGATAATTTATCTTTATTCTTTAATAAATTTTCCGATTGATAAAGTTCTACAGCATTTATATAACCATATGTACTATTAACTGCAGCATTTTTTTTTGCATCGTTTATCATATTTAATATTATTGGGGTTGCTATTAAAGCAATAATTGCTAATATTATTATAACTGCTAATAATTCTATAAGTGTGAAACCTTTTTGCTTCATAAATTACACTTCCTATCATCAATTATATAATACCAAAAAACTAGTTTATTTACAACTAGTTTTCAACTCTTTGGATTAAAGAAGATTGATAAGATAAATGAGATTACAATTGCTGATATTATTCCTGTACTTGTAAGATCAAACATTCCCATAGCAAGTCCTATAAAACCATATTCACTTGCTTTATCTAAAGCTCCATGAATAAGTAAATGTCCAAAGCTAGTTATTGGAACAAGTGCTCCTCCACCAGCCCATAATACAAACTTATCATATAAACTAAATGTATCTAAAAAAGCTCCTATAACTACAAATAAGGTTGTTACATGTCCTGCTGTTAGTTTAGTATTATCTAAAATTATTTGTCCTATTAAACATATTAATCCAGCAAATAAGAAAGCATTTAAGTATATCATATTATAGCCTCCAAACTAATAGCATGTGCTATACTTGGAATTGATCTTTTTTCATTAACTGATGTTGTACTATGTAATGAACCTGTTGCTACTAATAAAACTTTTGTTAATTTTTTCTTTTTCATTAAATCAAAAATATATGAATATGTAACTAAAGGTGCACATGCTGGTCCACTTCCTCCAGAATAAACAGGTTGTTTATCTAAATCGTATATCATACAAGCTGTATCTTCATATTTATTTAGTTCTATTCCATATTCTATTTTCATATAGTCTTTTAATATAGCTTTTCCATATATTCCTAAGTCACCGCTTAATATAATATCATAATAATTTATATCTCTTTTAAGATCTTTTAAATGTCTATTTATTGTATCTGCAATTGCAGGAGCCATTACTGCTCCCATTTGATATGCATCTTTTATTCCTAAATCATTTACAATACCTATAGTAGCACTTTCGACTTTTATTTTTGATTTTTCTCTACTTAAATATGCACTTGCAGCTCCTGTTGTTGTAAAAGTTGTTGTTTTTGGTTTAGGTCCTCCATATTCTACAGGATATCTGAATTGTTTTTCTGCTGCATTATTATGTGATGATACTGAACATATACAATTTTTTATTTGATTTGCTTCTAACATATTAGATGCAATTATTAATCCTTCTACACTACTAGCACATGCACTATATATACCTAAATATGGTATTTTTAAATTATTAGCTGCAAAATTAGATGCAGTTATTTGATTTAATAAGTCACCCGATATAAATAGGTCTATATCAAATTTTGTCTTACTTATCTTATTTAGCAATAAATCTACACTATCTTCTAATATTTTAGATTCTGCTTCTTCCCATGTATTTTTCCCAAAATAAAAGTCATCATAACTTTTATCAAAATAATTACTTAATGGTCCTTTTTTTTCATATGGTCCAGTAATCGTTGAAACTTCATTTATATATACATTGTCATATTTAAATGTCATATATTACCTCCAAAAATTAATAATCTTATCATCCCAAATATGTAAGCACTTACTACACCAAATATTATTACTGATCCTGTAAGTTTTAACATACATGCTCCAATTCCTGTTACTAAACCCTCTTTTTTATAATCTAGTGCAGCACTTTGCATAGCATGAGCAAATCCTGTTATTGGTACAAATAATCCTGCTTTAGCAAAATTAACCCACTTATCAAAGAAACCAAAACATGTAAGTAAACATCCTATAAATATTAATGTTATTATCATAAAAGTACCTGCTTCTTTTGTTGATATATTTAAATACGATACATAAACTTCTATTAAAAATTGTCCTATTACTCCCATTATTCCACCTGTTATAAATGCTATAATTCCATTATATAAGCGATTTTCTTTTGGTGTATGTTTTTTTACTAAATCTTGGTATTTATTTTTTTCCATATTATCACCTTTTTTTATTATGAAAAAAAGCTTATTTTTTATACAAAAAAAAGAATTATTTTTTATTCTTTTCTTTTATTTTTTGTTTTAAAATATTTTCAAATGTTTTTTCTTTATCTTTTGATTTTTCTTTATTGTTAAAGAATAAATTAATATTTGGATTTTTTTCTAGCTTTTCTATTTTAATCATTTATTTTCTCCATTACAAAATATCTACAATCATATGCACATTCATTTTTTAAATAATTTTCTAAATTATTATAATCATTTATCTTATTAAATTTTTTATTTTCTTTTTTACAGAAACCTTTTAATCTTAATTTACCATATGACCAATCACCTACTACATAATCATAATCATAAAAATAATCTGTTAATTTATTTTCTATTTCTTCTTTATCATATCCATCTCTATAATCTTTTATTAAATTAAATTTTATACCATTTATTATTTTTTCCATATTATCACCTGATTAAATTATATCATATTTTATATCTTTTTAATTATTATTTTGATTTGAATATGGATAATAATAGGATGGAACATTTCCTTCTACTAATTTCATTATAACTGGTATATTTGCTTCTACTACAATTTCTTTGGTTTTAAAAGGTATTATAACTTGCATATAAACTTTAACATTAACACTTACTTTTATTAAAGCATTATTTATTCCATAGCTCATAACTTCTGTATTAATATCAGTTATAACATCTCCATTCAAATTTATTTTTACTGGTATTTTTGGTCCTAAATTTGATATTAATGAATTACGAAACACTATTCCTGATGGTATTTCATATATAATTCCTTTTTTTAATTTTTCTAGATCATAACTACTTAATATAGTACTTGATAATTCTAGTTCTTCTATTCCTCCTGACTCTAATTGTTCTAAATAATTTTGCACATAAATTGTAATTTTATTTAAGACTGTATTTACTATAATAGGATTAAAATCAGTAGATACAATATTTCCTTCTTTATCTTTTGTTTGAATAAATAATTCTTCTTTATTCATATCTTTAAATACATTATTGTTTACTGCTTCTGTAATCATTACAGTTGCGATAGATTTTGCTTTTTTTTCAGCATATATCATAAGAATTGGTGTTATTTTTTTACCTATTATACTTATACAAAAAATAATTGATATAAATAGTAATATTAGTATCAAAAATATTTTTTCTTTTTTGTTTATTTTCTTACTTTTATTCATTTTCAATTTATATTTTTTTCTTTTTTTTAAATGAATTCTGTTTTTCATTTAACCACCTATTTAATTATATGATTAAATAATATAAAAAGTAGTTTTTAACTACTTTGTTCTTTTATACATATAAACAGTTATATATGGATCTAATACACTAAATGGTGTACTACTTCCTGTTACTTCTGTATCACTTTTTGTTCCAGCAAATGTACTTGTTACTGTTCCTGCTGCTGTTACTGAATGTGTATGCGTTGTATTACTTAAAGATACTGTTCCTTTTGCTGTTACTGTATGAGTATGTGCTCCTCCACTTAATGTTCCATCAATCCATCTAGCATATGGATAAGCAGAATCTCCTTTTATATATTGTGCTTGCCATTCATATCCTGTTTTTGTACCACTTGGCCAAGCAAGTATCTTTTGTTCAAATGTGTGAGTATGACTTCCATTACTTGATGTTGTTGCACTACTTCCTGAAAACGTTGCAGTTGGAGTAACACTATTATTTCCTGTTGTAACTTTATTACCTGTAAATGTACTTGTTACTGTTCCTGATGGTGTATATAAATGTGAATGTGGTGGTAAATTTACATCTGCAAGTGAAATATTTCCTTCTGTTCCGCCTTCTTTATTTGCTTCTTTTGTTGTTCCTCTTAATACTTTTCCATCTCCATAGCTTTCCCATTCTCCACCTAAGGCATTTTTTACTTCTTCGGCTGTTTTTAAACTTGTTGATACATATATGCTTCCTACTGGATATATTTTATTTAAAGCATTTTCCGTTCCTACTTCATTATTGTTAATTTTTTCTTTTAAATCTTTATTATCTTTTTCTAACTCATCTACTCTACTTGATAGTTTTGTTATTGTTGATATTATATCATTTGATTCTTCTGAATTTAAATCATCTGATGAAGCTGTAAGTAAACATATATCATCACTATTTAATGATAATAATTTTACTATGTTTTCTTTATAATTCTTTTTAGCACATATTTTTTCATCTATTGCTACTACAAATGTATCGCCTTTATTTGTTATTTCTACTCTTCCTTTTTTAGGAATTTTTCCTTTTACTGATAATTTTTTTACATCTTCTTCGTTACTTAAATTAAATGATATATATTTTTCATTTGTTATTTTATTTGTTTTCCAATCTATTTCTTTACCATGTATTTGTTCCATTGATAGATAATTTTCTGCTGCTTTTACTAATGTATATGTTGAATCTTTTAATGCACTTTTTTTAGCATCACTTACTATATTTAATATTAATGGTATTGCTATAAGTGCTATTACCGATAATATTACTATGACTGCTAATAACTCTACTAATGTAAAACCTTTTTTTCTCATTTTGTTAACCCTACTTTCTACTATAACTAGTATACAATAAATAAATTTATTTTTCAATATAATAAAAGAGGATTAATTATCCTCTTTACCATGCTAAACATGAACCTAATATTATAGCAAGTAAGATATATAATACAATTATGATTATATATCCGTTACCACAACAATGTCCATGACTTACAGTTTCATTGCAGCTATTTTGACAAGACATAATTAACCTCCTAACTTATTAAATATAAGCTCCTAGTATTATGATTAAAAGAATAAATAAAACTAAAACAATAGCAGCTCCTGATACACCTGAGTTACACATATATAACATTCCTCCTTTTTTTATCTTTTCACATTATTTTATGGAAATTTTTTTATTATGTGATTACTTATGTTTATTTTCTTGTAATTTAATGTATTTTTTGATAATATATATATATAGTTTAAAGGAGGATATTTATGAAAAAGAAACTATTATTAATTTCATTATGTAGTATATTATTACTATGTTCAGGTTGTAAAAAAGAAGTAAAACTAAAAGATGGTAAAGAAGTTGTTGCTTCTATAGAAGGGAAGGATTTCACTGCTGAAGAGTTATTTGATGAATTAAAAGAAACTTATGGAGCTAGTACATTAACAAATATGATTGATGATTATATTGTTGATAAAGAAGTAAAAGATAGTGATGAAGCAAATGAATATGCTAAGGCACAAATCGAATCTATGAAACAACAATATGAATCAGCTGGTTATGATTGGAATAATGTTTTATCTCAATATGGTTATAGTAGTGAAAAAGATTTAGTTAAAGATTATTCTAAAGATTATAAAAAACAAATAGTTGCTAAAAACTACCTAAAAAAAGAAGTTACTGAAGATGAAATAAATAGATATTACGAAGAAGAAATTTATGGTAATTATACAGTAAAACATATTTTAATTAAACCTGAAACAAAGGATGATATGTCTGATACAGAAATAGAAGAAGCTGAAAATAAAGCTAAAGAAAAAGCAGAAGAAGTTATAAAAAAATTAGATGATGGTTCTAAATGGGCTGATTTAGTTAAAGATTATTCTGAAGATGAAGGTTCTAAAAGCAATGAAGGTCTTATCGAGAACTTTACTAAAGGTGATGTTGTAGATGAATTTTTCGAAGCTACTTTAGAACTTAAAGATGGAGAATACACTAAAGAACCTGTTGAAAGTACTTATGGATATCATATTATTTTAAAGGTTAGTAATACTGAGAAGCCAAGTGTTAAAGATTCTAAAGAAAAAATATTAAAAGAAATTGTTGAAAATAAATTAAGCAATGATGAAAATCTTTATAATAATACTTGGACTAAAATAAGAGAATCTTACAAATTAAATATTAATGATTCTACAATTAAATCTGCTTATAATAAAAATAATAATTAAAAAGACTACATTTAATGTAGTTTTTTCTATTCTTTTAAATGTTCTTCTAAATTAGTTATTTTATACCCTCTACTTTTTATATAATTAATAATTATAGGTAATTCTTCTTCTAATTCACTATTCAAATTAAAGGATATAATACTACCACTTTCTAAATTATTTTTTACTTCTGTATAAGGATTTTTATTTAT
Source organism: Bacilli bacterium (assembly GCA_017936845.1). Classification (GTDB taxonomy): domain Bacteria; phylum Bacillota_I; class Bacilli_A; order RF39; family UBA660; genus OMSK01. The sequence continues at coordinate 23,306 of JAGBES010000021.1, forward strand.
TATTATATTTGGTATTATAGTGTAGTTATTATTTAATTTACATGTTTTTAATAATTCTTTGTCTTTACTTTCACTATAACAATATCCTGTTTTTTGTTTACCTATTTTTTCTATTATTGTTTCCATCCATACAAATGAACTATCATTATAATCTCTATTATAGCTCAAATTACCTATAATATGATTTTCTCTTATTAATATTGGAACTAAATTGCTATTTTTTTCTAACCAGTATCCATCTACAAATAGATTACCTTTTACTTCTTTTTTATCTAATATTTTTATTAAATTATCTATGTTATCATTTTTATCAATTAGAAATAATAAACTAACCATTTTTTTATTTTTATTTCCTTTTATAATAAATTTATCTTTATTTTTTTCTAATAATATTTTAGGTTTTGTTTCATCTAGAACTATCAATGATTCTTCAAATTTTCCATATCTTTTCATTCTACTATAACTTTTATTTATATTTAATTTTTCTCCACTCAATCCAGGAATTATTGTATCATCTTTTATAGTGGCATTTTCCCCTGGATTTTTATATTTATTTTCTATTTTTTTTATTTCTATCATTATTGAATCATATTCTTTTACTACACTTACTGTCTTTTCGGTATAAAAAAAACTAAATCCCATTAAAGAAATGATTCCTATAATTTGAAATAGTCTTTTCATATCATCACCTATTTAAATATATGTGATTTTTTTATTTTTTTTCATAATTTAAGTGTTTTAATTCAGGTAAAACAAATAATCCGTCTTTTCTTATTAATTGATGGTCAAAATATATTTCTCCTCCACCATATTCTTTTCTTTGTATTAATACTAAATCCCAATGGATACTTGAATCATTGCCATTATATGCATCATAATATGCTTGACCTGGTGTAAAATGAATACTTCCTATTATCTTTTCATCAAATAATATATCTCCCATTGGATTTTTTATAGCAGGATTTAATCCTATTGCGAATTCACCTATGTATCTAGCTCCTTCATCTGTATCAAATATTTCATTTAATTTTTCATTATTTGATGATGCTGTTGCTTCTATTATTTTTCCATCTTTAAATTTTAAACTTACGTTTTCAAATACGTATCCTTGATATGGACTTTTAGTATTGTATGTAATTATTCCATTTACACTATATTTTTCAGGAGCTGTATATATTTCTCCATCTGGTATATTATATTTACCACAACATGGAATTGATGGCATTTTATTAATACTAAATGTTATATCTGTATCTGGTCCAATTATTCTAACATTTTTGGTTTTTTCCATTAATTCTTTTAATGGTTTTACATCATCATACATTTTACTATAGTCTATATTCATAGCATTTAGTGAAAAATCCATAAATTTTTCTGTTTTCATATTTGCTTTAAAAGCATCTAATCTGGATGGATAATTCAATAATACCCATCTTTTTTTATTTATTCTTATAGCATCACTTTCTTTTGTTGCTGCTCCTATTTTTTTTCTTATTTCTTTATCTATCTCATTATTTTCAAAGTCATTTGTTGAATATCTTATATTAATAAAACAGTCATAATTTTCTACATCAAATTCATTATGCTTTTTTATTTCTTTTATTCTATTATCATTTGTATTTTCTAACAATAATGAATTAATTTCACTATCTATTATTCTTACAAATGGTATTCCTTTATTTTTTACAATATCTTTTATTAAATAATTAATAAATTCATTTGCTTTTGTTGTACTTACTGTTATTAATATTCTATCATCTGCTTTTACTTTTAATGAATAATTTACAATTGTACTACTTAATTTTTTTAGTCTTTCATTCATTTTTTCACTCTTTCCTAGTTCTTTCATACTATATTATGAAAGGAGTTTTTTTATGTATACAAATTATAATTATTCTAATATTCCAACAAATTATAGTAGATATCAAAATGATGATAGAATTGTTGGTGGATTTTTAGGACCGTTTATATTAGGTGGTATAACTGGTGGTTTACTTGCTCCTGCATTCTATCCAAGACCATATTATAATAATTATTATCCATATCCTGTTTCTTATTATTATGGAGGATATTATAGATAATATACAAAAACAGCAAAAAAATTTGCTGTTTTATTAATTTATATAAGTTTTTATATTTCCTCTATCTTCATAAAGTTTGTAATTCTTTTTACGCCATTATTTGGAAAACCACCAGTTATTACTACTTTATCTTTTGGATTTAAATTAAATATTTCTTTTGCTTTTTCTTTTGCTATTTCTACTACTTCATCAGTACTATTACATACTGGAACTATACATGAATATACACCATAATTTAAAGATAAACTACGAGCAACTTCAGCACTTGTACAAGTTGCTAAAATCATACTATTAGGTTTTAAATTACTTATTTTTCTAGCACTATATCCACTAACTGTACTTGCTACTACTACTTTTATGTCTAATACTTTAGTACTTTCAACTACACCATCTGCTATTGTTTCTGTAATTCCTATTTTGTCTTTATATTGGAATGTTCCATTGTAATATTTTTCTGAATTTTCACATATTTCTGCCATATATTTAACTGTTTCTGCTGGGTATTTACCCATTGTTGTTTCTCCTGATAACATAACAGCATCTGCTCCATCTAATACAGCATTAGCAACATCACTTACTTCTGCACGTGTTGGACGAGCAGATTTTTTCATTGATTCTAGCATTTCAGTTGCTACTATACAGAATTTTCCTTTTTCACGACAAGCTTTAATTATTTTCTTTTGATATATTGGAAGCATTGTCATAGGAACTTCTACTCCTAAATCTCCTCTTGCTACCATAATACCATCTGATTCTTCTATTATTGAATCTAAGTTTTCTATTCCTGTCATACTTTCAATTTTTGATATTATTTTTAAATCTTCTCTATTTTCTTCTTTTAATATTTTTTTAGCTTCTAATACATCTTCTACACATGATACAAATGATAAAGCTAAAAAGTCACCAGAATTACGACAAGCATAAATTATATCTTCTCTATCTTGTTCACTTATAAATGGAATATCTAGTTTTACACCAGGAACACTTAAACTTTTTTTATTTCCTAAAACTCCTCCATTTATAATTTTACAAGTTACTCCATCTTCTTCTTTAGATATAACTGTCATTTTCATTAAACCATTTTCTAGTAAAATAACATTTCCTACTTCAAGTGAGTCTATCGCATTTGGATGGTTAACTGAAAATCTTTCTTCATTTCCTAATACTTCTTCTTTTACAATTCTAATTGTTTTTCCTTCTACTAGATTTATTTCATCATTTTCTAACATTCCATTTCTAAATTCTGGACCTTTTGTATCATATAATATTCCAATATGAAGACCAGTTCTTTTTGTTACTTCTTTTACAGTAGCAATATCTTTTTGTTTTTCTTCTTCTGTTGCATGTGAAAAATTAATACGGGCTACATTCGCTCCATTTAATACCATTTGTTCAAAAACATCTGGAATATAACTAGATGGTCCAAGACTAGTAATAATTTTTGTTTTTTTCATATTATACTCCTCCTCAAAACTAGATAATTTTACCACAAAAATTATATATTTGTCAATTGCTCTATTTTATATTTACAAAAAAAAGAAAAGAAGCTATTTTGCTTCTTCTATTGCTCTTGTTTCTCTAACTACAGTTACTTTTATAGTACCTGGATATTGTAATTCATTTTCTATTTTTTCTTTTATTTCTCTAGCTACTCTATAACTTCCTAAATCATCTATTTCTTCTGGTTTTACAATAACTCTTACTTCTCTACCAGCTTGAACGGCATAAGATTTTTCTACACCTTCTATACTTGTTGCTATTTTTTCTAAGTCTTCTAGTCTCTTTACATAATTTTCTAATGAATCACTTCTAGCACCTGGACGAGATGCTGACAAAGCATCAGCTATAGCTACTATTGTAGAGATAATACTAGTTGCTTCTGTATCTCCATGATGAGATTCAATAGCATTTACTACAATATCTGATTCTTTATATTTTTTAGCTATTTCGCTTCCTATTGAAACATGACTACCTTCTGTTTCATGATCTATAGCTTTTCCTATATCATGCAATAACCCTGCTCTTTTAGCAATATTTATATTTTCTCCTATTTCAGCTGCTATTAATCCAGATATATGAGCAACTTCTAATGAATGCATTAAAACATTTTGACCAAAACTTGTTCTAAAATGTAGTTTACCTATTAACTCTACTAATTCAGCATCCATTTTAGTTATTCCTAATTCAAATAGTGCTGATTCTCCATATTCTCTTATTTTCAAGTTCATTTCTTTACTTACTTTATCATATAATTCTTCTATTCTTGTTGGATGTATTCTTCCATCTTTAATTAATGTTTCTAGAGTAATTCTAGCTATTTCTCTTCTTAATGGATCAAATGAAGATAAAACTATAGCCTCTGGTGTATCATCGATTATTAAATCTACTCCTGTTACTGCTTCTATTGTTCTAATATTTCTTCCTTCTCTACCAATTATTCTACCTTTCATTTCATCATTTGGTAATTCTACAACTGTAACAGTTTGTTCATTTGCCACATCACTTGAATATTTTTGCATGCATGATACTAACATTGCTTTTGCTTTTTTATCTACTTCTAATTTAGCTTCTGATTCTCTTTCTTTAATATAACTAATTATTTCTAAGTTCATCATTTCTTCCACTTTTTTTAAGATTACATCTTTTGCTTCTGATTTTGATAATCCTGCAATTTTTTCTAATTCTTCTATTTGTTGTTGTTTAATTTCATCCACTTTTACTTGTTCATTTTGAATTTCTTTTTGTTTATTAATTAAATTATTTTCTTTTTCATCTAATAAGAGTTCACGATTTTGCATAGTTTGATCTCTTCTATCGATATTTGTCTCACGAATTAATAATCGTTCCTCTATTTCTTTTATTTCACTTTTTTTATCTTTTACATAATTATCTGTTTCTAATTTTATACGATATGCTTCATCTTTTGCTTCTACAATACTATCTCTTTTTGCTTTTTCAGCTTCTTTCTTAGCATTTTCTATCATTTTTTCTGCTTTTGATTCTGCATTAGCATTTTTAATATAATTAAAAATAATCATAACAATTATTCCAACAAAAAGTCCGATTAAAACTAGTAAAATGGAGAAAAATACATTATCCATATTATACCTCCATTAATTTCTATTAAAGTAAATTATATTTACCCAATTTAATTATAATATTTATTTTAGAAAATTACAAGTTTTTATTTAATAATGTTATATTTTTATTTTTATGATAAAATATTACAAGGATATAGTATATTTTTTTGTGTATATAATAGGAGGTAAAAATGAAAGATAATGATTTATATATAACACAATTATATAATAGAAATGTTGATCGTATGTACAAGATTTGTTATATCTATTTTAAAGGAAACAAATATGACATTGAAGATGCTATACAGTCAATATTTATAAAAGTAATGGAAAAAAATATAACTTTTGAAAATTTAAATCATGAAAAAGCTTGGTTTATTGTTGCTACTAATAATTTTTGTAAAAATAAAGTTAAACATTGGTGGAATAAAAATAAAGAATTAGATTTTGATATTAAAGATGAGATAAAAGAAGATAATACTTTAGAAAAAGTATTAAATTTACCTTCAAAATATAAAACGGCTATTTATATGCATTATTACGAGGGTTACTCATGCATAGAAATAGCTAACATATTAGGTATTAATGAAAATACAATTTATTCTTATCTACATAAAGGAAGATTATTATTAAAAGAAATTATTGAGGAGGAAGAAAATGAATAAGTTTAAAAAAACAATTGACAAAATTGAATTAGATGAAACCGAAAAAAGAAAAATACTAAACAATATTTTGAATCATAAAAAGAAATCATTTAGTTTTAATACATTTGTATTAAAGTTTGCAACATTTGTTTTAGCATCAACTTTAGTTATAGGAAGTTCATATGCGCTTGTAAAATACTTTAAGTTAGACAATAAAATTAAAGATTTATTTGATTTAAACGATAAAGTTGCCAATGATATAGAAGGATCAGATATTAATATATCTAAAAAATATGAAGATTTAACAATTAATATTTTACAAACTATTACATCTGAAAATAATTTATATATAAGATTAGATTTAATTGGTAAAAATGGAAAAAAATATATTTCAAATAAATTATTAAACGAAAATTTTATTAATGAAGATGATATTGAAAGAACAGAGTATGATGATGGTATGATAGAGTATTTTTTTAATAACCAATCTTATGAAAGTGTTGGTATGACATTACTTGATGAAAAAGAAAATATTACATCTTATTTATTAGAATTTTCATTTGTTAAAAGTTTTAATGGTGGTATATATGCATTAAGAATATATACTGAAAATGATAAATCATATGATATAACATTCAATATAGAAAAAAACAACAGTAAAACTATAAAAAAAGAAATTAGTAAAACTATATATGATAAAAATAATTTAATATTAAAAACAAATTATATTTCTATAAATTATAATAATATAACTTTAAATTATAATGTTAATGATGATAATATATTTAGCAATTTAGAAGCTTATGGTGAACAATTTGAATCATGTAAATTAAAATATAAAGATAATAAAATAGAAAATCTTGTTTTGATTATAAATAAAAGTCAAAATAATGATGGATCATATAATTCTATATTTGGTTATAAAAATAATTTTATTGATTTAGATAATGTTAAATCTATTATAATAAATAATACTGAATTTGAATTATAAAACAAGAAGTTAATCTATAACTTCTTGTCAGACTGTAGACAAACCCCTAGATTTTTCTAGAGGTTTTCTTATAAATAAATTTTTTCATTAAAATTTATAATATTTTTTAATATTTTTATGAAATTATATAGAATTGATGATAATGTAAGAGGTTTCTTTCCTACATTATCATTTTTTATTGCTATATTTTTCATATTTTGGGCAGCACAAATAAGCCATGTATAATGTTGATTTTTTTTAACTCCTTTATACATAGCATATCTATATCCATGATTTTGTTTTGAATCTGCAAAACTTCTTTCTACATGTTCTTTTCTTTTTTGATAAAGTTCTTTTCCTTCTTTCGAAAGTCTATTTTATCTAAATATCTCATTCCATTCTTCATGTATGTGTCTTCTTACTACTTTTGTTTTATCTATATTTTCATATTTTTTATAACCATTTTTATCTATTAGACCTTTATATTCTAAAACTTCTCCTGTTTCTTTTTCATAATATACATCTAATTCTTTTACATATTCATATTTATTTTTTTCTTTTCTTGATTCTGGCGTTCCATATCTTCTATATCCAAATACTCCAAATATATTATTTTCTATAAAATACTTTTTTATATCTAGAGTTAAATAACCTGAATCGACACCATATTTCTTTATATCAAATCCAAATTTATGTTTTATATATTCAGCTCTATCTATAAATGGAGATGAATCATGGACATTTCCTTTTGTAACATAAGCATCTACTATTATATTACATTTATCATCTACTGTCCTATGATCTAAATACATAAATCCTTTCTCTTTATTATCTCTATGGTAATATCCACTTTCTTTATCTGTTGTGCTTACTTTAATATGTTTTTCTTCTACTTCATCTTTATATTCAAATGGTTTTCTTCCTTGTTTAATTCTTTCTTCATTTATTTCGTTTTCTAACCATTTACGTCTTTCTTTAATAATACTTACTATCTCGTCATCATATTTATTTTTATTGGCATTTGCTTTTTTATGAGTTGAATCTGTATAAAATGTTGTTCCATCAACCAAATTATATTTTATTGCTTGATTTACTATTTCTACAAATATTTCTTCAAATATATCTGAATCTTTAAATCTTCTTTCATAATTTTTACTAAATGTTGAAAAGTGTGGTGTATCTTTTCCAAACGGTATTCCTAAAAACCATCTATATTCTGCATCAACTTTTATTTTTTTACACGTTTGTCTCATTGATTTTAATCCATCTAATGCTTGTATAAAAACTATCTTAAACAATACTACTGGATCTATGCTTGGTCTTCCATTATTATCACAATATAAGTCTTTTACTTTATCATAAATAAAAGTGAAATCTATATATTTATCTATCTTACGAAATAAACTGTCTTCAGGCACAATTTCTTCCATAGTAGTCATTAAGATTTCACTTTGTATATTTTTATTTATGGTTATCATTTTATCACTTACTTTCTTTATTTAACCATTTATATTATATCATTTTTTCCATAAAAAAACGAGATAAGTAAGTTCTTTTATCGGTTAAATAAAGATTTTATCTCGCAATTTAATTATACAACATATTTATAAAAAAGAAAAGAGTGTTCTTTTACTTTGTCAACACTCTGACAAGAAGTTAATCTATAACTTCTTGTTTTTTTTCTGTAGTTGGTGCTATTTCATAATATTCTCTTACCTTTTTATCTATTTCTTCTTTTAATTTATTATTTGATTTTAGTAATTCTTTTACATTTTCTTTTCCTTGACCTAGTTTTTCTCCATTATAAGCATACCAAGCACCTGATTTTTCTATTATACCTACTTCACTTGATAAATCTACAAGTTCTCCTTCTTTTGAAACTCCTTCTCCATACATAATATCTACATTACAACTTTTAAATGGAGGTGCCATTTTATTTTTTACAACTTTGACACTTGTTTTATTTCCAATAACATCAGCACCATTTTTTATTTGTTCACTTCTTCTTATTTCAAGTCTAACTGATGAATAAAATTTAAGTGCTCTTCCTCCTGGTGTTACCTCTGGATTTCCAAACATAACGCCTACTTTTTCTCTTAATTGATTTATGAAAATACATACTGTATTGGTCTTATTTATAACTGGTGACAATTTTCTTAATGCTTGACTCATTAATCTTGCTTGAAGTCCTACATGAGAATCTCCCATTTCTCCTTCTATTTCTGCTTGTGGAACTAAAGCAGCTACTGAATCTATTACAATTACACTTATAGCTCCACTTCTAACTAGAGCTTCACATATTTCTAATGCTTGTTCTCCATTATCTGGTTGTGATAATAGTAAATCATCAATATTAACTCCTATTTTTGATGCATATGTAGGATCTAGAGCATGTTCTGCATCTATAAATGCTGCTCTTCCTCCTAATTTTTGAGCTTCTGCAATTGCATGTAATGCAAATGTTGTTTTTCCACTTGATTCAGGACCATATATTTCTATAATTCTTCCTTTAGGAAAACCTCCTATTCCTAATGCTATATCTAATGATAATGATCCTGTAGGAATTACATCTATATTTTTATGTTCATGATCTCCTAATTTCATCACTGAACCTTTTCCAAATTGTTTTTCTATATCAGCTAAAACTTGATCTAGAGTCTTATCTGCTGTTTTTGCCATTTATATTCCTCCTCTATTAAATACAACTTAATTATATAATATTAAAATCTATCTGTCAATACTTTTTACGAACATTTGTTTTATTATTTTTGCTGGTAATTTTTTACAGAAATAAAAAAAATTCTAAGCAAATTTAGAATTTTTGTATAATATTTATTCAATTTCTATTTTTTCAACTTTTTCATCAAAGATAAATTTCTTATTCATATTATAGTATTCAATACCTGAAATAACTGATAATACGCATGCTACTATAAGAAGAGCATCTGAAACTCTTAAATTAAATAATTCAAATGGTAAATTATAGAATAGTGTTAAAACAATTCCTACCATTAAACATGCTGTTTTTAATTTTCCCATTTTTATAGCTGCTACTACATTTCCTTTACTTCCTGCTATCATTTTAATTGAATTTACAACACTATCGCGACAAACAATAATAACTGGAATAATTGGCGATATAAATCCTTTAGCTGCTAATATTATTAAAATTGGATTTACTAATATTTTATCTGCTATAGCATCTATCATTTTTCCAAAGTCAGTAACTAAATTATACTTTCTGGCTATATGTCCATCTAAAAAATCAGTAAGTGATGCTATTATAAATAATACACCAGATATTAAATATGTTACATCTACGACAATTGATTCATTTATAAATAACTGTGGAACATTAATTCCAGCTGCATCAAATGGAAATAATAACAATATAATAATTATTATTGTAAGTACTATTCTACTTAAAGTTATTTTATTTGGTAAATTCATTTTATCTCTCCTATTTTATTATATTTTCTGTTGTATTTTCTTTTGGACTATTATTATCTAAACCTTTTATTACAAAGCAACAACCTACAACCAATATAAGCACTATTAATATATATATTATAATAGGTGAAATTTTTAACTTATTTTGTTTTTCGTATGTATAAGGTGAAACAACTTTTCTTTCTTCTTTTTTCTCATTATTTAAAACTTGTTTTTTTGCTTTTTTTATATCATCTAATGATATTTTAGAAGTATAGTCAAATAAAAATTCATTAAATTCATCTATCATATCTTCATAATCTAATCCTAAATACTTTGAATAATCACGTATAAAGTATTTTAAGTAGAAAACATCTTGAAATGCATCTTTATTTCCTGCTTCTATATTTTCTATTTGTGAAGGTTTTAGTTTTAAGTCATTGGCTGCTTCTTCTATAGTAATACCAATACTTTCTCTAGCTTCTTTTAAAGCTTCACCAATTTCTTTCAACAATAACACCTACTTTCTAAATAAAAAAAATTAATATTTTATAAGCCATGTTCTGTTCCTATTTCTAGGCGACAAACATTTATCTACCTGTTTCCAGGTCCCTTAAAAGATTCTTATTCTCTTTTAATAGGCTCCCCTACCAAAATTTGGGTTTCTCGCTCGTGGGGTTTACCGCGTTCCATTTCCTCCGTTTCCAGATTCTTCGTCACTATGGCACTTTTATATTTACTTTAACCATATTATAAAACTTAGGTTATTTCAAAGCCGTTAAGTTTCCTTACCATAGGTTATTTTTTCCCTATGCACGAACACTATAGTCATCACAGACTATGCGAGCATGGACTTTCCTCTATATTACAAGAATACAGCGTTTGTCAAAATATTAATCATCACCATATATAATTTTTTCTAGATTTGATAATCTTCTAAGTAAATCAACATTGCTAATATCATTATTAGATCCTTCTTTTATTACATCTAATTTTGTTTTCAATGTTCTTATTTCTTGTTTTAATCTAATATTATCTTCTAATAATTCTTTTTTATCATTTTCAAGTTCTTTAATAATTGATACAAATTCTTCATAATCTCTTATAATAACATCTAAATATTTATCTACTTCTTGTGGTCTGTAACCTCTAGTATCTATTTTAAACTCTTTTTCTAAGATATCTTTTCCTGTCAAAAGTATTCTTTCTTGGTACACTTATCCCACCTCTTTTTCCTATTAACATTTTATAAAATATTTACCCATTTGTCAATTTCTTTTAATATTATATTAAAAAAAGATTAAAGAATTCTTTAATCTTTAACTATTTTAATTTTTACTTTTTTAGTTTTTGATACATAAGATGCCTTGACTTCTATACCTTCTACATTTACTGGTACTTCATATTCACCTTCTGTATAACCACTTAAATCAATATATGCACTTATATCTGATTCATTAATATTTTTAATAACATTTTCTACACCTTTTACTGTTACTGTTACTTTTGTTGAATTTTCATCTACTCCTTGTACACTGTAACCATCTGCTAGATTTTTTGATTCAATATCTATATCTTTGAAATCTTTATTTGTCACTGAATCTAATGTTATTTTTACTGTTATATTATTTATTGATAATGATCTTGTACCAACTGGTTTATTTAATTCTAATTTATATTCTTTGTTTTCTTTTAAATCTGTGACATCTACGTTTACTGGGATATATGTTATATCTTTTAATGCATCTTGATCACCATATACTGTTACTTTTGTTTCACTTTGACTTATTGAACTTATTGCTTTTCCAAAACTTACTTCTCCTTCTGGTATTATTTTTATAGGAACTTCTTTATTTGGAGAAGATATTTTTAAGTCAACATCTATCTTAGCTGGAACTATTTCAACATCTACTACATCTCCTGATTTATTATAAGCCTTTAGTGGAACATCTTTTACTGTTAAGTTACCACTTTTTTGTTCAGATAATTCATCTATATCTAATATAGCTTTTACAGATGCTACTTCATTTAATTGATGTTCTGCTCCTTTTATAACTACTTTATCAGTTTCATAATTTATATCGTCTATTGTTAGTTTTTGATCTAATTTATCTTGATTAATTAAATCTACGGATAAAGTCATTGTTTTTGATACTTTTTGATATATAATTACAGTTACAGTTGATGGATTAACCATGTAGTCTATCTTTCCTACATTTTGATTATAGTTTATATTTACTTTATGTGTTCCTGGTTTTAAACCACTTAAATCTACTGTAACATCATGCGATGATGATTGTTTTGCTATATAAAGATCTGTTTTACTTCCTATTAATGTTACATCTACCGTTTCTGGTAGTCCTTCTACAACATATGCTTCTTCATTATAAATTGATTTTACTACTTGTTCTTTTAATACTTCTGCTGTATTATCATTAAATACTATTATTTTTTGATCTATTATTATGAATGTTACAATTGCTAAAAATAGTGAAATAAATAATAATGTATTGCTCGTCGATAACCAATTTTCTATTTTTTTACTTGAATTTTCAAATCTTGATGTAATTCTATATATTAATTTTGTTATTGGAAAAATAATAATTTTATCTATTACTTTCCAAATATTTAGAAAGAATTTTTTAATTATTTTCATCTGATGCATCTCCTTCATCTTGATCTTCCATCAATATTGATTTTTTTGGTCTTAATTCTTCAAGTAAAATTAGTTTTATATCATCTATTGTTAAATTATAATTTAATTCTCCATTCATAGCCACAGAAAGTCTTCCTGTTTCTTCTGATACAACTAAAGCAATACAATCCCCTGTTTCAGAAATTCCAAGAGCAGCTCTATGTCTTGTTCCAAGTCGTTTACTAATTTTCATATTATCACTTGTTGGAAATACAGCTCCAGCACTTGTTATTTTATCCCCCTGTATTATTACTCCACCATCATGAAGTGGATTATTTGGGAAAAATATTGATATTAGTAAATCTGATGAGATATCTGCATATATTTTTTTTGACTTTTCAATATAATCATTTAGACTATTATCTCTTTCTAATACTATAAGTGCCCCTATTCTAGATTTTTTTAAATAATCCATAGCATTAGTTATTTCATATACTACTCTTTCTCTTTCATCTACTGTAAGTATTTTATGTCTTCCAAGCAATTGACTTCTTCCTAAGTATTCTAATACATTTCTTATTTCAGGTTGGAATATTACTATGAGTGCTAATGGTCCCCATGTTATAATATAATCTAAAATATAACCTATTGTAACTAAATTTAACCAATCACTTATTACTTTTAGTCCTATTATTATAAGTATTCCTTTAAATAGTAATACCATTTTTACATTTCTTCTTAAGTTTTTTAATATATAGTAAAAAGCTCCCCACACTAACAAAACATCTAATAGTTTTGTTATAAAACTAATTATACTATCAAATGTCATATGCGCCCTCCTTTATCTTACTAATAAATTATATCATAATAATTTTATAAATAAAATAATTTTCAAAAATTTTAAAAAAAATACCCAAAACGGGTATTATATTAAATTAGATAAAAATGGTAATAGAATTATAACAATAATCATTAAAATAGCTAAAAATATAATAAATTTTATATTGGCATTATCATCTTTATCAAGATTAGGTTTCTCATTACTTATATAACCATATTTAGGTTTTTCCTCTTCTATTTTTTCATCCAAATTAACTTCTATTTTATCATCTGAAATAGTATTTTCTTGCTCATTAGTAATTGGAGTTCCAAAAATATTATCTGCTTGTACACTAGACATTTCATTTACTATACCTGATTTATTCATATCTTGAACTGGTTGTTGATTTTGATCCATATCAATATTTGTTGTTTGATAATTATTCATATCTTGATTTTGATAATCATTCATATATTGATTATTATTTGTACTTGTTTGATAATCATTAATATTGGGATTTATGTTATTCTGATTTTGATAATTATTAAAATCTATTACATTCATATTATCATTATTATCAAAATTATTATTTTCCATATTATCAACCTCTCTATTCTATTAATAGTATAACAAATTTTTTTTAATTTTTAAAGCTTTTTTATTCAAATTGTTTATTATATAGTTCATAATACTTATTTTTATTCTTAATTAGTTTATTATGATTACCTATTTCTATTATTTTTCCTTTTTCTATTACTATTATTTTATCTGCATTTTTTATTGTTGAAAGTCTATGAGCAATTATGATTGATGTTTTATTTTTTAATAATTCTTGTAGTCCTTGATAAATATATTTTTCTGTTTTTAGATCTACATCACTTGTTGCTTCATCTAATATTACTATTTTAGGATTTTTTACAATACATCTTATAATTGATATCAATTGTTTTTCCCCATTTGATATATTTGATGCATCATAGTCTATTACTGTATTATATCCATTTTCTAACTTTTCTATAAATCTATTAGCACCTATTTTTTTACATATTTCTATTACTTTTTCATCACTTATTTTGTTTCCATATTTTATGTTTTCCATTATTGTTCCATTAAATAAATAGTTTTCTTGTAATACTATTCCAATGTTTTCTCTTAATGATTTTATATCTATATCGTTTATATCTATATTATCAATTAATATTTTACCACTATTTATTTTATAAAATTTTAAAAGTAAACTTGCTATAGTTGTTTTTCCACTTCCTGTTTGTCCTATAATAGCTATTTTTTCTTTTGCTTTTATTTCAAAATCTATATTTTTTAATATATATTTTTTATCATATTTAAATTTTACATTTTTAAACACAATATTTTTTTTAAAATCTAGTTTTTTATTATTTTTATTTTTTTCTATTTTGTAATCAATTATTTCAAATATTCTATTTGATCCTGCTATAGCTTCTCCTATAGTACTTGAAAGTGATGCTACTTCTGTTATGGGTTCTCTAAACATTGATGCATATGATAAAAAAGCTATTATACTTCCAATTTCTATTTTTCCCTTTACTACTAGAATAGAACCTACACCTATTATTAAAATATTACTTAAATTATTTAATATTATGTTTATTGGTAATAACAAATACGAATACATATTTGAATTAATTGATATTTTTTTATATTTTTCATTTATTTTATCAAATTTTCTTATAAAATATTTTTCTTTATTTATTGTTTTTATAGTTTTTAGATTACTTACTATTTCTTCTGTTTCTGATGTAAGTTCTCCTAATGTATTTTGACTTTCCATAAAATAATCATTTATTTTTTTACTCATTTTACTTATAATGATAAAAAATAAAGGTACTGTTATAATTACTATGGATGACAATATAAAATTCATATAAAACATCATTATTGTTACACCTATAAATGTAATTATACTTGCTATTATTGTTATAATTACTTCACTTAAACAATCATTTATTTTATCTATATCATTTGTTAATATACTCATTATATTACCTTTATCATTTTTATCAAAATATGTTAATGGTAATTGTTCTAATTTATTAAATACTTCTTTTCTTAGTTCATATAAAATGTTTTGACTTTTTATTATTACTATATTATTTGTTATTATACTTATAATTAATTTCATAATATAAAATATTAATAATACTATTAATAAGTTTATTATATTTTTATTTATATTATCTATTGCTTTACCTATAATGTATGGTGTTATTACTCCTATTAATGTTGATATTATTGTAAGTATTATTAGAGTTATTATTGTATTTTTTTTCATGTATGAAAATATTCTTTTTAAATTATTCATTATATAACCTCCCCTATATCGTATAATTTCTTATAGTTTTGGTTATCTAATAGTTCTTCGTGTGTTCCTATTTTTTCTATTTTGCCGTTACTTATTAATACTATTTTATCAAAATTTTTTACTGTTCTTATTCTATTTGTTATAAATATAATTGTTTTATCTTTATATTCTTTTAAGATATTTTTTATTATTTTTTCTTCTGTTTTTAAGTCTAAAGCACTTAGTGAATCATCAAGAACTAATAAACTAAAATCTTCTAATAAACTTCTACATAAAATTATTCTTTCTTTTTCTCCCCCACTTAAATTTTTTCCATTTTGTTCTATTATATATTTTAATTTCTTTTCTTTTTTATTTACAATGTTTTCTGACAATGTAATTTTTAAAACTTTTTCTATATTTATCTTTTTATTAAATTTTATATTATTTGCTATTGTATTTTTAAATACATTATTTTTTTGATTAATTATTCTTATTTCTTTTCTTAAACTACTAATATTATATTTTCTTATATCTATATCATTTATTAATACATTTCCTTTTGTTATATCATAATTTCTTGTAAGAAGATTAATAAGAGTTGTTTTACCACTTCCAGATTCTCCTACAATAGCTATTTTTTCTTTGTTTTTTATTATTAAGTTTATGTTTTCTAAATTATATTTTTTATTATATGAGAAGCATACATTTTTTAATTCTATTTGTTTTATTCTATTTAATATCTTTCCTTTATTTTTTATTTCTTCTTTTTTAGTTAATATTTCTTTTATTCTTTTCATTGATACAGTACTTTCTAATATCAATAAAAAAATCATTGATACTGATATTATTGATGATAAAAGTAAGCTTATATATTCTATAAATGCTGTTATATTACCTATTTCAAAACCATATTTTATCTGTTGTTTACTAATTATTAATATTAAAATTGTTGTTATATTAATTATAAATATTATTAATGGCATCATTAAAGATAATATTTTTAATGCTTTGATATTTATGTTTTTTAGTTCATTATTTTGCACTTTAAATTTATTTATTTCATATTTTTCTTTATTATTTGCTTTTACTAATTTTATCATATTTATATTTTCTCTAACTTTAGAGTTAAATGAATCTATTTTTTCATATGTTATTCTAAAATACGGATATGATTTTTTCATAAATATATAACTTATTATAATTATAATTGGTACTATTATTAATAGTATTAATGACAATTTTAAACTAAGTGTTAAACACATAAATATACTACCTATTATTATAATTGGTACTTTAATAAATACTTTTAGAATTAAAAATATAACGTTTTCTATATTTGATATATCATTTGTAGTAAGCGTTACTATATTTCCTATATTTAAATGATCTATATTTTTATAATCTAAATTTAATGATTTATTTACTATTTTTTTTCTTAATTTAGTGGATATATCTACACTAATAAAAGTTGATATATATGTTCCTAATATACTTCCAATAATTCCAAGTATTAATATTAAAAGCATTATAATTATTTTAATAATTATATATTTTATATCATTATTAGTTATACCAATATTTATTATGTTTGCTAAAATAAGTGGCAATGATAATTCCATTATTACTTCTAATATTACACATATCATACTTAAAAATAGTTTTAATTTGTACTGCAAAAGAAATTGAAATATCTCTTTTTTCAACTTAATACACTTCCTTTAGGGTACTACTTAATTAAATAGTAAACTATTAATAAATTAAAGTCAATAAAAAAAGCAGATTTACTACTTTTTGATTTTAACTTTAATTTTTAAATCTTCTTCAATATAATTATTTATTTTATTATATACTATCTCATCATCTATTTTTTCCTTTAGTTTATCTTCATTATATAATTCTATATACAAATCTTTATTTTGATTGTATAGATTGTATGATTTTACATCCTGTAAGGCTTCTTTTATTTTTTCTTTATCATCTATTTTTATTAATTTAGTATTTTTTATAGTATCATTATTTTTTTTATTATTTAAATATTTTAATTTTTTCTTACTTTTATTTATTATTTTTGATAGTGCTATATTTTCAAATAATATATTTTTTATTTTTTGTTTATAGTTATTTTCTAATTTAGTTACTGTAATTTCCATTGGTATTATCAATAATAATGGTAAAAGCATCAAAATATTTAATGTATTTATAAATGTTCCTAATACTATTAATGTTATAAATACTATACTAAACATATTTAATTTTGTTAATATTTTTTTTATATTAGTAAAATTACTTATTAAATAATTATTATCTCTTTTTTTCATTTCTAATGTTTCTATTATATTTTCTTCTATTAATATATCTTCTATATTTTTACTACATTTATATACTTTATTTTTAACATCTTCTTTTACAAATACATTTTCTCCTATACATTGATATTCTTGATTCATTTTTTCACCTCTATTTATTATATTTAGTATAGGCCTTTTAGTTACAAAAAATAACTGATTAACAGTTATTCAAATATTCCCATATAATATTTTTTCTTTCCTCTTCTTATAACTATAGCTTTATTTTCTATAGCTTTATCTTTAGAAATAATTTCATTTTCATCAGTTACTTTATCACCATTTATTAAAATAGAACCAGCATTTATAAATTCTCTTGCTTCTCTTTTACTTGAAGCAATACCATTATTAACAATTAAATCTATTAAACTATATTCTTTATCAATAGTAAAACTTGGAATATCTTTAAAAGCACTTTCAATTTCATCTAATTTTAATTCTTTTATATTACCACTAAATAAAGCTTCACTTATTTTTAAGGCTTTATTATATTCTTCTTTACCATGTAAGAAAGTTATAACACATTCAGCTAATTTTTTTTGGGCTATTCTAAGTTCAGGTTTTTCATTATGTTCTTTTTCTATTGCTTCTATTTCTTCTTTTGTTAAAAATGTAAATACTTTTAAATAATCTATTATTTTTTCATCTTCAGCATTTATTAAGAATTGATATAATTCATAACTAGATGTTTTATTTTTATCTAGCCATAAAGCATTACCTTCTGATTTACCAAATTTTTTGCCAGTTGAATCTGTTACTAATGGCATAGTAAAAGCATATACTTCTTTCCCTGTTTTTTTTCTAATTAAATCTACACCTGCTGTAATATTTCCCCATTGATCTGAACCTGCTACTTGTAAAGTACAATTTTTTGTTTCATATAGATGTAAAAAATCTAAGGCTTGCATAATCATGTAAGAAAATTCAGTATATGTTATACCGTTTTCTAATCTTCTTCTTATTATATCTTTATCTAACATATAATTTATATTAAAATATTTTCCATAATCTCTTAAAAAATCAATAAAATTAATATCTTTTGACCAATCATAGTTATTTACTACTTCAAAGCCAAATAATTCTTCTGCTTGTTTTGTTAAACATTCAATATTATGTTCTATCTCTTCAACTGATTTCATTTCTCTTTCTGTAGTTGGTCTAGGATCTCCAATACGTCCTGTTGCTCCTCCTATTAAAAGTATTGGTTTGTGTCCAGCATCAGCTAATCTTTTTGATATTAAAAAACTTGATAAATGTCCTAAATGCATAGAATCAGCAGTTGGATCTGTTCCTATATAAAATGTTAATTTTTCATTGTTTAATTTATCTTCTAAATCTGGACTGGTTACATCTTTAATAAGTCCTCTCCATTTTAATTCTTCAAATAATGTCATCATTTATCACTCCTATATTTTTTTATTTTTTGTCTTAAAGCAAATTCTGGAATTTTATATTTTCTCATTAATAAGTAGCATAATTCACAGTCATTTGTGAACACTTCATTTTTTAAATATGTTGTCATTAATTTATTTTCTGTAAGTAAATTAATAGCATATTCAACTATTTCTTCATTTTCTTCTTGATAAAAATCTATATCTGAAATTGTTTTGCCATATCTTTTTTCTTCTTTTAAATATAAATCATATAAGCTAATAAAGTAAGCTACTACAAATCTTTTATATTCTAATGTTTGAAAATCATCTATCACTATAATTTTTTCTTTTTTTTCTTTATTGATTAATATGCATCCTCTAATATTCTTTTCTAGTAGTTTTGATAATTGAACATCAAAACCTCTATCTTTTGCTAATTTTACACTATCTATTTTTTTTATATTGTTATTATCTTCCATCATTATTTATACCATCTTTCATTATTTCTACACCATTACTAGTTCCAAGCCTTGTAGCACCTTTGTTTATCATAGCTTCAGCTTCTTCTAATGTTTTAATTCCTCCACTAGCTTTTATTTCAAGTATTTCATTTTTATGTTTATTTATTAATTCTATGTCTTCTAATTGTGCTCCTTTTGGACCAAATCCTGTTGATGTTTTTATAAAATTAACAAATGTTTCACTACATATTTCTGTCATTTTAATTATTTCATTTTTATCTAAATAACAAGTTTCTATTATTACTTTTAAAATATGTCCATCTATTGAATCTCTTATTTCTTCTATTTCTTCTTTTATATAATCATATTCTTTATTTTTTAGTGCTTCTATATTAATTACCATATCTATTTCATCTGCACCATTTTCTATAGCATTTATAGCTTCAAAAACTTTTGTTTCTTTTGTATTATATCCATTTGGAAAACCTATTACTGTGCATACTGATACAGTAGAATCTTTAAGTAAATTTTTAGCTAATTTTACATAATAAGGTGACACACATACTGAAGCAAAATGATATTTTTTAGCTTCTTCACATAACTTTTCTATATCTTTTAAATTTGAAGTAACTTTTAAATTAGTATGATCAATATATTTATTTAATTCCATTATAGCATCTCCTTTAATTCATAAAGACTTTTTATTACTTTATGTTTTTGTTTTTCTTTTATTTTGTTTTTCAAGTCTACTTGTATTACATTTATATTTAATACTTTTGCTCCTTTTATATCAACTTCATAATTATCACCTATCATCAAACATTCATTTGGTTTATAAGGACCAATTGCTTTTATGAATGCTTCCTTATTTGGTTTTAATGTTATTTCTTCACATCCATAGAATTCTTTAAAGAATTTATCTATTCCTAATGTTTTTAATCTTCCTACTTGCGCTTCTTTGAAATAATTTGTAAGTAAAACTATTTCATATTTTTTATCTAAATATGTAAATAATTCTATCATTTTTTCATCATTTTGTGGTGCTAATGTAGATTGATTTATTAATAGTTTATTTATAAATTCTATATCTAAATTTAAATTAGTATTTCTATTTATATCTTGTAATAGTATTTCTTTAGTTAATATTTTTCTTATTTTTTCTTGTTCTTCTATTACTTTATCTATTATTTTATAATCTACATCTATATCAAATTCTTTCATTGTTTTTTTTAGTGCTTCTACATATTCATCTTTCCACAATATAATTGTATTGTCTAAGTCAAAAATAATTCTTTTTATCATAAAAACCTCCTATTTAAAAAATCATTATAAATATAAGGACGAATTATTCGCGGTACCACCTTATTTCATAATGATTTATGCTCTTTAATTTATAACGGAATTATCCGATTCAATTCAAAATACGTAATTCGTATATTTTATCTTGGTTAACTTTCATCGACCGTTAACTTTCTAATTACTAATAAAATAACTACTTAATATTTATCACAATTAATTATTTATATTATATTATTTTTACTTTTATTTTTCAATATCTTCTTTATGAATTTCTTCAATTATATTTTCTATTTTTTTACCATATTCTATTGATTCATCGTAGATAAATTCAAGTTCTGGAACATATCTTATATCAACTCTTTCCATAAGTTCTTTTCTAATAAATCCAGCTGCATTTTTCAAAGCCTTTTTTGTTGAATCCTTTTTTGAATCATCAAGTATAGTATAATATACTTTAGCATAACTTAGATCATTAGTTACATGACAATCTGTTACAGTTACAAATTTTATATCTTGATCTTTTACTTCATTAGCAAGTATATAACTTATTTCTTTTACAAGATTACTTGCTATTCTATCTATTTTAATGCTCATATTATCACCTACATACATTATATAATAATTAAAATTTTTTTACAATAAAATAGAAAGAATTATCTTTCTATTTCTACCATTTCATATGCTTCTATTATATCTTTTACCTTTATATCATTAAAGTTTTCTATTGTGATACCACATTCTAATCCTTTTTTAACTTCTTTTACAGTATCTTTTTCTCTTTGGACTGATCCTATATTTCCATCATATACAACAACGCCATCTCTTATTATTCTTGCTTTTGCATCTCTTTTAATTAGACCATCTATTACATATGATCCAGCAATTGTACCAACTTTTGAGAATTTAAATAATTGTCTTATTTCTGCTGAACCTATTATTTTTTCTTCATATACAGGTTCTAACATACCTTTCATTGCTGCTTCTATTTCTTCTACTGCTTTATATATAATATTATATAATCTAATTTCTACATTATTTTCTTTAGCAATATCTCTAATTGCATTAGTAGGTCTTACATTAAAACCAATAATAATAGCATTTGATGCTTTAGCAAGTACGATGTCACTTTCAGTAATAGATCCTACACTACTTCTAATAACCTTTACTCTTACATCTTCAACTTCTATTTTTTCTAATGAATTTTTAACTGCTTCACTTGAACCATGTACATCTGCTTTTATAATAACATTAATTTCTTTTAATCCTTCACCAATTTTATTAAATAAATCATCTAATGAAACAGCTTCACTTGATTTATTTTCTTTTAATTTTGCTGCTGTTTTTCTTTGTTCACTTATATTATGAGCTTCTTTTTCTGTTTCAAAAGCCATAAATCTATCTCCAGCTTCTGGAACATCAGAAAGCCCTGTTATTTCTACTGGTGTAGAAGGAGTTGCTTCTGTTATTTCTTTTCCTTGATCATTTTTTAAAGTTCTTACTTTTCCATAACTTGTTCCAACAACTACTGGATCTCCAAGTCTTAAAGTTCCATTTTGTATTAATACAGTTGCTACTGTTCCAACTTGTTTATCAAGTCTTGATTCAATAACTGTTCCAATTGCATAACGTGATGGATTTGCTTTATATTCTTCCATTTCAGCTACTAAAAGAATATTTTCTAAAAGTTCATCAATACCTATTCCTGCTTTTGCTGAAATATTTGTAAATATTGTATCTCCACCCCATGCTTCTGGTGTTAATCCATATTCTGCAAGTTCTGTCATAACTTTTTCTACATTAGCATCTGGTTTGTCTATTTTATTTATAGCAACTAATATTGGTACATTAGCTGCTTTAGCATGATCTATTGCTTCTTTTGTTTGAGGCATAACACCGTCATCTGCAGCAACTATAATAATTACTATATCGGTAATACTTGCACCACGAGCTCTCATTTCTGTAAATGCCGCATGTCCTGGAGTATCTATAAATGTTATTCTCTCTCCATTATGTTCTACTTGATATGCACTTATTGCTTGTGTTATTCCTCCAGCTTCCCCTAAAGCTACATTTGTCTTTCTAATTGTATCAAGGAGAGTTGTTTTTCCATGGTCTACATGGCCCATTATTGTTACTACTGGAGCTCTTTTTATTAAATCTTCTTCTTTATCATTTACAACAAATTCTTCAAAATTAGCAACATTTACGGTTTCTTCTCTTTTAAGTTCTTTTCCATATTCTGATACTAGTATTTCTGTATTTTCAAAATCTAAACTATTATTTACATTAGCCATTATTCCTAACATAAATAGTTTTTTTATTAATTCAGTAGCTGGTACATTTAATTTATTAGCAATTTCTCCTACACGCATACCTTCTTTATATATTATAATATTTTCATCTTTTTCATTATTTGATTGTAGTTTTTCCTTATTTTTATACATTTCTTTTTTCTTAGTTGCTAATTCCTTTTTTGATACTTTAGGTACTACCTTTTTAGGTTTAACTTTTTGTTTTGAAATTGTTTCATCTAAGTCAATATCTTCTTTTTCTGCAACCATTTCTGCTAATTCTTCTATTTCTTCTTCATCTATTACTTCATCTATTACATTATCAAGTTCAATAATATCTTCTTCGCTTAATAAATCTTCTTCATTATTTATATTTATACCTAATTCTTTACATTTTTTTATTATTTCTCCTACAGATTTATTAACATCTAATGCATACTCAATAACTGACATCATAATATCACCTCTTTCTTATTTTTTTACTTTAACCTTTTTATTTATTAGTTCTTCATATGAAATATATTCTACATCTGCTTTATCAAACATAAGTTTTGCTAAAGCTACTTTATCAGTGAAACGATATTCTTTTAAATATACAACCTTTTTTATTCCTGATTGAATTATAGCTTTTGTACACTCTAAGCAAGGAAATAGAGTTACAAATATTGTTGAATTATCTAAATCACTATGACTACCTCTGTAGTTTAATATTGAATTTAATTCTGCGTGTACAATAAATGTATTTTTTATTTTGGATATATCATTATAATACTTACTATTTGGATCTTCTCCTTCACAGTTATAAGGTATTTCATCATCAGAAAATCCTTTTGTTGAACCATTATATCCTTCAGATAATATTTTATTATCTTTTACAATACATGCACCTACTTGTGTACTGGGATCTTTACTTCTTTTAGCAGCTAATATAGCATGTTCCATAAAATATTCATCCCATGTAATATAGTCTTCTCTTTTTCCTGGCATACCAATACCCCCTAGTATTTTATAAATATGATTTTAATTCTTCGTATATTTCTTCAGAAACTTCTGTTTCTAAATGTTTATCAAGTTGTTTATTTTGTTTTGCTTTCATTATTGTTTCTAAGTCCTTTTTTAAATATGCTCCTCTACCATTTGCTTTTCCTGTTATATCAACTATAACTTTACCTTCTGGTGTTCTAACTACTCTTATTAAATCTTTTTTAGGACATTTTTCTTTTGTTATTACGCAAGTCCTCATAGGTATTTTTTTTATTTTCATTTAATCACCTAGTATATTTATTCCATCTTCTCTTGCTTGATCATAACTTTTTACATCTATCTTATAGTGCGTTAAACGAGCAGCTAATCTAACATTTGATCCTTTTTTACCAATTGCTAATGATAGGTTATCATCATCTACTATTACATATGCTTCCTTTTTTTCTTCATTTGTTATAAAGACATGTAAATTTCTAGCTGGACTTAATGCATTTTCTATAAACTTAGTAGCATCTTTATCATATGGAATTATATCTACTTTTTCACCATTTAATTCTTTTATTATATTGTTTATTCTAGAACCTCTTTCTCCTATACATGATCCTACTGGATCTACATTTGGATCTTCTGAATATACGGCAATCTTAGTTCTATTTCCAGCATCACGTGCTACACTATATATCAAAATTATTCCCTCGTTTACTTCTGGAATTTCTAACTCAAATAATCTTTTTACAAAACCATAGTGTGTTCTTGATAATAAAATTAATGGACCTTTTGAATTATTTTCTACTTTAGTAATATATACTTTTATAGATGATCCCATTTTTATATTTTCTCCTGGTATTATTTCTGATTTTGGTAAGATTCCTTGTGTTCTTCCTAAATCTATATAATAATTTCTTTCATCTTCCATTGCTACTATTCCTGTAGCTAGTTCTTCTTCTTTATCTGAAAATTCTTCTATTATAACATTTCTTTCTGCTTCTCTTATTTTTTGTATAACAACTTGTTTTGCAGTAGAAGCTGCTACTCTTCCAAAATCTTTTGGTGTTACTTCTTCTTCTATTGTTTCTCCTATTTTAATATCTGGAACAATTTTTCTTGCTTCTTCTAATGTTAAATGAATTTTCTCATCATATACAAATGGTAATACTGGTTCATCTTCATCATCTTCTTCATTAATTGTTGAAAAATCAATATCTGAAAATTTTTTATACTTATCTTCTTCATTTCTATCAACTACTGTTTTATAAGAATATACTTTTACCTCTCCTGTTTCACGATTAATATCTATTCTAACATTTGATAATGAGTTATAATTTTTTTTATATGCTGATGTTAATGCAAGTTCTAATGCTTCATATATAACTTCAGGATTTATTCCTTTTTCTTTTACTAATAAATCTACTGCTCTTTTAAATTCTTTGTTATCCATTTTATTCACAACCTTTCTCTTTTGAACATACATCTAAAATATAATTTTCTTCTATTGGATCCGCTTCATCAATAATTGGATTTATTAAATTAGATACTGTTACACAATCTTCTACTTCCATAATTCCTTGTTTATCAATAATGATTCTAAGAAAATTTATACTTCCCTCTTTCTCATAAACAACTTGATCTAAAATATAATTATTATCTGTAATTGTTTTTTCAACTAAATTTCTTATTTTTTCTTCTATCTTCATATACCTCTCCATAAATTATATTAAAGAGTGGGATTTCCCACTCTTCGCTTCACTATTACAATTATATCATAAAATTCATTTTTTAAAACCTTTTTTTATAATTTTATAACTTTTTTTTATTTTACATGTTATAATAATATAGGTGATATGATGAAAAATAGCAAAAAATTTATAAATTATTTGGTTAATGCTTTATTAGGCTTTGGATGTATTTTTATTTATTTTTTTATTTCTGATTTAGAAATATATTTTCTAAGTTTGTTTGGAATTGATTATACTGAACTATCAACTTCCTTTAAAATTATATATTTAATTATTTGGGAAATTGTAACTATATGTCTAATTGCACTTTTGTTAAATAAAAAACTATCAAAAGACTTTGAAAATATGAAAAAGAATCATAAACAATATTTTAAAAAATACTTTAAATTTTGGTTAATAGCTGTTGCAATCATGATGATTAGTAATCTATTTATAAATTTCTTTTTAGATAATGGTATATCTTCTAATGAAGAAACATTAAGAGAGATGTTTAAAATAAGTCCAATTTATATATTTTTTTCTTCTGTTATATATGCTCCTTTTGTAGAAGAATTAGTTTTTAGACAAAGTATAAAAAATATTATTCCAAATAAGATTATATTTATTATTGTTTCTGGATTAATATTTGGTGGATTACATATTGTTAGTGGATATTCTGGTTTAACTGATTTACTATATTTAATTCCTTATTGTGCTCCAGGGTTTGCTTTTGCATATATTTTAGCTGATTCTGACAATATATTTATTTCTATCGCTTTACATTTTATGCATAATGGTATATTAATCGCATTACAATTTATATTATTAATTTTTTCATAAAAGAAGTTTTCTTCTTTTTTTTTATATGATAAAATAGTATTGGTGATAAAAATTGAAAAAAGGAACTGTAAAGAAAATAATTATATTTTTTATTATTTTAATTATTACAATTTCATCTATTCTTTTGTATAGTAGATTTATAGCTACAAAAAATATTCAAATTCACGAATATAAAATAGTTAATAAAAATTTTACTGATGAATATTATGGTTTAAAAATTGTTCACATTTCAGATATCCATTATGGGAGAATTACTTTTGAAAAAGAATTAAATGAATTAGTAAAAAAAGTTAATATGACTAAACCAGATATTATTGTTTTTACTGGAGATTTAATTGATCAAGATAATAAATTAAACAATGAAGAAGCTGATAAAATTAGTTCTATTTTATCTGAAATGAATGCTACAGTAGGAAAGTATGCTATTAATGGTAACCATGATTATTATTTTAAAGATTGGGATTTAATTGTTGAAAACAGTGGTTTTAAAATACTAAATGATAATTATGATTTGATATATTTAAGAAACGATAAATATATAATGATTTCGGGCATGAGCACTAATTCATATGGTAAAAAAAGCATAAATGAAAAATTAAATGATTCTAGTTCTTATCTAAAAGATAAGAAAGATGATGAAAAGCCAATATATTCTATTTTACTAATGCATGAGCCTGATTATATTGACGATATTAATTTAAATGATTATAATCTAGTTCTTGCTGGTCATTCACACAATGGACAAGTAAGAATTCCTATAATTGGTGCTTTAAAATTTACTTTACCTATGGGTTCTAGAAAATACTATGATACATATTATAAAGTTAAAAATACTGATTTATATGTATCAAATGGTATAGGAACATCTACTGTTAACTTTAGATTATTTAATAAACCATCATTTAATCTCTATAGATTTACTAATAAATAAGTTATATACTTATTTTTTTTTAATATATTTCATATAATTTAATAAAATATAATTAAGATAAAAATAAAAACCGTTGAAATTCAACGGTTAAATATCATATGGTGGAGAATAAGGGATTCGAACCCTTGACCTCCACGGTGCAAGCGTGGCGCTCTAGCCAACTGAGCTAATTCCCCATACAACGCTAAAATTATATCACATAAATTAAATTATTGTCAACATTTTTTAATTAATTTTTTTATTAACAAACTGAAGTAGTACCATAATTTAGAATTTTCATATAATAAATTAGAAAATATAGGGAGGGATATTTTTGAAAAAAATATTATTTTCACTAGGTATTGTTTTAATAGCAGTCATAATTGCTTTAACAATATTTATGTGTACTAGAAAAGAAAGTAATCTAAAGAAAATAAAAGTTGCTGAAGTTACACACTCTGTTTTTTATGCACCACAATATGTAGCTCATTCATTAGGATATTATGAAGATGAAGGATTAGATGTTGAAATAATATTAACACCAGGAGCTGATGCTGTTGCAGCTGCTGTATTATCTGGCGATGTACAAATAGGATTTTGTGGAAGTGAACAAACAATATATATATATAATCAAGGTGAAAAAGATTATTTAATTAATTTTTCTGCACTTACTAAAAAAGATGGAAGTTTCCTAATTTCAAGAAAAGAAAATAAAAACTTCAAAATTACAGATTTAAAAGGTAGTCATATAATTGCTGGTAGAAAAGGTGGAATGCCTTCTATGACTTTGAAATGGGCATTAAATCAAAATGGTATAAATACTGATAAAGATTTAAATTTTGATACAAGTATTGCTTTTGCATCTATGAATGGTGCATTTATAGGAGGAACTGGTGACTATGTAACAGCTTTTGAACCTTCAGCTTCACAATTAGTTAAACAAGGATATGGTTATATTGTAGCTTCAATAGGTGAATTAGGTGGGAATGTACCATATACAACTTATAATGCTAGAAAAAGCTATATAAATAAAAATAAAGATGTTATAGAAGGATTTACAAAAGCTACTAAAAGAGGACTTGACTATGTTCATAATCATACTGCTAAAGAAATTGCTAATACAATTACTTCATACTTTCCAGATGTTTCATATAATGAACTAGTTAATGCAATAGAGAAATATAAAAATATAGATTCATGGTATGAAACAACAGAAATAAATGAAAAAGATTTTAATCATATACAAGAAATTATAAAAAATGATAATGAACTTGATAAAAAAGCACCTTTTGATAAATTAGTAGATAACTCATTTTCTAAATAATGAATAAAATATTAGAAGTTAAAAATTTAAGAAAAATTTATCACACTAAAAAAGATGAAATATTAGCTGTTGATGATTTTTCTTTTGATTTATATAAAGGTGAATTTGTTTCAATAGTTGGTCCTAGCGGTTGTGGCAAAAGTACCATTTTGTCAATATTATGTAATCTTATTGATCATAGTGACGGAAAAATAAAATTTAATAATGATTCAAAAATTGGATATATGTTACAAGATGATAGTTTATTTGATTTTAGAAATATTTTAAGCAATTGTCTAATAGGATTAGAGATTAATAAAAATTTAAATCAAGAAAATAAAGAATATGTAGAAAAGTTATTAAAAGATTATGGATTATACGAATTTAAAGATAAATATCCAGATAATTTATCTGGTGGAATGAGACAGAGAGTTGTATGAAGTTAGTATAGACACAAGTGTAATAATTAGGATTTGCTTATAACCATTATAGATAAAGGAGAAATGATTATTATGTTATTAGAAAATAATACAGAAAAAGTAATTGATTTAATAGATAAATTTGATAAATTAAATGATAAAGATAAAATCAGATTAGCAATATATATAATGGAAAATAAAAGTTTTAATACTACATTTAATATAAGAGATATAATTATTCTTTTAAAAGAAGTAATGGATATACTTGATGATAGTTATTTAAAAACAATAGTTAATTTTAGTAAATATGAAAAATTATTATTGTTATCCTCAAAATATTTAGAACTATCTGAAAATGAAAAGAAATGTTTCACAGTTGAAATGTTATTTAATATTTACGAAAATGATTTTAATAATAAGATTATAAATGCAGAAATTAATAGGAACTTGCTAATATATGATTATTGTTATTCTGTAATAAATTAAAACAAAAGATATGGAATTTGCATCCATATCTTTTTATCTATGTTTTTCATTTTCATCTAACGTAGGAAATCCCCAGTCAATATCATCTCCGAAATCAGATATTATTTCTTGTTGAGATATCGGTTGTGACTTAGCTTGAACGTCCTGTTGATCTAACTGATTTAATATTTGTGCATATCCTTCAAAAATAGGTTCTGCTTGTAATCTTTTTTTTGTTATTTCTAATACCTTTTTATATCTTTCTTTCACCTTAGATAATGTATCTTCAGACATAATTCTTTCAAATTTTTTATTAATTCTTACAGCCTGTTTTTCTACATCATAACATCCAATTATAAACTGTGAATCAACATATAAATTCATATTTTGATTTTCATCATACATTTCTGTCATAAAAGCCCCATATTTTTCGCCTTGCAAATCACCATTATCTGCAGATTGATTTATATACTCATTTGGCAAACGAAGAATTATAATTTTTTTAGAATCTTTATGATCCCAATTATTAAATTCATTTTCAACTTCTTCTAAAGTTGGAGGATTTAAACCCAATTCTTGATATTTAGATATCATTTCTAGGGTTGGCATTCCCATTTGCTTTGACGTCTTATATAGTGAATTATCTTTTGTTCTTAATCCCATTTCAAAAATAGAATCCACAACACTTTCGTCATTACCTTTTCTACCTGTTCCATGAGCATAATATGAATAACCTGATTCAGACAATATAGGTTCTAATTGCTCCATAGTTACATAAATTTCTTCAGTATTTACCATTTTTATTTCATCATTTTTATTTTTCATATTGTTCCTCACTTGCATTATACCATTTTAATTTAAAAAAATATATTTTCCCCATATTTTTTAAAAATTAATCCTTAAATTTTTTTCTTAATACTGACTTAAATAATTCATCAATTAAGAAAATACATATACATACTCCTACACAATATAAAACTTGTAATATATTTAATGATACAATATTAAATATAGATTTAAGTGGAGTAGTAAATATAATAATTTGTATTAAAATTAAAATAATCATACTTTTATTCATATAACTATTTCCAAACATTCCAGTTTCAAAAATGCTTTTCTTTAAATTTCTACAGGAGTATGCAAAAATCATTTCTAATATTATCAAAGTTAAAAATGCCATTGTAGTACCATCATTTATTCCATATAACTCTTTATTTAAGAAATATACAAGAATAACCGCAATTGTTTTTAAAATTGATGAGATAATAATTTTTGAAATGAGAAATGGTGTAAAAAATGAACTATCTTTTTTTCTAACATTTCTACTCATAATATCACTTTGTTCTTTTTCAAATGCAAGCGCTATTGCAGGTATTGAATCTGTTATTAAATTTATATATAAAAGTTGAATAGGTAAAAATATTTCTAATCCAAATATCATACCTAAAAATACTATTAAAACCTCTGCAATATTACCTGTCAATAAATAAACTAAAACATTTCTAATGTTATCATATATTCTTCTACCTTCTTTTACTGCAGTAACTA
Organism: Bacilli bacterium; assembly: GCA_017936845.1. Taxonomy (GTDB): domain Bacteria; phylum Bacillota_I; class Bacilli_A; order RF39; family UBA660; genus OMSK01. Next base: position 55,241 of record JAGBES010000021.1, read on the forward strand.
TTGTTGAAAAACTATCATCAGAAAGTATTATATCCGAAACCCCCTTTGAAACTTCTGTCCCAGTTATTCCCATACCAACACCAATATTTGCATTTTTAAGTGCTGGTGCATCATTTACTCCATCACCAGTCATAGCAACAATTTTATTATTAGCTTTCCAAGCATTTACAATCGATAATTTATTTATAGGACTAACTCTAGCGTAAACAGAAAAATTATTAACAATATCTTTAAGTTCTTCTTCGGAATATTTATCTAATTCAATTCCTGAAATTGCCTCATCATCAGTTTCTAGTATTCCTATTTCTTTTGCTATTGAAGTTGCAGTTGACAAGCTATCTCCTGTAATCATTATTGGTTTAATATGTGCTAATTTACACATCTCTATTGCTTCTTTTACATCATCTCTAGGTGGATCCATCATACAAGTCATTCCAACAAATACAAGTTCAGATTCAAGATTATTATTTAATTCATATTCATTATTTAAATCTTTATATGCGAAAGATAGAATCCTAAACGCTTTATTTGATTCTTGAATTTCTATTTCTTTTAATTCTTTTATTTTATCATCAGTTAATTTTTTTATTTTTCCATCTTCTAATATTCTATTACAGCATTTAATAATAGAATCGAAACTACCTTTTGTTAATATCTTATTGCAATCATCAAATCGATTAATTGTAGACATCATTTTTCTATCAGAGTCAAAGGGCAATTCATCTATTCTTTGGTGTTCATTTTTAATATGATCTACATCCAAAGTACATTCACAATAATTATATAAAGCTATTTCTGTTGGATCACCAATATATTCATTTTCATTCTTACAAACATCATTATTTAAAATCATAATATCAAGAAGCAAGTTTTCAAGTAATGTATCATTTTCATTATATAAATTATTATCATAATATAATTCTCTAATTTTCATTTTATTTTGAGTTATAGTACCTGTTTTATCAGAACAAATAATTTCAGTACAACCTAGTGTTTCAACAGAAGACATCTTTCTAACAATAGCTTTCTTTTTCGCCATTGAACTTATTCCTAACGAAAGTGTAATAGTAATAACCGCAGGTAGTCCCTCAGGTATTGCAGCAACTGCAAGTGATATAGAAAGCATTATTACTTCGGTTATTTCCATACCTTTAATAATTCCAACTATAAACATAACAACTATTATAACTGCTATTATTAGAGATAATACCTTGCTTATTTCATTTATTTTCATTTCAAGTGGTGTTATTTCTTTTTCTTCATTATTTAAACTATTTGCAATTTTTCCTATTTCAGTTTTCATTCCTATCTCAGTCACAACTGCAAGTGCTTTTCCATAAACCACATTTGTTCCTGAATAAATCATATTTTTTCTTTCCGATAGTGCAACATCACTTTCAAGTTTTACAATACTTTTGCTTACAGCTAATGATTCACCAGTAAGAGAAGATTCATCAACTTTGAGTGATGCCTCCCATATTAATCTAGCATCAGCTGGGACAGTATCTCCAGCCTCTAGCACAAGAATATCACCTCTAACAATTTCTTCACTATTTATAATATATATATTTCCATTTCTTTTTACTTTTACTTTTGATACTTGCATTTTCTTTAACGAATCTATAGCTTTATCTGCCTTTAATTCTTGAGCAAAACCTAATATAGCATTAATAATTACTATTGCTAAAATTATAATACTATCTGTAAATGATTCATTATTCAATAAAGATATTATAAATGAAATTATCGATGATATTATCAAAATAATTATCATTAAATCTTTAAATTCATTTAGAAATTTTAGAAAATTAGATTGTTTTTTATTATCCTGTAATTTATTATAACCTTCTTTTTTCAGTCTTTTTTCTACTTCGCTAGATGAAAGCCCATTTCTCGATGTAGATAAGTTCTTTAATACTTCCTCAACATTTAAATTATAGTATCTCATATTGCACAACCTATTTATCTAATTTAACTTCTTTCCAATTATTTTTTTTATCAATTTCATCTAAATTTTTCAAAGTTTCTTTAATAATTTTTTCCTGTTTTTTCATAGTTTTCTCTAATTTATTTAATTTGCGATTAAATTTTAACTTTTCTATTTTTTTATTCATACTGCTCTCCTTTATTATAATTATTACTTCAATTTTAATTATACCACACTTCAAACATAATTGAAGTAATAATTATATAATTTTAATATAAAATTCAAAAAATAATAATGGAGGTATTAAATGAAAAATGCTACTACAATGAACAATTTGAAAAAGATAGTAAAAGCAAAAAATAAATCACTAACATCATTAGCTGTAGAGTTAGAAGTTTCACAAGAAGCAATTAGTCAATATATTAGTGGTAAAATAAAGCCTAAAACTTCCACTATTATTCAAATGGCAAAAATATTAAATACAACTACTGATTATTTACTTGACTTAACTGACAATCCTAATCCATCAGATTTTGTACTATCTGAAAAAGAAAATATGATTATAAATAACTATCGTTCATTTGATGATACAAATAAGATTAAAGTAGAAACATACATTGAAGCAATTAAAGATTTGTACAAATAAAAAGATATATCATACTACACGATATATCTTTTTTATGACGTTATGACATCTTTTTTCACTAACCCCTAGCAAATAAAAATGTCATAAATGTCATTATTCATTATCTTCTAAAAAATAATTAACAAGTTTCTCATAATTATCTTGGCTATTTAAGCAAGTATCAATTAAATAACCTTTTACATTATTTGTTTGATATTCTTTTATTCCTCTTATATAAAAATCTTTATTTCTATCTTCTATATAGAAAGGCATAATATCATTATATAAACATTCTCTAAACATTATCATTCTACCAACTCTACCATTTCCATCTTGGAATGGGTGAATCTTCTCAAATCTAACATGAAATTCAATAATGTCTTCAATACTTTTTTTATCAATTTTATCGTACCAATTCATTAATTCTTTCATGTCATTTTGAACATTATTTGGTAATGATGTAGTAATATTTCCAACAAAGTTTTTTCTTTTTTTATAATCTCCAACATTAAACCATTCTTTTTCACTATCAGTTAAAGTTCCATCTTTTAAGATAAAATGAAATTTTTTTATCATATCTTCTGATAATTTATCATCTATTGTATCTAACATATATTTAAATAAAGTAAAATGATTTTTTGTTTCAGTAGCATCTTTTAATACTATTACTTTTTCACTACTTGTTAAAATAGTTCCTGTATCATAAATACTTGCTGTTTCATCTGGAGTAATAGTTGAACCTTCAATATGATTAGTATTATATGCAAAATCAAGTTGTGTCTTATGATAAAGACTACCAGATAAATTCATGTTTTTTTGTTCTATTAAAGCTTTCTTAATATCTTTTACTTCCATATTATTCTCCTTTCCTTTTATTGAAAGTTTTTTCAATAAGTTCTTTTGTTTCTTTATTAGCACTATATACTGATAAATAATTAAATAATAAGGCAATAGTTAAAAGTGAATAAGTGAATATAATTACATATATATTACTTTTAATACTACTTTGTATCATTTCTAAAAACATTACGCTTAAATACATTAAACCACTTAATACTATTATAATAGCAGTAGCATCATCAAATGATCTTTTAATTGACTTAGATTTATTATGGTCTAAATCAATTCCAATTCTACTCCAAGTATGTACATAAAACACTTCACAAATTAACATTAATGATACTAATATCCAGTATATAGCACACGCTATATCTTTTTTAGTGATTAAATATATTACCATTGCAAATAGTAATAAAATGTTTGTAATTATAACTAGATATTTACTTAAATTAATTTTTCTTTGCATTTTCAATTGCCTCCTTTCTTCTAGCACTTTCTAACACATTAATAATTTCCTTACTTGTAGATATTTGATATTCGGTATCTTCTATAGTTTGTTCCATCACTTCTTTTTCAGTATCAGGAATATTATCATTTGTTAGTTTTTGTTTAAATGATTCAACTAGTTCTTCCCAGTTTTTAATCATTGCAGAGGTATTTAAAATTGCATCTACTATTTGGTCTCCTTTTAAACTTGAATAATAGTTTGTTAAAAAAGGATTTAATGGAGTAACTTGAAAACCAAGACCAGCAGCATACATTAAGTCATTGTAATTAATATCAATATATTTACTTATCTTTCTTAATGTTTTAGGATTAGGTATTTCTCTTTCGCCTGATTCTATACGAGCAAGTTCGGTATCACTAATATTGGCAAGTCTTGAAAGTTCTCTTTTAGATATACCTTTTTTTTCTCTTGCTTCAGCAATAATTTCTCCAACGCTTTTGTCATTTTGTATCATGGTACATTGCCCCTTTCGTAGTTATAATATACCATATTTTTAGCAATAATTCAACTTTTTTGAAGAAATTTTATTATTTTTGCAACTTTTTAGTTGACATTTGCATTTTTAAAGTGTATATTCAACTTATAAGTTGCATTTGTCGTAGATTTGCAACTTATGTATAGTTGTTTGAAAATCTCATAGAGTTGGATATTGTAAGCGCCGTAAATTGCCGACTCGTAAAACAAATTACAAAGGTGCCTAGTAATAACCCTATTGGTACGGGAGTTGTTGATTATCTAAAATCATCAATAATAGCAAAAAAAATAATGAAAGGAGGAATCTAATGAAATCTTTAGGAGAAATAAAAAATAGCATAAAAAAAGACTTCATTGTAAATGGAATGTTGAAGTCTGAAGGTGTTTATTGTTTAGTTGCATTACCTAAAGTTGGAAAGTCTATGTTAGCACTACAACTTTCTGACTCAATAGCAAACAACAAACAATTTTTAGGATTTGAAATTAAACCTTCACCTGTTCTTTATGTTAGCACAGAAAATTCTGGGAGTCAATTATATGAAAGAACAAAACTTATGAATATTGAATTTACTGATGACAATTTTAAATTTATAGATAGAAATCAATATCCAGTATTTTATTTAAGAGATTTGGAATATGATATAAAACAATTTTCAGAGTCTGGTGGTAAATTATTAATTATAGATATGATAAAAGATATTAAATTTGATAAAAAAATTGAAACTAATAGTTATGACGATATAGGACAAGTTGCTATTCCAAAATTAAGAGAATACTGTTATAAATATCATTTAACAATTTTGTTTGTTCATCATTTAAATAAAAAAGGTAAATCATTAGGATCAACTGCTTATGATGGTGCTGTTGACGGAATATTAAGATTAACTCAAAGTAGTGTGGATAAAAAAAGGTATAGATTAGTAGTTGATAATAGAGATTATGAAGGATTAGATTTATCTTTAATTAAAGATGATAAATGTATTTTATCAGTTTGTCATGAAGAAGATGATGAAGAAGAATTAGATATAAATTTAGTTTTATTGATTAAATATGCTATTTCAAAAATAGAATTTGAATTCACTTGTTCAAGTATTATTAAAGATTTAAATTTAACAATCACACCAAAAAGATTTGGCAAACTTTTAAATTCAAATATTAAAAGATTAGAATGTGAAGGTCTTCATATTATAAGTAATAGAGTTAGTAATGCTCGTAAATATATTGCTAAATATGAAGAACCTATTATAGAAAATGAATAATTTTCTATTAAAGTTTTTGATAACTTTTTTCTAAAAAGTTAGTAAAAAATGAACGAGGCACGTTTTGTGAGTTTACTCATGAAAGTGACGATAGTGAATATTTTTACAATTATTAAAATAGAAACTAATCTATTTTAATAATAAATTAAATAATAAGTATCTAGTAGATAGTTATTATTTAATCTTGTTTGTAGCATTACACCTTTACTCTTGTTTAGGTGTATTTGCGTAAAACAAGCATGGTTTTTTAGGGTATCCCTAAACTCACGTGGGCTATGCCCTAGTGAGATATGTCAATAAATGACCAATTCATCTAAATAAGTATATCAAGGAGGTAATAAATGTATGATGGAAAGCAAGTAATTAGATTTGAAAATAAATTTAAAGCCAAAGATTTAGGTGGACTCGGTATAGAATTAGTTAAAAGAAAAGGTACAGGAAACTATGACAAAGATAGAACAAAATTTAATACGTCTTATGTACCACTCTCTAAAACTACTCTACAAGAACAAGTTTATTCTAAATTAAAAGAAAATGAAATATATTATAATGATAGCAAGAATGTTAACTTATTAAATGGTGCTATCGTAACAAGTGGTAAAGAGTTCTTTACCAGTTTAGGAATGAATTTTATAGATAGTGGTAGAAAAGTTCAAAAAGGGAAAAACAAAGGAAAACCTATTCTAGTTCCTGATATTAAATCTGAAAATGATATACCAGAAAAAGTTAAACAATTTTTTGATGATAGTTATATATTTTTAGAAAATCTTGTTGGTAAGGAAAATATAGTTTATGCAGAAGTTCATTATGATGAAGATACACCACATATGCACTTCTATTTTCTTCCAGTAGTTGATAAGGTAAAAAGAAAAGTATTTGAAACCGATGAAAATGGTAAAATTTTATATCGAGAAGGTATTGATAAAAATGGTAATACAAAAATGGTTCCTATACAAAAGAAAGACGAAAAAGGAAAAAATGTGTATAACATTGAAACTGGTAAATTTTTAAATTGTGATCACTTTTGGAAACAATTAGGTGGGAAAGCATCTTTTGCTAAAATTCAAGATGACTTTAATGATTATATAACAAAGAAAGGTTTTAATCTTGATCGTGGTAATATAGGTGGTAATGCCCATCATATAACTAAAAATGAAAAAATCGTCATGGATTTACAAGAACAAATAGATGATATGAAAAAGGAATTACAAAAAAATCAAAAATTAAACAATATAGAATTAGATACTAATAAAGAATTTAAAGATATAGAAACTAATGATATTTTAAATCCAGTTAAAAGAAAAATAGTGGGTTATAAGGATGAAGATATAAATAAATTAATTGAATATTCTAAATCGACTGGTAAAGAAAATTCTAAAAATAAAAATATAATCCGTAAAAAAGATAGTTTGATTAATGATTTAAATTTAGAAATAAACTTATTACAAAGTGAAAATGCTAAATTAAAAGATGGTCGTGGTATTAAAGAAAGAGATACTATTATAGAAGAACAAAAAGTTAAAATAAATAGTTTAAGTAATTTGATAAAACAAAAAGATAAAATCATTGAAAGTCTAGAAGATAAGATTGATAAACTACAAGAGTCTTTTGAAAAATTTAAAAATAAAATGTATACCTTATGCGATAAATTTTGTAAAGCTATTTCTCATCTAGTTGGTAAACATGATATTGAAGAAGATGAAATTGATTATGATATGTTTGAATATCACGCAGACAATATTATCCATAAATACGAAAAAAAGGAAATTGATAAAGATGATTTTTGCTTATAAAATACCATGTTCTTATATTCTCTATGATAAACATTGTAATCTAGTTATTAAAACAAATAATAATATAAATCATAAAATGTATAAAAATATATCTTTTTTAATAAATGTACCAAATAAAATAATGAATAAAGTTAAAATGAAATATGATTGGAGGATTGGTAATATGAGAAAAAACTATATAAATAACACATACTATGATTACAAATGTTTTATTAAATTCTTAACATAAATCTGATAGGAGGAATTATTATAAACATTCAGTACAATGTTATTGATATTATAAGTAAAACTATAACTGAAGTAGATTTAAAAGAACAAATAAATAAAAAATTATTCAAAATAATTGAAATGTTAGAACTTAAAGGATAATAAATGAAATTTATTTGTTATAATGTAATTGGTTATAAGTTTAACTTAAATCCTAATTATTGCCTAAGTATTGGAGGTAATAGTTATGAATGAAATGGAGAGTGTTAAGAAAAAGGTATATAGAGTTGGTATTTATTTAAGATTATCTGATGAAGATAGAGATAAGCAAAATAAATTAGATGATAGTGAGTCAATTAAAAATCAAAGACATTTACTAATGATGGAAATTGATAAACACGATGATTTTATATTAGTTGATGAATATTCAGATGAAGATTTATCTGGTGCAGGAACTTATAGACCCGAATTTGAAAGATTGATAAAAGATTGTGAAGATGGGAAAATAGATATCGTTATATGTAAGAGTCAATCAAGATTTTCTAGGGATATGGAAGTAATTGAAAAATATATTCATAATAAATTTATTGAGTGGGGAGTTAGATTTATAGGTCTTGCTGACAATGCTGATACAAATGTTGCAGGTAATAAAAAATCTCGTCAAATAAATGGACTTGTTAATGAATGGTTTTTAGAAGATACTTCTAATAATATTCGTAGTGCTTTTAATGCTAAAATGCGTAAGGGAGAATTTATTTCCCCTTTCGCAGCATTTGGGTATGAAGTTGATAAAGATGATAATAATAAATTAGTTGTTGATCCAGTTGCTTCAGAAGTAGTTAAAGAAATATTTGAACTATATTTAAAAGGTTTAGGATTTACAGGTATTGCAAAATATTTAAATAATAAAAAAATACCCTGTCCTTCTCTTTATAAGTATCAAAAAGGAATTAAACTTAATGTAATAAGTAATCGCCCTAGAGAACAAATAAAATGGACTACAAACGCTATAAAAACAATTCTTTCAAATGAATTATATATAGGTAATTTAGTTCAAGGAAAAAGGACCACTGTTAGTTATAAAAATCATAAAATTAAAAATAAAGATAAAAATGAATGGATTCGTATAGAAAATACACATGAAGCTATTATTGATAAAGAAACTTTTAACAAAACACAAATTGCGATGCAAGAAAGAACTAAACCATCTACTAAAACGGGAACAATTCACAATTTTTCTGGTAAAGTGTTTTGTCTAGAATGTAATCATTATATGAGAAAGAAAAATTCTAGTAAACATGAATATCTAGTATGTTCTAACAATCGTGATGGATATGATGATTGTATAAATAAAGATTCTATTAGATATGATTTATTAGAAAATATTATTCTAGAAGCAATTAATAGTAAAATAAAAAAATACTATGATGAAGTTAAATTAGATAATCTTGTACAAACTAAAAAAAATAATCGTTTCGAAAGTAAAATTAATGCTTTAGAAAAAAGAAAAAATGATGTAAATAAAAAAATAGCACAAACTAGAAAATATCTACAAAGTCTTTATGAAGATAAAGTTAATGGTGTTATAACAAATGAGCAATTTAAAGATTTAATTGGTGATTATAATAAAAATGAAGATATATATACTAATCAAATAAAAGAAATTGATGAAGAAATTAATTATTATAAAGCCAAACAAGATAGTTCGTTAAATTATAAAGAAATTTTTAGTAAGTACGAAACTCTTGAAAGTCTAAATAGGGTTATTATTGATGAATTTGTTGATAAAATCTTTATTGGAAAATTAGATAAAGAAAATAATAAAAGAGATATTCAAATAAAATGGAACTTTGAGTGAGAGTTTGATTATTCTTACTCTCTACTCATTACTTATATAAACTCTAAATATACATAATTTTAATAAAATATATAATTAGGCTTGAATCACTATGACACATTGGACAAGTCTTATAAATACTAGGAAAAGTTAAACTTTAGTAAAAAATATATTAAAAATAATAGTTTGAATTAGAACACGAGTTAACCTTTATAAAATAAAGGAATTAGATAGTAAGTGTCTATACTGCATTCAAAGAGTTGCTCTAATTAGAACACTTGCAACTAAACCTGATATTCTACTTTTAGATGAACCTTTCAGTGCATTAGATTATCAAACAAGACTTGCCGTATCTGATGATGTATATAAAATCATAAAAAAAGAAAAAAAGAGTGCCATTATGGTAACACATGATATAGCAGAAGCTGTTTCTATGTCAGATAGAATAATTGTTTTGACTGGAAGACCTAGTAAAATTAAAAATATATATGAAATTAATTTAGAGAAAAAGTCTACACCTATAAATAATAGAAAAGATAGTAAATTTAGTTATTATTACGATATGATTTGGAAGGATATAGATTTCCATGTTTAGTAATGAACATAAGTTATATTTAAAGAAATTAAAGATTAATAATTTTTTAATCAGATTCTTTCAAGTTTTTATATTAATAATAATTATTATTTTATGGCAATTTCTTGCTGATAAAGATTTAATTAATAGCTTTATTACTTCTAGTCCTAAAGAAGTTATTAATACCATTATCATGCTACATAGTAATAATAATTTATATCAACATATATGGACTACTATTTATGAGACATTAATAAGTTTTAGTTTAGGTACATTTTTAGGATGTATAATAGCAAGTATTTTATGGTGGAATAAATTTGTATTTAAAGTAGTTGATCCTTTTCTAACTATTTTAAATAGTTTACCTAAAGTGGCGCTTGGACCAATTATAATTATTTGGTTTGGTGCTGGTATTAAATCTATTATTATTATGTCATTATTAATTTCATTAATTATAACAATTATTAATGTTAATGATGGTTTTAATAAAACTGATGAAAATAAAATTAAATTACTTAGATCTTTTAAAGCTAATAAATCACAAATATTTTTTAAATTAATTTTACCTTATAATTATAAAACTATCATAAATGCCTTAAAAATTAATATTAGTATGTCTTTAATTGGACTATTACCCCCAGTGGGAGAAAATTTTATTGTCTAGTAAATATTGTAGTAAATATTGATTTCATTATCATTAACTACAACTTTATCAATTAAATGTTCAATAATTCTTCTTTGTTCATCAAAA
>JAGBES010000022.1 GCA_017936845.1 Bacilli bacterium
ATTATCGGACAAAATTAATTATCGGACATATTATTAACAAAACTACGATTTTATCGTAGTTTTTTGCATTGCTTTGTCCAATAACTTTTTATAATTCAAATAAACTTTTTAATATTTCCGAATCTTTATTCCATTCATAATCAATATTTTCGTCTATGGGGTAGACAGCTTGAATAGCTTTTCTCTTTAGTTCTATATTTGCCTTTGCGTATATTTCTGTGGTAGTAACTGATGAATGACCTAAAAAATTGGATATGTCTATTAAAGCAATATTATTTTCTAGCATGTGCATTGCTCTTGAATGTCTAAATACATGCGGATGTATATTTTTGTTAATTTTTGATAATTTTGCGTATTTTTTCACAATATGTACAATCATCTTTGAAGATGCTTTGTTGCTTCCATTTCCACAAAATAAATAATCATAATTTGACAATCTAAATAATTTGATATATTTGTTTATTAGATTTCTTGTTTCATAAGTTATAGGAATCGTTCTATGTTTTCTTCCTTTACCATATAATGTAACACATGGGTTATTGTCTAAATCTAAATCGTTCACCTTAATGTTTATTAATTCACTCTCACGACAACCACTATCATAAAGTAAATTAATAAGAGTATAATCTCTTACTCCTTTTCTATTATCAGTTGATATAACAGATAAATATTTGTTTAATTCATCTTTAGTTAAATAATCAATTTCTTTACTTTCTGCCTTTTTCTTTGATATCTTAAGTATTCTTAATAAATCTATATGATTTTCTACATCTTCTTCTAAAACATAATTACAAAAAGATTTAATAGCGGCAAGTCGCTGATTTCTTGTGATTATGCTTGATTTTAAATTATTTTCTAAATAATTTAAGAAATCTATTATATTTTCTCTAGTAAATATATCAAAATTGATATTTTTAATTTTGATATTTTTTTCACTTATTAAGTAATTAATAAACAATTTAAATGTTGTCTTATATGATTTAATAGTATATGTACTAAGATTTCTCTGATTTAATAAATAGTTTTCAAAAAATCTTTTCATATATTCTGAAAAACTATAAGTTGTCATAATCTATCTCCTTTTCCACGCTAACTATTTTTGAAACCTTTTCTCTCAATTTTGGGAATGAAATTGTAGTTAAATGCAAATATTTATATGTTGATGATAGATCAGTGTGACCTAGATATGCACTTAATAATGGTAGAAACGAATTTAAATCTTCTCCTCTTTTAATAGCATTCCTAAATGAGTTAACGGTAAAAGTATGACGAATATCATGTACACGAGGCCATTTTTCATTATGTTTTATTTTTGCTTTAAATATTATCTTTTTAAAATAAGCACCATATAATACAGGAGTATACTTTTGGTGATAGTTTCTCTCAAAAATATACTCATAATTTGATGGGTAATCATCAATATATAATTTTATTTCATTTGATAACGCTTCATTAATAACAACTAATCTTTCTGAATTGTTTTTCGTTTTTTCTAATAATAAAGTATATTTTATATTATTAAAATTCTCTTTCTTTAAGTTTAAAACTTCTCCAATTCTCATACCTGTACTAAATAAAATTTTAGTAATTAAATATATTTGTCTTTGAATTTTTGGTTTTGTTCTATAATATCCATTTTTTATAGAATCAAAAATTTTTATTATTTCTTCTTCCGTATAAATATGCGGAGTAAAGTCATAATTTCTTGAGTATCTTTTATGTGGAAGTATATATGATTTATTATCATAATTATACATATAAATTCCTAATTGTCTTAATAAAGATGCATATCTACTTTTTGTTGAATCAATACAATTTTCTTTTGAATCAATATAATTATAAACTACATCTTTAATTAAATAATTGTATTTATAGTCTATTTCTATTAGATATTTATCAAAATCTCTAAGATAATAAACTATATTTTTAATATGATATTCATTAGAATTCTTTTCACATATAAATCTCTCTAATTGACTTGATAAGATACTATTAAAGTTCACAATTAATCACCACCATACATTTAGATAAATTTTTTTCATTACATTTTAAATATGCGTTTGTTGAATTTGTATTTGAATGTCCTAAACAAGATGATATAATATCTAAGGAGATTTCATTATTTAGCATTTCTGTTGCAAGCGTAAATCTAAATGAATGAAGTCCAATTTTTTTATATTTTTTATAATCAATATTGCATTTTATCATTGCATTTTTAATATATTCAGTTAATGAATATCCAGAACTTAATTTTTCTAGTGGGTACTGATTTTTTATAAAAATATAATCATCATTATTTTTTAATTTAAAAGGTCTTTCATTTTTTATATATTCAATTATTGCATTACCTACATCCGGTGATAAAGGTATTTTTACTGACTTTTTGGTTTTTTGTTGTACAAGACAAATTTCATTAGTTTCCCAATTTATATGGTTATATTTTAAGTTTAATATATCTATTTTTCTCAACCCAGTTTTTGCAGCAATAAGAATTATTACGTAATTCCTGTATCCAACAAGAGATTCAACTCTATGTTCTTTTAAATAATTAAGTATTTTTATAACATCTTCTTTTTCAAAAGGTTTAGGATTTTTTACACAGTTTCTTTTTACTGGAGGTATTAAAAATGAAAAATCATATTTAATAATATTTTCTAAAAATAAATAATTTAAAAAATTTCTCAAAGTATAATTTAAATAAATTTTCCTACTTTTTATACAATCATTATAACTGTTTATATAATTTAACACTGTATCTTTTGTTATATCTTCTAATGAAGAAATGTTGTTACATTGAATATATTGGATAAAATAATTTGCACCATCTATTTTATCTTTAATTGTAGAATCACAATTATTCAAAATATTTTTACAATATTCGCAATATTTAATTAATTCATCTTTAAATGAGTCGTTTTTAATTTCTAATTCACATTTAGATTTCAGTTTTTTATTTGCATTAAATGTATTAAAATCATTTAAAATATTTAATGCATTTAATGGATGTTTTTGTAATTTTCCATTATATTCCTGCAATTTTAAATTATATTTTTTTTCAAGAAATTTATTTTCTATGTCATAATTAATTTCATTAATGTCATATTCTAATGAAAAATTCAAATATTCTTTCCATATTTTTTTACAGTACATTGTAAAATCAAATGAATAATTATTATTCATCAGTTCCTCCTCTCTAATTAATATTAATTCTTTTATTATGTTCATAAATAACACATCCTTTCTATATATGAAAAGTGAATCAATCTTTTCACAAGCGTTATTATAAGTTATTAGACAAAACATTGCAAAAAAACTACGATAAAATCGTAGTTTTATTAATAATATGTCCGATAATTAATTTTGTCCGATAACTGGAATTATTAGACATGTCCAATAAAAAACATTTCTATTACCATTTTTGTTAACGACGCGCGCGTGAAAACTAACAAGGGCTCTAAAAAAGCTTAACGCACTAAATTAAATTTTCTCCTTAATTAAAGGTCTTTCAACCTAAAATCCTAATTAATGTTTTCGCCATCTTTCATCATCACTCTTTTTCCAAGCGACAATTAAATTAATAGCTTCTGCTAATTGCATTGATATTTGTTTATATTGTCTATTTAAAATGCAACCTGAGTTCTCTGCTACCATTGCTACATATCCTAATAGCTTAAGTTTTACTATTGCTTCTTTCTGTAGTTCTTCTCTTTTGGTTTTATTTGTTAGAGAATCCATTCTAATAAAATTTGCTTCTAACAAAAATTCTAAAGTATCTAAGCAATAGTTTTGCATTCTATTTATAAACACGCCTCTAAACTTCTTAGGAGATTTTTCTGTTACAGCTATGACATAAGCACCCAATTTTTTTACTACTGTTATTACTATTAAATCATTTGAATTAGAAGGTATCTTAGATATTGCTTCAAGTTCTTTATCTTCTAATTCTACTTTTTCTTTTAGTTCTTTTGTATTTAACTTCTTATCATTCGCTGTTGCTATTGCTTTTTTTACTGCAACGGTATCATCTACACTATTTGAACTCTTTTCATATACTTCAATTTGTTTTGGTATTTTCAAACTACTATCTCTGCTTACCTGTAACATAAATTCCCCCTAACATAAAAACTATTTCAAATTAAAACACTTCATAGTAATAGAAGTGCTTTAAAGAAAGTAGGATTTGGTACTGCTAATTACTACTTAAACTATTTGTTTGTTAAACAAAAATATATTGTTGATAATCTCAAGATTATCCATAATAACACTTTATCTACTTCTTTAGGAGTTATTATACTACTTATACAGTAATCCTTAATAAATTCTATTTTTATAGGTAAAGTTATTTTTCTATTATTTCTTCCTGCAACTTTTGCTATTAAATCATCAGCAATTAAATCACCTTCAGAAACTATTGTGTCATCATTTCCTGCACTAAAGAAGTCTGTAATTTCATCAACTTCTTTACTAACTTGTTTGTGCTTCTCCACAGAATAAAGTGGCTTTAAAAGTTCTAAGTATTTATTTATCAAACTTTCCATAATTGTTGAAACTTCTGTTTTTGATAATCCTTTTGAACTGTTAATTAGACTCGTTAATTCATAATGATACTCTATGGCTCTTATTGTTTTTATTTTATCTTCTATTGTGCTATGTATTGTATCTACATATTCATTTAAATTTTTCTTCATTTTTAGCTCCTTTTTTAAATTACCTACTTTCTTAGCACAACAGCACAAACATCAACATTTTTTTATCTTTTATTTACTTATAATTAAACTAACTTACTACATAGTTAGTATGGTTCATTTTTAATAAACTTATTACAATAGTAGTAAGTATGGAAGGATGTGATGGCAATTAAATTAGAATCTAATGCTCGTAAAATTTTAGCAAATAACATCGTTTACTATAGATTAGAAAAAGGTTGGTCCCAAGAAGATTTTGCAGATAAGCTTGGAACTACACCTACTTATGTTTCTAATTTAGAAAATGCTAAAAGAAATACTAGAATCGACTATATCGATCACATCGCAACTGTTCTTGATGTTGAACTATTTCAATTATTCGTTAAAAGAGAAAACATTGAAAATCGTCGTATTCCTAGACGATAAAGAATACAGAAAAGTATTCTTTTTTCGTGCTAACTAAATTATAACACACTTTTGTGTATTTTGAATTATAAAATTGCTCAGTGTAAACGAGCAGTATAAAATTAAAAATTCCTTTAAAATTATATATGGGAGGTATTTAAATGAAAAATGCTTATGAACTATTCAATTTAATAGGGCAAAACATGAAAAACATAAGAAAAGATATAATTGGTTCATCGCAAGAAAAATTAGCTGAAGATATAGATATGAGCAGAAGTTTTTTATCTCAATTAGAAAGCCCAAATGTTGATGTTGGCGTTTCACTTGATACCTTATTCTTTATAGCTCAAACCTATAACTTTGATATTAGAAAATTTTTTGATGGTTATGAAAATCTTATGGACAAAAAGAACAAGTAGTTCTTTTTTATTTTGAACAAAAATAAAACTGTTAACATTCAAACTGTTAGCAGTTTTTATTATTAATAAATCATTCATCATTAAGTTCATTGTTTGTTATAACATTAATATCGTCTATAATTGTTTTTACTAAATCTATTACATCCTGAAAATATACTTTAGTATTCTCGTCAGTTACCTTTTCTATATTATTTTCTATTTTATAAATAGCATTTGGCTTATATGATAACACATCATAAATTCCTTGTGCTGTAATTTCCTTTGTATTATATTCAATAATATAACTATTTTCAGTTATGCTATTCTTTATTACAATATTTTTTTCGGAATCTATATTTAAATTAATTGTCATCTCGTTCATATACTTTTAATCTCCTTTCAATTGCTTTATATCCTCCATCTAAATTATTTTTTATTAAATCCAATATTGTATATTTATCATTTTCATATTCTAATGAACCGTTTTTAACCTCAATCTTATTATTGACTTTTGTTAAATGTATTACATTATCAACATCAAGATTTACCACTAATAATGGATTGTGTGTAACTAATATCACTTGTTTTTTATCTTTAATAGAACTCAAATATTTTAATAAATAATTTTTAATCCTACTTGGATTTATATCATCTTCTGGTTGATCAATTACTAAAACATAGAATTCTTTATCAGCTTCTTGAATTAAAAATTTATAATAAACTAATGATATTTCACCTGGGGTATTTCCAATATTTTCTTTAGACGATATTTCAGAAATAGATGTAGTTTCTTTACTACACTCAGATATAAACTTTTCAAGTTTACCTGTCTTAAATAATTCAATTTCTTTTATAGAAGAATTTTTTAAAGCTTTAGAAAATTCATCTCTTGTTTCTATCAATCTAATTTTTTCTTCATTTGCATAATCAGAATTAAAACAATGTTTATAGAATGAATCCTTTAAGTCTATGTTATGATAAGCAGTATGTTTCTTAAATTCATAGTTTTTGTATAGTTTAATAGAACTTCCATTCATCTTTGTAGGAAAAACAGGATAATTATTAATTTCATTTTCGATTTTTATATAATTAATTATAGTGCTTCTAAAATCATCGTATTTTTCTATTATTCTAGTTCTTTCTGTTTCTTCGGATGTTCTTTGCGAATCTAATTCTATCTTATAGTTATCTAAATGCTTTTTTATTAAATTCCTAACAGTATTTCGATTTTTCTTTTCTTCATAGTTTTTATTCACAATATCTAAAATTTCTTTTAATTCTTTTAAATTATTTTGTAATTTGTCATAAATATTTAATGCTTTATAATATTCCTCATTATTATCTAATTCTAATTTAAGATTTTCATAAATACTATTTAATGAAGTTTTTCTTTTTTTATCATTTTCTATTTCTTCAACATTTATGTCAGATTTAACTACTGGGTGAAAAAAATTTTTATTAATCGGAGTAATATTTAATTTTTTTCTTTTTAATTCTTCTTTTGACTCTTTTACATTAATATTATGTATGACATAATCATATATATCATTAAAATATTTTCTTATTTTTTGTGCAAAAATATCTTTATTTTCAATATCCTCATAATATTTCATTTCATTATCATCAAATAAATTACCTTCTCTAACACTTTTTACAATTTCTCCCTGTTCAATATAATTTATATATTCCTTTTGAAAATCATCGCTATTTGTCCTAGAAATAATATTGTTTTCTTCTATCAAAGGTTTATAATACATCTTGTCACCATTTGCTATTAAATTTAGTAACATTGACTTACCTGAACCATTATCTCCAATTATTGCATTTAATCCATTTGCTAGTGGATAATCTACACCATTAATACTTATTGATGAAATATAATGTTCATTTTGATTCTCTAGTCTATTTACTCTAGTATTAAATGATGTAATAGACATTAATAGTCCTCTGAAAGTTGGTAAACATTTAAAAGATGTGAAATCTCTCTCTTTTCCATTTGGTGTACTATGATAAGGATAATTATCCCAGTTATGACAATCGCTTCCTGTTATTATAAGAGTATCTAAATCTACTTTTCTTAAACTATTCTTAACAATTCCTTCAACTCTTGGGTAATTATATTCAAGAGCATCTATAAAGCCAACTTTAATAAATTCATAAGGATTATCAGTAGCATTAGACAAACTATCAGTTTGTCCTGTTACATTATCTAAAGCTTGCTTCTGATGAACTATTAAAATAACCTCTATATTAATAGCTTTCAATATTTGTTCAAATTCTTGAAGCGTATATACTTCTTCGTTATTTTCAAGTTTTCTTATAGAAAACATTTTATTTTGCAATTCTCTTAATTTATCTTGATCGTTATCGTTAAATATAGCTATTATATGACATTTTGGTTTTCCATCTTCTAATAATACATCAAATTCAACTCCTGGCAAATTATTTTTAGTCGTTGAATATTTAGTTTTTACTTTTTCATTTATTTTGCTATACAATTCATAATCAAAGCGATTATGGTCTGTTATAGAAAATAGACTTATATTATTTTCATCTATTTTATCAACAAGAACATCAATATTATCAATATTAGATTTCTCTACTATAATTCCATCCTTATATGAACTAGCTTTTGAATGGATATGCAAATCAACTTTTATTATACTATTTAGCATATTTTCACCTCACAAACTCTTATATATATTTTATCATAAAAATAGCTAATCCAACTTGTTAATCAATAATAAAAAGCTTTTTTAAACAAATAAAAAGAATTAGATCTGTTTCTAACTCTTATATTTCAAAATGGCGTCCCCGAGAAGATTCGAACTTCCGACACCGATCTTAGGAGGATCGTGCTCTAATCCTGCTGAGCTACGAGGACAAATAATAAGCATGAATTAATTATAACATATTTTTATTAAATTTGATTATTTAAGCCGTATTTTTCAAAATTTTTTCGTATTTTTCAAAATTTTAACTATTTTTTAGCCACATTATCGCCCCTTATCTTTATGTTATATCTTTCCCTGCCCTTATTTTAAAAGATTTAATAAAAGTGGCATTATCGCCCTCCTAAGGGATAGGTTGGCAGTTCGATTCTGCCTGGGGACACCATTATTAATGTATTATGTTAAAAATACTTACATAATAAAAAAATAAACGTTATTTAGATAATAAAATGTAACTGTTCCTATTTCTTATTTTCCATAGAATTTCTTCTTTATTTTCTTTTATATAAGAAAATAACTCATCAACAGTTATTCCGTCAACTCCACTTGCCCCTTTATTTTTATAGACTTGTTTGTAAGCT
>JAGBES010000023.1 GCA_017936845.1 Bacilli bacterium
ATTTGATCCGTCTTTATTGAAATAATTAATTACTTAATTTTTTCAAAATTTCACTAACGTGAAATCTTTTTGGCGTGGGTTTCTTTTCCAATTCTATTTTTTTTAGAAAAACTATTGACTTTTAATAGTTAGCCTTTCTTAGTTTACATTATATACCTTTTATAAAATAAATCAAATTTTTATATTTTTACCTTTTATAAAATATATGTTAATCCTTTTTTTAAATGTCACCAGTAAAAGCAAATCATTGATAATAAGTAGTAGTAATTCCTGTTGTCAATGAGGAATTATAAAGAAATTATTATATAAAATCGGTGGCATTTCAAGTTTTTATTAAATATATTAACTATATTTGTTAAAAATTCATATAATTAAATAGGTGATTTTATGTCAATTATAAAACATACAGACAAAGAAAGAGATTTACTTGCTAGAATAATGAGGGCTAAAGATGTTGGTGAGGGTAATCTTGGAATGCTTATGGATGGAAATGTTGTTATTAATAGAGCTCTAGCAAATTGTTTAACTTTTAAAAATATTACTACTATTAGTTATGCAATATATCAACCTAATCAATTTTCCGGTACTAGCAGTTCATTATTTTAGGGAAATCCAACTACTGCAGAAAGAAACTTAGCTGATAGAATAATAAAAGGTGAATATTATCATCCTGCTACTAATGCATTATGGTTTTATGCTCCTAAAACTGGTGAATATTGTAAAAGTAATTGGTATGATCAAGCTCTAGCAGGTAGATATAAAAGTCATTGCTTTTATATTCCAGACCCTGGCATTTGTAAAGAAATTCACTAAAAAACACTTACTCAAGTGTTTTTTATATTATTAATGTTTGACCTATACTTAATGTATTACTTTTTAAATTATTTTTTTGTTTTATATCATCTACAGTAGTATTATACTTTCTAGCTATACTATATAAAGTATCTCCACTTTTTACTGTATAATTAATTACTTCTTCTTCTGATATAGGTATTTTTAATGTTTGACCTATACTAAGTAAACTACTATTTAAATTATTTAGACTCATTATATCATTTACACTTATACCATATGTTCTTGCTATACTATATAATGAATCACCTGGTTTTACTATATATATAATATATTCTATATTTTCTTGTTCTTCTTTAATATCTTGAAATGGAATTTTTAAATTTTGACCTATACTTAAAACTGAACTATTTAAGTTATTATAATTCATTAATTCATTAGGTGTTATATTATATGATTTAGCAATTCCATATAATGTATCTCCACTTTTTACTGTATAGATTATATAATCTTCTTTATTTTCAGTTTCTGTAGGTATAGTTAATACTTGGCCTATGCTTAAAGTGTTAGATGATAGATTATTTGCTTTCTTTATCTGATCTACTGTTACTACATATTTATTAGCAATTCCATATAGTGTATCTCCACTTTTTACTGTATAAGTATTCTCTGTTGGCGCTACACTTGTTTGTTCGTTAATTCTTAACACTTGACCAATCTTTAATGTATTAGTTGTTAAATTATTTAAATTCTTTAATTCATTAACTGTTATATTATATTTCTTAGCTATACTCCATAATGTATCTCCACTTTTTACAGTATAAGTAGTTCCTGTACCTTTATCATAAGGCGTATTTGTATATTCAGAAACAGCCTTAACAACAGCTTCTGCTAAATTTTTCCAATTATTTTTAAGCTGATTTACATCATCACCAGAGCTATCTAAGAATCCATATTCAACTATTACTGGTTGTGTTATACCAGTATTTCTATGAATAAAATAATAATCTTTAGATGTATCACTAGGTAATCTTCTTTGATATGCTTTTCTAACATTTTGACCAGCTTCTTTAAAATTTTCTAAAATTAAATTAGATAAATTACTATTATTTCTTAGAGCATATATTACTTCAGCACCATCGCCACCTGCCGATGGTCATTGTGTAGTTAAATTATTTCTTAAAATTTAAATTCTTCTATTTTTTCTTTACTAGTAATTTCTTTTAATTTTTCAATTTTTTTCTTCTTTTCACAATATAATTTAAAAACAATATTAAATATTTCATATAGTCTACAATATATTAATTCTTCTTTTTCATTATTATCGCGAACTGTATTATCATCACCTGAATATAACTTATTTAAATGCTCTTTATACCATTCTTTATTAATAATCTTATTAACTTTTCTATTAAGACCATCAAAATTTCCATGAACAACAAAACAACGATAATCATATAAATCTTTAATTTCATTATTTGATATACTATATCCTAACTCTTTACAACATCGTCGCACTTTAAGTCTAATTTGATTCTGGATTTTACTATTATCACCATCTAATTTTTTTACCAGAAAAAATTCTAAACAAGAAACAAAATCCACACTATATTTTCTTTCTCTCATATATTTTTCTTTATCAAAACTATTTATTAAAAACATCAAATGTAATAAATCATCATCTTTTTCAACAAATTGATCAATACTGTATGGCGAGAATAATACTTTTTCAAAAATTTTATCATATTCATCAATTCGGACATATGAAAACATAAAAAATTCATCATCTGATAATGTTAATCCCTTATAAATTGTTAAATCAAAATTCACAATATTAAACAAATTAATATATTTTTCTATAAAATATTCTCTATAATCATAATCTAAAATGTCTTCAAACGAACAATTAAAATACTTATGTATTGCTTTATCTATTCTTTTCCAATCTTTTATTTCTAATAAAACAATGTCTTCATTTATAAATGAACTTAAATATAACGAAAAAGACTTAACATCATTTTTTTCAATTGCTTCTTTAATATATTTATCATTGTTTACTTTTATATACTCATTATAAATGTTTTGTATATCATAAATTTGAGAAGAAAAACCAGAATATAATTCATAAATATCAAAATGCGTACTATTTATAATTTTTTTTAATCCATAAGCATTAGAAAATATTGACAAAATAGAGAATATTTTTTCAAATAATTTATTTCTAAAATATTCTAATTCTAATTCATTAGGATTTCTTAAATAGATTGGAAAAGCAGTTGAAATTTTAATTTCATCTCCAATTTTATAATTATGTCTTGTATAATAAATGTTATTAGTAACATATTCATAAAACTTCCTCATGGCTTTTAATTCCTTATCAATTCTATCCATATATAACCTACAACAATTCTAAATATTTCTTTAACATTTCAATTTCTAACTCAGTAACTAACTTAACAAAATCAGTATAATCACTAGTTGTATGTGCTTTATCTAATGCTTCATAATATTTTAACCTATCTTCTTTTTTTATAATAACAGGATTATATCCACTATTCATAAGATCTAAATTCATAAGTAGTCTTGAAGTTCTACCATTTCCATCAACAAATGGGTGTATTTTAACTAATTCTCCATGTAATAATGCTGCTCTGATTATTGGATGATAATTATTCCATGTTTCATAATTTAATATTAATTTTTCCATTAATTCAGGAACTTTAATATAATCTGGTGGAATATGAGTAGCACCTTTTATAGTTACATTTTCTCCACGATATTTGCCTGCATTTTCATTATCAATTTCTTTTAAAATTAACTGATGAATATTTTTTATATTCCATTCTGTGATTGGTTCATTATCTTTTACAAGTTCATCTAAGAATAAAATTGCTTGTTCATGATTAATTGCTTCTAAATGTTCTTTAATAGATTTTCCACCAACAGTAATACCTTCTAAAACAACTTGTGTTTCTCTTAAAGTTAAAGTATTACCTTCAATACCATTACTATTATAAGTCCATTCTAAATTAATTGATTCTTTTAAAGATTTTAATGTTTCTTTAGGAATTGGTCTTTTACTGTCTAATTCTTTTTTTAAATTATCAACTTCAGTAAAAAAATTATTTTCTAGATTAATTATAAAATTATTTTCATCTGGTTTAACTATCCTTTTATCAACAGGTTTTAAAGCATCGATTGGTATATTCCAACTATTACCAACTTTAACTGCGCCCTCAATTCTACCATCAGCTAATAATTGTCTAATTCTTCTTTCACTGATATTCCATTTTTTAACTGCATCTTTTGTAGTCATATATTCCATAGATATCACCTCTTGTTATAATTATACCGTTATCGGTAGTATTTGTCAATATCTTTATTCCGTTTCCGGTAGTATTAATAGTATATATAGGATTTAAGTATTATATACTTCTTTTAATCCAAGAAGTATATTTTGCTTATTAAAATTAATTATTTAATAAACTGAATTTGTATATTATTTCTATATTTTTATCTTTATCAATTATTATTTTTTCTATTATTGCTTGTAATAATTCTCTTGTAGGATTTTCTAAATCTATTAAACTACAAATAGTATTTTCATATTCCTTAATTTTTTTATTTGAATCAATCTTAATTCTATCATTATTTTTTAATTCATCTAATCTTAATTTAGATTGATTTAATAATATTTCTGTTTCTTTTGAAAGTCTTATATACGTGCTTTCTGAAATATTACCTTTAAACTTATCTTCATAAAGAATATCAATCTTTGAATTATATTTTTTAATTTTATCTTCTAAAATTCTAATTTCTAATTTCTTATCACTATTTTTTTCATTTGAATTATTTATCTCAGTTGCTAAAGATTTAATATTTATCTTTTCAAGATAATTCTTACAAGTCTTTTTTATAGTTTCTAATAAAGCAGTTTCTAATTTATCATATGGCATAAAATGAGGTTCACATAAATGCCTTCTTGGGTCTCTTGCATATTTATTACAATTAACAGTCCAATAGTTATGATTTTTTCTATAAGTTACAGTTAGTGTATTTCCGCATTCCTTACAAAAAATCAAATTTTCAAATAATCTTTTATCTCTTTTACTAAATGTTTTAGTCGTTCTTTTAGTATTATTTTGAATACTTTCAAAAACAGTTTTACTTACTAATGCTTCATGAGTATTAGGAACAATTATCCAAAAATCTTTTTCAAGTGCTACTTTCTTTTTAGATTTATAAGATAATTTAGTTTGAAGATTTTGAACCATATCGCCAGTATACATTCTATTTTTTAATATTTTTTTTACTGATGATACTGTCCAAATAGAATTAATTCTTTTATTAGTATTTTCACTTTTCTTTTTTAATAAACTAGGTGTTGGATATTTATTATTATTTAAATATGTTGCTATATCACTAACAGATACACTATTTTTTGCCATTTCAAATATCTTTTTTACAATAGGTGCTACTTCAGGATTAGGTATTAAATGACCTTTATCAAGTGGATCTCTCATATATCCATAACTTGGTTCACTACCTATAAATTTACCTTGTTCTTTTTTATTTTTTAATATTGAACGAATTTTCTTAGATGTGTCTTTACTAGTCATATCATTAAATAATGCCTTAAAAGGTGCTATATCATTATTAGCAGTTTCTAAAAATGTATCCACTTGATCTAATATTGAAATATATCTTACCTTTTTCTGTGGAAAATACTGTTCAACATAATATCCACATTTTATATAATCTCTTCCTAGTCTTGATAAATCTTTGGTAATTATACAATTAATTCTTCCACTTTCAATATCCTCTATTAATCTATTAAATCCTGGTCTATCAAAATTAGTTCCTGTAAAACCATCATCAACATATTCATCCACTAAACTAAATCCATTTTGTTTTACATAATTTAATAAAAGATTTCTTTGATTAACTATACTTTCACTTTCTGATTCATATGATTTATTTTCATCTGCTTCTGATAATCTTATATATAATCCTACTCTATAAAAATTTGGTGATTGTATTATTGTGTTATACACGGCCTTTCTCCTTTCCTTTGTATAACATTTAAAGCCTATTTAAATTATAACACTTAAATAGGTTTTTTTTAATTCTACAATTCGATTAATATACTTTTTATATATTCATTTATAACATCTACCAAATTTTTATTATCATTAAAACTTTCTTTTATTTGAAACATAGTTCCACCTCGTTTAATTCTATGTTTAAATATTTCATTTTATTTTAAAACCTCCTATATATACTATTAATTTTTTTCAGTTAGTAATAAATTATTATTATTTAATTATTGTGTGAAATTATTTTGAATACCCGTATTAAAATAATCTTTAATACTTTTTATTTCTAATTTAAATGTGTCTGAAAGAAAGATTTTTCTTTTCTCACCATTTACCTTAAACTTATCATAATCACTCCTTAAATAGCCTAATTTTGTTAAATTATTGATACTTTTAGATATTGTCTGTCTACTAACTTTATAAATATCACAAAATCTTCCATTAGTAGTCCAACAATAATCTTTATTTTTACATAATGAAACTATATGAATTAAAAGAAGTTTTTCTAATGATGTTAATCTGTTATCAGTTAATACTGACTTTGGTATAAATGCATAAATATATTCTTTCATATAAAAACTTATATATAAGACATTAAAAAAAGTACAGACTAAATCTGTACTAGAAAAAACAATACTATTATCACCTTCTTTATACAAAAAAAGAAGAGAAATATCTCTTCATAAAATTTTTGTATTTTACCATATTATACTCCCATAAAAGGAATATTCAAGCAAATCGTTGTACAAAATAGTTCTTTATTCGTCTATTTTTGTCTAATTTTGTTTTTTTCTCAAAAGTGTCTCAAAAATGATCACTTGCTTTGTTTATGTCCAATACTTAAAACCTTTTCTATAGCTTGTTCTTGTCCAGCCTTCATTAACTCTTCAAAAAATGCAGTTCTAATTTGAATATAAAATTTTTCTGGATCAATTCCTTCAGGTGCATATAAAATCGTATTTTCTGATTCAAATTGACTTAATTCTCTTTTTGTAATTTCTTTAGATGCATTCCAGTAACTCAATTCAATATTTTTATACGTCTTCCAACTATAATCTGAAGAATCATCTGGTAGTTGTATAATACTACTTCCATGTACTATATCATAATCATCATAACCATAAGCTCCTATATAAACATATATATTATTTGTATTTTCTTCAGAAATATATTGATTTGATATTATACTAAAAATACCTGCATCAGTAAGAAATTCTTGTTTTTTACGGGATGGCAACCTTCTATTTATATCAGCAATTTGTTCTAAAATAGAAACATACGCTTGAACATTTAAATCTAATTCTAACTTTGCTTTATTTTCCTCTAATTTTTCTAAGCTTTGATTTAATTGCGTTAATAATTCTCTTTCTTCAATTAATTTGTTATATTTTTCCTTTAATCTATTATAATCTTCATTTGTCATATTATTTACCTCCAATAGTTTTTACAAGTTGTTTTCCTTTTTCTTCATTATCTTGTCTATGATTAATATAACCAAGACAATCATCAACAGGCTTTTCATTTTGTTCTACTCTACAACTCATATTTTGACAAGTTCTACAATCTTTAGTTATGTCATTTATATCATCAATTACAAGTCCTGATGGTATAATCATTTTTTCTTGCTGTAGTAAATAAGCATCAACTAATTTATTCATTTTATCTTTGTATTCTTCACTATATCTATTAATTATTTCATCAGTATTTGGAATAAGAATTAATCTAGTATATGTTCCTTGCACTGGGGAACTTATTAGTCCGCCTAAATGAGCATTATTAAGACATGATGACATATCTAGATAATCTCCTTCTATTTGTCTTACAACTGGCATATCAAATAAGTCATGATATTCTTCTATTTTATAAAAATCAATTAATCTATAGCCTAAATTTACAGAATCAAATTTAATTATACCTTTTTTTAATAAAGTAGATAAAAATAATCTTATAAAATCATATTCACTAAAAGATTTTCTTGAAGTTGCTAATCTACCAGTTCTATATGTATCAAATAATTCTTTAAATGTATTTCCATTATCGCTTTCATTATTTTTAATATTACATAATCCTTGTAGACCATCTTTTGTTTTTTGTTTCACTTCTTCAACAGTAATATTATTATCTATTTTCATATCTATAACCTCCCTGAAAAGTTTTTATAACAATATTATACCATAATTTCACAAATTTTTTTCATTAAATTAAGGGATTTAATGAGTTTATTAACTAATTCAGTTGCTTTTATATCTATTTCATATAAATATTCATTTAATTCATTTTTCATTAATAATTCATAATATAAAATTCTTTGATTATTCTTTAAATATTCTAATTTCAATAATCCATATTTACCTATATTATATTTCTCTTTATCATTTATTTTTAAATTTGGTATTTTATAATCATTTATTTTAGTATAACTAATATTCATAACTTTTCCTCTTTTCTTATTTTATTTGGCTTTAAATGTTATTTTTAATTTAGTTACACTTTGACCTTCCCCACCCCCTGCATTTATGTGATTTGATATAACGATAACATCACTAGAATTACCAAACTGATTTAATATTTTTTCAGTTCTTTCTGTTGGAGTCAAAGTTATATCACTTGTTCTTGTAGTAGCAACAGGTATTCCAAGTTCTTTAAATCTGTTATACATATAGTTAGATATATCTAAAGTCAAATCTTTCTCAATAATTCCATTCCCACTAGAACCTGGGTCATCTCCTCCATGACCAGCATCTATAACTATCTTTGCCATAAATTACCTCCTAAACTATTCTATGAAATATGCCTAAATTGGTACATAAAAAAATGAATATCATAATTATTCATTTTTCAAAACAAATTTATATAATATATTATTGTGAACCAAAGTAAATTCACCTTCTAAATATTCTATTGTTTCATAGAACATTATTGGGACTCTAAGTTCTTCTTCTAAGTCTATCATTTCATTGAAATTTTTTACCTCGATAATATCCATATCAATTTCATTAACAGGATTTACGACCTCAACAATTATATCTCCATATTCTTTTAAAATTTTATTTAATTTAACTGTGTATTTATTTTTTCTTGGAATATTAAATATTTCTCTAAATAACAAAATAAACATGAATAAAGAAGTTAATAATAAAACGGTTCCACTAAATAATTTTCTATAATTAACCTTCTCTTGCTTTTCCATATCAGGTGTTATGTTATTATTATAATTTTTTTCATATTCTTCTTTAATTTTAAAAGCTTGTTGATTTAAAGGTAAAATTAATTTTATTTCTTGTGTATCATCTATTTTTTGCTCATCTAATTTTCCAGTAACATTTATCGAAAAAGTAACCGTTAATGTAGACTTAATAGGTAATTTTAGTTCCTTTCTAAAATTAGAAACAACTTGATCATAATATTTAAAATCTAACTTTATAGGTTGTAAAACATTTATTGATGTTTTATCATCAATTTTACCTTTTTTATTTTTTACTAAAGTATATTCTTTAGTCCAAACTTTGGAATCTTCTTCTTCTAAACTATATTCCCCATTTATAGTAGCAACTACACTATAATTATAATTTAAAGGTAAAATTTTTGAACCTGAATAATCATATTTATAATCTATTTCAATTTCTTTTATTAAATCAGAAATATAAGTATCATCTTTTCCTAAATAATTAGATTCTATGTAACTGTTATCGTATAAATTAACTTTGTAATCTAAATCTTGATTTATGTTATATGAATATAATATTATATCTTCATCTTTATTCTTTTTATTAAAACTTGTAAGTATGATGATAATAGAAGACACAAAAAATGCTACAATTATCCCTAATAAAGAAAATCGTACCCATTTTTTTAAAACTTTTCTTTTTGGAAAAGTCATATTACTACTCATATAATCACCTACTATCTTTTTTATTGATTTTGAATATAATTCAATCCAATCGTAGCTATTTTACTTTCTGATATTATATTTTTATCTTCATCAGAACTTAACCATTCAACCTTTATTTCAAAGGTCTTTGATTCTCCAACATTTAATTCATCATTTAAATCCGATTTTTTAACTGAATATTGTATTTTTGTTGGATTAGCTGAATTTGCATCAGCTATACCAGTTATTTCAGATAATTTTGCATTAATTGTTCCTTTATTTTCTACTGTAATCAAATAAGTAGAAGAAGATCCTGGATATTCTAAATCCACATTAAATGTTGCTGTTGTATTAGTATAAGTTGGAAGTTGTTTATCAGTTGCTCCAACTTGACTTAAAACTTGTATATCTGTTATAGAAATATCCCATTCAGCATCAATATTAGCAGTACCATTAATTGTTAAAACTTGTGCTAATGCTGCATAACCTATAGACATTGCTACAATTGCTATAAGCAAAGCAACAATCAAATAATTTTTCTTTTTATCAGACATGAAAAAACCTCCTATTTTTTATATTATAACATAATTCATAATATATATTTAGAATAAATAAAAAGGTATTTACATTATTTTACACTCCCATTTCAACATCAGGCTTTGTATTTTCAAAAAATTCATTTAATAACACAATTGGATATCCTATTACTGGAACTTTAAATTTCACTTTAGCAAGCACCTGATCTTCTAAAACATATTTATTATCAGCTGCATTATTATTATCACCTTTTGTTATGTATCTTACTTCTCCGTCACTAGTTTTTTCAATTTTTATAATTCTATGAATTATAACATTATTACCTAATTTGTATTCTATAATATCGTATTGCTTTAATTTTTTCTTTTCCTTTGAGTTTAGTTTTTCTACCACAACTAAATCCCCTCTATTTATTAATTTAGCCATACTATTTGACATAACAGCTATTGGCATATATTTAAAGAAGCCTGCAACAAAGCCAACAAATATAAATAAAGTTATAATAAATGGTATATTTTTTATTGGATTTTGTTTTCTAATCCTTCTTCTAGATATTCTTTCTGTCTTTTTTGCTTGAATATAATTTATTGATAAAAAACAAACAAATGATAAAACAAGTTTATATAATGCTATAATAAACCAGTTCAAATCAGGAAATATAGGTAATATTATATTAGCAAACATCATAGGAAGTCTATATGCTAATACAGCTTTGTATCCACATACTATTGTAAGATAAGTAAATAAAACGTTTTCTGCTATAAGAGGAATTATAACAGAACTTACATATTTAAAAGCTGACTCTCCAGATATAAAATTACTTTCAACATTATAAAAATTTATTTCTGTTAAGATAAATAATATTGTAACTAAAGCATAAAATAGCTTACTTTTAGAACAATTATTACATAAACAATATCTTGTATATTCCTTAAAGATAATTATTATTAGGAAAGACCATAGATTTTTTATAATTGATATAAATGCATGTGAATAGGGACTTTTTGAATATCCAAAAAATAATCCAGAAATAAAATAAAATATTAAGTAAATCAAAACAATAATAAGGATTGTTTGAATTTTATCACTTTTAGCTTTTTCTCTAATTTTTGTATCTTTACATATATATATTGAAATTATAAAACATATGAACCAAAAAATAGGATTAATTAGCAAATTATAATTTGAAACTAATTTATCAACAAATAAAATAGATGCAAAAGAAATATAAAGTATTATAAATAAATATAATAAAATTATTTCAATATTTATTCTTTTCATTTTTACCTCCTATTTTACTATTGGTACATAATCAATATCAGCTGTTTTTATTATAAATCCCATACTAGTTGAAGTACCTGCAACCAAATTAGAATTACTATCTGTTGGATTTATTGTCATGATACCATCAGCAATTATATAATTACAATTCCAATTATTTTCAACAGTAGCATCAGATGGAACTGTTATTTTAAAACTCCATGGATTTAAATTCAAATCCGAATTATTAGTAATTGTTGCTTCAAATTGTAGATAATATGCTCCTTCAGAACCCCAATAATTACCTTTCTTTATTTCAACTGCTAATCCTTCATTTGTTTCTTCCCCACCAGATTCTCCGCCAGATTCTCCACCAGATTCTCCGCCTGATTCTCCACCAGATTCTCCACCAGATTCTCCACCAGATTCTCCACCAGATTCTCCACCAGATTCTCCACCAGATTCTCCACCAGATTCTCCACCAGATTCTCCACCAGTTCCTCCAGTCGTTTCTTCTCCATTAAGAGTTACATTAATAATTTTTATTTCACTAGCTGAGCTGCTCAACTGAAGTCCAAATGTTACTTGATTTCCAGGACTCAATTTTAAATTATAATCCATTCCTGTTATAATGAGTTTTCCATTATCTAACTTATAATTGACTGCCCAACCACCTACATATTCCACATTTGCTGGAAAATCTATAACTATTTGCCAATTTTCTATTGTTTCATTTCCTATATTAGTCAAAACAAAATCATATTGATAATAAGTGTTTCCCCCATTATACCAGCTTTTATCATCATATGTTAATTTTAAATTTTTAGATTTAAATTCCTTAGTATCTTCTGTTTGAGTTATAAGATTTGCTGTTCCTTCAACTGATAAATTTTGAGACAATAAAGAATATCCAACACTAAATGTTGTAATAGATATAACAAATATTATAATTATTTTACTTAATTTTGAATTTTTTTCTCTTCGTATACGTCTCATATAGCTCCTCCAAACAAAAAGAAGGACATTTCTGTCCCTTTTTTTTATGTATTTTGAACATAATTTAAATTAATTGTTGCTGTTTTTGATGTTTGTGTTGGAACAGTATCAGTATTATCAACACTCTTAACCCAAGTAACTGTAACAATAGCTTTTGCTGTTGCTTTAGAATCTAAAGCATCTCCTTCAGAAACTCCTGTTACTGAATATTGAATTTCTGTTGGTAACGCACTATTAGCTGAATCTACACCTGTAATGCTTTCTAGTATAGCATCAATTGTTCCTTTGTTTTCAATATCAACTTCATATGTTGCACTTGCTCCTGGATATGCTAAATCAACACTAAATGTTGCAGATGTAGCATTTGAAGTTATAGTCTTAGTAGTAGCACCTGTTACAGTACCTTCTGTAATACCAGTTATTTCAACATCCCAGTTAGCATCAATATTAGCAGTACCATTAATTGTTAAAACTTGTGCTAAAGCTGCATAACCAACAGACATTAAAACTATTGCTGCAAGTAATGTACCAATTATAAAATTCTTTTTCTTATCCATAAACGAACCTCCTATCATAAGTTGATTATACCATATTATTATAACTTTAGCAACTAAAAAAAAATAACTTTAAAAGTTATTTACATTTTAATGACATTTCGTCTAAATTATTATCATATCCATCTATTTTTACTATTGTAACATTTTTTAAAATTGGCATCATAAGATCATATATTTGACCAGTAGGTTCTAATAACAATTTTTGTCTTAAAGGATTATCTTTGTTATTTTCGAATACAATACCTTTAAATCCATTTGATAAAATTACAGTTACTCCTTTAGGATAAATAGGTATATTTTTACTAAATATTTTTACAATTTCATAATTAAATTTTGTTCCACTTCCACCCATAAGAAATTCTAAAGCTTCTGATGGACAATATTTAGATAATAAATTATCATATGTTTCACATACATGAATTATTTTAGCATATTCATTTATTTCATCACTTTTTAATCCTAATGGAAAACCTGTCCCATCTTCATTTTCATGATGTTCTAATATTGCTGCTTTTACATGTGCACTTATACCATTTATATTATTAACAATATTATGACCATATGCAGGATGCATATAATAATGATAATTTTCATTTTCTTTATCTACTTTTAATTTATCTGAAATAAACTTTGAAAAATTGATTTTATCAAATAAATTTTTATCAATACACACTTTTCCAACATCATGTAATAATGATGATACAGCTAATGATATTAATTTTTCTCTATTATAACCTAGCATTTTTCCTACTGCAACAGAAAATTCACAAACATTTAATGAATGTTCATACATATTTCTATTATTATCTATTTTATCAAAAGATATGTTACTTAAATATATGTAGGAATCTACAATTTCTTTAGCACTATCAATTACTCCTTCAAAGTTTAAATTTTTTAAAGCTGATACCGTTTTTGATTGTAATGTTTCAGGTATATTAGATTTAATTTCAATATTTTTTGAAATTGCATCATCTATATACAATCCTCTTATATTAAAATTATTTAAACTATTTATAACATTACCTGTTAAAATTGAATTTCTTTTAACTAAAGGAATATTATTATTTTCTGTTGTTATATCTTCAGCAACTATCATTCCTTCTTTTAAATTTTTAATATTAATATATCTCATAAACAACTCCTATAATCTATCACTTAATTTTACATTTACTGTTTTTTCTTCACCATTTCTATTATATGTTACTTTTATAGTATCACCAACACTATATTTATATAAGCTATATCTAAAGTGGGCTGTATCTGTTATTTTATCATTATTTATTTTTACAATAACATCTCCTACTTTTAATTCAGCTTTATCTGCCGGTGTACTATCTTCTACCTTAATAATAACTGAACCATACGTTAACTCTGAATCTACTTCTAAATCATATCTTCTTAAATATGTACTATCTAAATCTATAAGTTGAACTCCAAACACTGGTCTTTCTATTTTTTCATTTTTTTCTAATTTATCTAAAACTCCTGTTATTGTTTCTATTGGTAAAGCAAATCCCATTCCTTCTATCTCATCTTGTACAAGTTTAAGAGATGTTACTCCTATTACCTCACCATTTATATTTAGAAGTGGTCCTCCACTGTTACCAGGATTAATAGCTGCATCTGTTTGTAATACATCCATAATAAAACTTCCATTTGATAATTTAACTGTCACTTGTCTATTTTTTCCTGATAATATTCCTTTTGTTACCGTTCCCATATATTTTATTCCGAGTGGAGATCCTACTGTAAAGACTGTATCACCAACATTTACTTTAGAACTATCTCCTAACTTAGCTAATTTTATGATGTTTGAAACATCTACAGATAAAACAGCTATATCCAAATATTCATCACTTCCAAGTAATGTTGCTTGACTTTCTACATCAGAAGTATTTGTTACTTTAATACTATCGCCATCTTCTACAACATGATAATTTGTTATAATATATCCTTTTTTATCATCTTTTTTATAATAAAATCCTGTTCCTGAACTATTTAATTTACCATTTCTATATGTTTGTATTACAACAACAGCATCATATATTTTATTTATTGAAGTACTAAGTGTATTATTTTCTGTTATACTTACCTCACTTACTGTTTTCTGAATTTCTTTTTTATCAAATAAATTAAAATAATCTAAAACAAATATCGTACTTATGCACCCTACAAATAACGAAATTATAATACCTATCAAATATTTTAATTTATTATTCATATTCCCTCCTATATTTTTCCAATGTCGCGCCAATTATTTGGAAAACCTATTTTATTTAATATTAAATTTAATGGAACTGTATCTACCTTCCCATCTAAAACATCTATTTCATAGCTTATTTCTGTTATTAATTCATCAAATTCATTTTTGGTAAGTAACTGTCTTAACATTATAATAACTGCAAATAAATCATTTTTTCCATAGTTGTAATGTCCTTCTGTAGAATCTATATCTAATAAATAATGGTATTTATTATCTGGTATTTCTTTTTGTGTTCTATGATCATATAAAATATCCTCATGAGCACATAAATTTCTAAAATTAGCAAGCAAATATAAATAAGTTGATAATGTATCTACATCTAAATTATATAAATCTGCTATTGCTGATTGATCTTCTACTTTTAAAATGTTATAAAGCTCTGCGATTATACCAAATGATAAAACTTTTACTAATATCCACATTGGAATGTACCCATAATTACTTAGATAATGAAGTGTTGCAGTATGTTGTCTACCATTGACTCTTATTTGTCTTTTCATCTTATTTAATACGTCATGTACTTGTCTTACTTTTAAACTATCTTGTGTAAAATTTTTAGGATCTAAATAATCTTTTTCTTTGAATCCATATTTTTTAGATAATTGATAGCTGATTATTGATTTAATGTTATTTTCAACAATTAACAAATGTTTAAACATAATATTTCTTATATTTCTATCAAAGACAAATGTGGCATATAATTCTTCAAATTTCGTACCGTCTATAAATTTTTTACTATTTGATCCATCTAAAAACATATGACGATATCCATTTATAAAGAAATAATTTTCTCTAAGTAAAATATCTTTTGCTTTTTCTACATCATTAATAACTAAATTTCTTGATTTTAATATTGCTATTTGTTCATCAAGATTTTTAAATATCTTATTCATAAAGCCACCTACCATAATAATTATAACATATATATTATTTTAATGGTGAAATTTTTATGATATTTTTAATTAAAATAGTTAACTATTCCTTTTGTTATAGATATTGCTACTTTTTTTTGATAATTTTCTTGTTTGAGCAAGTATCTATCATTATTATTACTCAAAAAACCTACTTCTATTAAAACTCCAGGTATTTTTAATCTTTTTTGTAAATATAGGTTGTTATCATTTTTATATTTTCTATCTCCTTTTAAATCTTTATTTAATTCTTTTTGTATTATTTTTGCAATTTTTTCATTATTATCATTATTTGTGTTATAAAAAACTTGAGGTCCTCTCCATAATCCAGATTCTTCGGCATTTAAATGTATTGATATAAATAAATCTGCTTTTGATTCATTTATTATATTACTTCTTCTTGATAAATCACTTCTTTTTCTATTTATAGTATTAGGAACCGACAAATCATAATCTCCATACCTAGTTTGATATACAATAGCACCTTTTTTTTCTAATTCTTTTTGAAGTTTTAAACTTATTGATAAATTTATATCTTTTTCATAGATATTTTTGTAAACAGCTCCTGAATCAACACCACCATGACCAGAATCTAGATAAATAACTTTTCCTAACAATTCTAAATTATTTCCTTTTGCATATACTATGTTTAAACTAAGTATTCCTATAAAAAAATAAAGTAAAACATATATTTTATATTTAAGCATGATATCACCTAATAAAATATATGTTTATTTTTTTATTCAATATTCTAATTTTATATATATAATTCATTTTATATAAATATTGTTACTTTTCTTCCCATCTACCATATATTCCACATGGAAGTATCAGTTCAGATTTTTCTACTATTAATCCTATCTCATCACATTCTATATTACCATTTGGATATTTTTTTAATAAAGTTGTTCTTAAAACATTTTCTAATACTGTTTTAGAAAACCCTGTTGTATATGAATTTACTTGAAAAAATAATGGTTTATCACTTAATATTTTAGTACAAGCTTCTATAAGTTCAACTATTTTATCCTCAAATTTCCATACTTCACCACTAGGACCTCTCCCAAATGAAGGAGGATCCATTATAATAGCATCATATTTATTTCCTCTTCTTTCTTCTCTTAAAACGAATTTTAAACAGTCATCTATAATGAATCTAATATAATTGTTTTCTAAATGTGATAATTTCATATTTTCCTTAGCCCATTCAACCATACCACGTGATGAATCTACATGAACAACATCTGCCCCTGCATAAGAGCATGCCATAGTAGCAGCTCCTGTATAAGCAAATAAATTTAATACTTTTATCTTTCTTTTTGCATTTTTTATTTTTTGTATCATATAATCCCAATTAGCAGCTTGTTCTGGAAATAAACCTGTATGTTTAAAATTAGTTGGACTTACTTTAAAGGTTAAATCTTTATAATTTATCTTCCAATATTCAGGTAATCGTTTTTTAAATTCCCAGTCTCCTCCACCTTTATTACTTCGATGATAAAAACCATCTACTTGTTTCCATTTACTATCAAATTCTATTGGCCATAAAGCTTGAGGATCAGGTCTTCTAAGTATTATTCCATTCCAGCTTTCTAGTTTTTCTTTATTTCCAGCATCTATTATTTTATATTCATTCCATTCATTACTAGTTTTCATACTATCACCTAATTAATTATAGCATACAAAAAAAGATATAACAATGTTATACCTTTTAATACATATATTATCTCTTTGAGAATTGTGGAGCTCTACGAGCTGCTTTAAGACCTGGTTTTTTACGTTCTTTACTTCTTGAATCACGAGTTACAAATCCAGCTCTTTTAAGAACTGATCTGAAACATCCTTCATTACCTTCATTTGGTTTATCATATTCAAGTAATGCTCTTGTAATTCCTAAACGGATAGCACCTGTTTGTCCAGTAAATCCTCCACCGTTTACTTTAACTTCAATATCAAACATTTCGTCTGTAGAAGTTGCTACTAGAGGTTGTTTTAAATCCATAACATTAGTTTCATATGGGAAGAAATCTCTAACATCTCTACCATTTACAGTTATTTTTCCTTTACCAGGAAACATTTTAACTTGTGCTACAGATGATTTTCTTCTACCTGTTCCAGTATAAACTTTTTTATTAGCCATTTAAATACCTCCTATTTTTTTAACTCAACTGGTTGTTGAGCTGCATGTGGATGCTCACTATCAGCATACACAAATAACTTTCTATACATTTGACGTCCAAGTCTTCCTTTTGGTAACATTCCTTTTACTGCTCTTTCCATCATCTCAACTGGATAATTTTCTTTCATAACTTTTGCTGTTCTTTCTCTTAATCCACCAGTGTATCCACTATGGTTGTAATAAATTTTATCATTTAATTTATTACCTGTAAGAACTATTTTTGATGCATTAATAATTATTACATTATCTCCACAATCAACATGTGGTGTAAATGTAGGTTTATTTTTTCCTCTTAAAATATGAGCTGCTTTAGTTGCAACACGACCTAAAGGTTGACCTTCAGCATCAATAACATACCAGTTACGAACGATTTCTTCTTTTTTTTGCATATATGTATTTTTCATAATAATTCCCTTTCTTTTTATAGATTTTGAAATGATTGGTCCCAACAATCATTTCTATGGGATTAATAAAATGTACCAATTAAAATTATATTAAAAATTAAAGGAAAAGTCAACATTTATATTTTATATTTTACATCTTTTAAATATAATCCAACTGGTGATGCAGTTTTACCTGCTAATGTTCTATCTTCACTTTCAATTATATGCTTTAATTCTGAACTTTTTCTTTTATTTTCTCCTATTTCTATCAATGTTCCAACAATATTTCTAACCATATATCTTAAAAAACCATTTCCTTTAAATGTTAATACTATTATATCTTCATTTTCTATTAAGTCTATATCATATATTGTTCTTATATAATCTTCTTTTTCTATATTTGTTTTAGTAAATGATTTAAAATTATGTGTTCCTATTAAATATTTAAATGATTTTTTCATTTCTTTAATATCTAGTTTTTTATTATATTGATATATGTAATTTCTATCTGTAGGAATATATTCTCCTATATTTATTTTATATACATATTCTTTTTCTACAACATCAAATCTAGCATGAAAATCATCTTTTACTTTTTCTATTTCTTTTATATAAATAGAATCACTTGTTAAGCTATTAATTGCTTTTTTTAATTTATTTTCATCTATTTCTTTTTCTAAATCAAAATGAGCTTTTTGATTTAAAGCATGTACTTTAGCATCTGTTCTACCTGATGCATGTATAGTTATTTTTTTATTATTTATTTTTTCTAAAGCTAGTTCTATTTCATCTTGTATTGTATTTTTATTTGGTTGTTTTTGGTAACCGTTATAATTTGTACCATCATATGAAAAAGTCATTAAATAACGCATTTTAACACTCCTTTTATAATTATTATTATAACAACAATTATATGTATAAACAAATAATCAGATAATTCTATTTTTTTATTTTTTCTATTTAAATTATTTAAATTATAATTTCTAATTTCAATTATATCTGATATATTATCTGCTTTTTTCATTACTATATAAAATAAAGTTATTAAAAATGTTTTGATTTTTTTTACTTTTAATTTAATATTTCCTTTAAAATCTAATCCTCTTATTTTATAAGCTTTCAATACTTCATTTATTACATCTATTACAATATTTATAAATTTAATAGAGAGTGTTAATATTAAGCTTATTTTATCAACATCTATTTTTAATTTTTTAAATGGTTTTAATAATCTATTTAAACTATAATTTATTTCATTAATTGTTGTTGTATATAAATATAAACTTGTATACATTAAACTTATTATTACCTTTAATATATTATTTAATATTATATAAACATCTACTTTAAATATTAAATCTATAAGTATTATTGGTATTAGTATATATCTTAAGGAATATATATTTTTTAAATATATTTTTATATTTATTTTTGTTAATAAGCATAATACTAATATTAATAGTAATATTAATAAATTTTCTAATAAGTTTGAAGTTAAACATATTAAAAGAATTACTATCAGTAATAATAGTTTTATTAAGGGATGAATTTTATGTATTAGAGAATCTTTATATATATATTTACCTATTGTTATATTAATAAACATTTCTAAATATATCCTTTATTAAATCATTAATATCATCCCTATATCCTATTTTTATTCCTTTTTTTGTTAAAACTTTATTGGAAAACATCATTACATTAGGTGGTAATAGTCCATATTTTTTTAATTTTTTTGTATCATTAAATACTTCATATTTTGTACCATTTAATACTATTTTCCCTTCAGATAAAACAACTGCTTTATCTATTATTTTATGCAAGAAGTCTAAGTCATGACTAACGATTATTATTGTTTTTTTATATCTATTTTTTAGCATTTTTATTAATCTTACAAGTTCTTCTTTTGATTTGTTATCTAATCCTATTGATGGTTCATCTAGTACTATTAATTTTGGATTATATATTAAAATAGTAGCAAGTGATACTTTTTTTGTTTCACTGTTACTTAATTGTAATGGATTTTTATTTAATATTTCTTTATTTAAATTTACTATTTTTAAAACTTCATTTACTCTTTTATTTAATTCTTTTACACGATAATTATTTGTAAGTGCTGATAATTCAATTTCTTCTTTTACGGTTTCACAAAAAAATTGCGATTTTGAATTTTGAAAACAATATCCTATATCTTTTAAATCTAATTTATCTTTATTATCATATATTATATTTCCATTTATTGGTTTTAATAAACCTGATATTAAATCTATAAGTGTTGTTTTTCCACTTCCACTTTTTCCTATTATACCAGTTATTTTTTCACTATCTATTGTTAAATTTATGTCTTCTAAAATATTATTTGAATTATAGTTAAAACTTAAATTTTTTATTTTTATTTCCATAGTTTGTTCACCATTTTATCAATATCTAATTCTAATTTATTAATTAAGTTATAATATTTTAGTTTTAAAGACAAATCAGCCATAAATGGTAATTTAAGATTTAAACTTTTAAATAATTTTTCATTTGTTATTATATTTTCTTTTAAGTCATTTACTATTATTTTTCCATTTGATAGTATAGCAAGCATATCACCATATATTATCTGTTCAGTATCATTTGTTACATTTATAATTGTCATATTTGTAATTTTATGATATTTTTTTAATATTTTTAATATTTTATCAGTAGTTAGATTTGATATCATTTGAAAAGCATCATCTAATATTAATATTTGTGGTTTCTTTACTAATTGGGAAGCTATACTCATTAATTGTTTTTCTCCCCCACTTAAGCTTCTAGGATCTCTATTTAATAGATTTTTTAATTCAAATTCTTCTATTAGTTTTTCAAATTCATCTTTAGTTAACTTATTATTAGATAGATTTAGTTCTTCTAGTACTGTATCTGCTAATATAGAATCTGTTATATCATAAGGTATATATCCTATAATATTTCTTATTTCTTTTATATCTTTTTTTTCTAAATTTAAATTATTTATTTTTATATTTCCATCATATTTTAATATTCCTGTTAATATTTTAACTAATGTTGTTTTTCCACTATCATTTTCTCCAATAATAGTAGTAAAAGTGCCTTTTTTTATATTTAAATTTAGTTTATCAAATACAATTTTATCCATATAACTAAATGTTAAATTATTTATTTCTATTATATTATCCATTTCTAACCACCTGTAAGATATATTATAATATATTTAAGTTTATTTTACAAACAAAAAATACCTTTTTAGGTATTTTATTCATCATATAATTCTACTTTATATGTATACTTATAGTTTTCAGTTTCACCTGTTCTTGTTATTGTCACTTTTGAATTTATTAAATCAAAGTTTCTTCCTGTTTTTGAATTTTTAGTACTTCCTTCTAAATATCCTTCATCTATTAATACTTTTAGTGTTACAACTTCTTTATTATTTGTAAAATTTAAATCTTTTCCTACATGATCAGCTAAATATTGTTCAGATGCTTCTTTTATACTTGATTCTTGTATTTCATTTGTATTTGTTTTCATATTTGACAATAATTTAGTTACTTGGGGATAAATTATTATTGTTAAAAGGGCTATTATGGCTATTACAGCAATTAACTCTACTAATGTTAAACCTTTTTTATTCATATTACCCTTCTTTCTTTGATTGAATATTATAATTTATTTTTAATAATACTTTTGTGGGTATAAACCTATTAAATATATAATTTAATTTCATTAATTTCCCTGGTATTATTATTAATTTCTTTTTAAACATTTTCTTTATTGCATATTCAGCAACATCCATACTATTTAACGGTTTTATAGAAAATTTAACTTTAGCTACTTTATTAAATTCTGTATCAACTGGTCCTGGACATAATGTAGATATCCCTACATTGCTTTTTATTTCTTTTAATTCACCATATATTGACTCACTTAATCTTAATACATATGCTTTTGAAGCATAATAACCTGCCATTAATGGTCCAGGCCCAAATGCTGCTGCGGAAGCTACATTTAATATATATCCTCTATTTCTTTTAGTAAAATCTTGTAAAAATAATTTTGTTAATATATGTAGTCCTTTTATATTAGTGTCTATCATATCTAGTTCTTTATCTAATGAAGTTGTTGTAAAATCTCCAAAAACTCCAAAACCAGCACAATTTACAAGTATCTCTATTTCTTCATTTTTGACTTGATTATATAATTCCATACAGTTAAAAGTACTAGATATATCCATACTTATTATATCAACATTTGTTTTTAATTCTGATTTTAATTTAGAAAGTCTTGTTTTTCTTCTAGCTACAAGTATTAAATCATAACCATAATTACTTAATACTCTAGCTATATCTGAACCTATTCCTGAACTTGCTCCTGTAATTAATGCTTTCATTTTATCACCTAACTATATTATATAATATATATAAACTAAATTCAAATAAAATCATTATTTTATGTATTTAAAATAGCCTTTATAACTATTTATCGCTTTATTATATCTATCTATATCATATTTATATAAATATTTTAATTTCCTTTTTATTTTTTGTTATTATTTTTATTTTTAATTTATTCTTTATAATAAATCTATATCCTAAAAAATTTAATCCTTGTTTTTTATTTAATATTATTGTTTTATTATTTAATTCTAACTTATATTCTTTTAATATTTTTTCTATTTCTTTTAAACAATCATATCTTTTTAATTTATTTAACATTTCTTCTTTTTTATATTCTCTTTTAGATACATTTAAAACTATATTATATTGATTATGATTAAATTCATATTTTTTAAAATTATTATTTTCATATATTATATAATTTGTAGATATTGATTCTAAATTTTTCTTTATTTTATCTAATACTTCTTTAGGAAATCCTAATCTATTATTATGAATTTTATATTTTGTAAAATACCATATAATATATGTATCATCATTAAAAACTCTATAGAAATTTCCAAATTTTATTATTACTACTGTATCTACATTTTCTCTTTTTAAACTACTATGTATATCTATTAATTTCATATAATCACCTAAGTAATATTAACACACACACACGTTGTCAAGAGAAAAAACAAAAAAATACAGATTTCTCATTTACCAGATTTTCAAATTGTTTACTAATCTAGAAATGTCTGTATTTTGTTTTAAGCTTTTATTGCTTGGGAAGCAAGAATTGTTTTCTATAGCTTTTATATAACCTTAGTCATTTTTAAGTTTTATAGAAATCTGGGCGAACACCGTTAGTATTAGTCACGTCGTTGTTGTTAGCGTTACCACCTGAGTTCACGTTCCATGCGTTAGAGGCACTGGTATTCTTGCACCCTTCCTTTCGTGTATACGAAAGGGTATTTACTTCGATTTAATTTATTATTTATTTATTATATATTTTCTTTTTTTATTTCATATGGACT
This sequence comes from Bacilli bacterium, assembly GCA_017936845.1. Classification (GTDB taxonomy): domain Bacteria; phylum Bacillota_I; class Bacilli_A; order RF39; family UBA660; genus OMSK01. The sequence goes on from JAGBES010000023.1 coordinate 24,268, forward strand.
ATCCCATGTACCATTTCCTCCTGAAATGGTAAGGTTAGTTTTGACTTTTATAACTGGGCGAACACCGAAAGTATTAGTCACGTCGTTGTTGTAAGCGTAACCACCTGAGTACACGTACCAAGCGTTAGAGGTACTGGTATATTTATTCATTAGCCAATATGAAGTTGCATTATTATAACTACTTGCTGCTGTATAATTCTTTGTTAATATCGTTGAAGATTGACTTGCTAACATTTCTCCTACTCTTATTAATCCTACTTTAGCTGTTACACCATTACTTGTTGAATTTAATACATCTGTATATTTAAAACCGTAATCTATAGCATCTCCTTGATACCATGTTGTTTCAACGATTTTATCAGATGTAGAAAGACCTAGTGATGTTAAAACATCTCCATTTAATGTTGCTCCTATTCCTGAAGTTGTTGTAAATGTATTATTACTTCCATATTTTGATTTTACTACATATCCATCTAATATTAATTTTATTCCATCACTTTCTTTGCTTACTACCCTATATGTTTTTCCTTCTAATTTTACATATTCTCCACTTGTTACATTTTCTTCTAGTGTTCCAGTTATATTACTATTTTTATTTTCTGAAAGTACATAGTAATTTGAAGTGGTACCATCACCTTTGGTAATGGTAGATGTAGAATCGACATTTATAACTGGGCGAACACCGTTAGAAGTAGTCACGTCGCTGCCGTAAGCGCTAACACCTGAGAACACGCCCCAGGCGCTAGAGGTACTATATGGTGTCATTGTCCAAAATGCTTGTCCTATATTTAAGTATGATGATGTACCTGCTAGATAGTATTCATCATATGAAATTAATCCAACACTAGCATTTACTTCTTTTCCACTTGTACATGTTGTTCTTACTGTATCATCTGTTAAAGTTGCTCCTATTGTTTCACTACAAAAATATGATCCATTTTGTATAATACTTTTTGTACTATTTAATTTGTTATAAAAATAATCATTTAACCAACTATGTATATATCCTGTATTTGTTGCATAATTTTCTGCTGTTTTTCTTGCTCCATATGGTATTGCTGTTACATTTTCATCTGTTATTAATCTTACTGTACCATCACTATTTATTCCCATGATTCTCCACATAAATCCGTTATACCATACATAGTTATTTGTACTTGCTCCTTTTATATAACATCCTCTCATATAGTTATATGTTCCTTCTGTTTTACATGTTCCATTTTCATATACTAATTTTTTGGCTTTTTCTAATATTGGTTCTTCTTTATATGCTACTTCACTACTTCCACAAGTTCCGTTTGTTTTTGCTTCTTTTCCATCATATTCTACATTATAATTATTTATACAAAGTGTTGCTTTTGTTATTATTCCATTTTTTACTGTTATTGTTCCACTTGATGGTTTTGTTCCTTTTAATTTTATATTTGTTATTGTACTTATATCTATATTTTCTCCATCTTCTATTTTTGGATATTTTGTACTATCTAGCATACTCATTGAATTATTGTATTCTATTGCTTCTATGTAACCATATGCTGAATCTACTGATGCACTCTTTTTAGCATCATTTATCATATTTAATATTATTGGGGTTGCTATTAAAGCGATGATTGCTAGTATTACTATTACGGCTAATAACTCTATTAATGTGAATCCTTTTTTATTTTTCATAACCTACCTCTTTCTATTTTAATCTATATTAATAATACAATATTTTTTATAACTTAGCAATATCTAAATTACACACACACGAAAAATTTATTAAACAAATTATATAACGTATACTTTTTAAAAAATAAAAAAAAACATTATATATTTATTCTATCTAATAAAAAATCTAATGCACTTATTTGTTTTATACATTCATAATTATTGGTATCATAATCAAGTGTTATTATATATTTTGGATAATTATCATTAATATTCTTTAATGGTGTTAATTCTCTTTTTAATGTATTATATCTATTATAAATTTCATAAATTTTTCATTTAACTGAAAAAATTTTATTTTTTTATATGTTTTTTTCATCTAAATGAAAAAACTTTTTAATTTTATATATTTTTTTCACTACAATTAATTTGTACTTTTTTTATATTATATGCATATTATTTAAATATATTAAAAAAGACACTATTTTGTGTCTCCTTCAACTAATTCTAAAATTACCATTAAAGCATCATCGCCTTTACGTTCTTCTAATTTTAAAATTCTAGTATATCCACCATTTCTATTAGCATATCTTACTGCTAAATCATCAAAAACTTTTTTAGTGGCTTCTTTATCATTTTGCATAAAAGCTAAAGCTTTTCTTCTTGAAACTAAATCACCTTTTTTACCATAAGTAATCATTTTATCAACAAATTTACGAGTTTCTTTTGCTCTTGTTTCTGTTGTTTCAATTCTTTCATTCATAATAAGGTCTTTAGTTAAATTAGCAAGCATACTTCTTCTATGTTTACATGTACGTCCTAATTTTCTATAAGCCATAATATACCTCCTTATTAATCATCTTCACGGAATTTAAGTCCCATATCTTTAATTTTATCAATAACTTCTTTTAAAGATTTTTTACCTAAATTACGTATTTTCATCATTTCTAATTCAGATTTTTCTGTTAAATCTCCTAGGGTGTTAATACCTGCTCTTTTAAGACAGTTATAAGCTCTTACAGAGAAATCTAAATCATCTATAGAAGTTTCTAATTTTTTAAGTTTAGAATCTTCTTGTTTAGCTGTCATTATACCAGTCATATCTGCTATTTCAGAAAGTTCTGTTAAGACATTAAAATGTTCTATTAATATTTTTGCTCCTAAAGCCATTGCTTCTTCTGGGCGAATTGATCCTTTTGTATTAACATACATAATCAATTTATCAAAATTTGCATCTTGTCCAACACGTGCACTTTCAACTTCATAACTAATTCTTTCAATTGGTGAATACATTGCATCTATAGGAATAAATCCAATTTTTAAATTTTCAATAAATTTTTTATTTTCATTAGATGGAACATAACCTCTACCATTAGCAACGATTAATTCCATATTTAATTTACCACCTTTTGATAAAGTAGCTATTACATGATCTGGGTTTATAATTTCAATATCAGCATCACCTTTAATGTCGGCAGCTGTTACTATTCTTTCTTCTTCTACATTTAAAGTTAATGTTTTTATATCATTTGAATTGTTTTTTAAAACTACACCCTTTAAGTTTAAAATGATTGAAGTAACGTCTTCTACAACTCCATCCATTGTTTGGAATTCATGCATTACACCATCTATTTTTACTGCTACTATAGCACTACCTGGCATATTTGATAACATTACTCTTCTTAAAGCATTACCAATTGTAGTTCCAAATCCTCTTTCTAAAGGTTCTAATTCAAATTTTCCATAATTATTACTTTCAACATAATCAGTTATTTTATAAATTGGTTTTTCAAAATTTAACACTTTTGTACACTCCCTTTCTATTATCCACGTGGACGTTTTGGTGGACGACATCCGTTATGTGGTACAGGTGTTACATCATTAATTGAAGAAATTTCAAGACCAGCTGTTTGTAGTGAACGAATAGCTGTTTCACGTCCAGATCCTAATCCTTTTACATAAACTTCAACTTTTCTCATTCCCATATCATAAGCTGCTTTACCAGCTGCTTCTGCTGCCATACCTGCAGCGAATGGAGTTGATTTTTTACTTCCTTTAAATCCTAAAGTACCTGCAGAAGCCCAACTTATTGCATTACCTTCTTTATCACTAAGTGTTACTATAGTGTTATTGAATGTTGAATGAATAAATGCTCTTCCTTCTGGTACATTCTTTTTAACTTTACGTTTTCTTGGTTTATAAGCCATTTTATAACCTCCTTTTCAGTTACAATTATTTTTTCTTATTTGCTACTGTTTTTCCTTTACCTTTACGAGTTCTAGCATTTCTACTAGTTCTTTGTCCTCTAACTGGTAATCCTTTTTTATGACGAATTCCTTGATATGAATTAATTTCCATTTTAGTTTTAATATTCATATTTACTTCACGTCTTAAATCTCCTTCGATTGTATATTTTTCAATTTCATCACGAATAAGATTTAGTTCATCATTACTTAATTCATTTGTTCTTCTTGATGGATCAATTTTAGCATCTGCTAATATCTTTTTTGATAAATTTCTACCAATACCATAAATATATGTTAATGATATTTCAATTGTTTTCTTATCTGGTATATCTACACCTTTAATACGTGCCATAAAACACCTCCTTATTAACCTTGTCTTTGTTTATGTTTTGGATTACTACATATTACTAATACTTTTCCATTTCTTCTGATAATTCTACATTTATCACACATTTTTTTTACTGATGGTTTTACTTTCATAATATCCCTCCTATTTTCTATAGGTTATACGCCCACGTGTTAAATCATATTCTGATAATTCTATAGTTACTGTATCACCTGGTAAAATGCGAATATAGTTCATTCGGATTTTACCAGAAACGTGAGCTATTACAGTATGTTTATTTTCTAGTTCTACTCTAAATTGTCCTCCAGGTAAAACATCTAATACTTTTCCCTCTACTTCTATAGCAGACTTTTTATTTGAAGTATTTTCTTCTGTATTTTGTCTTCTATTTGTTTGTTTTTTTGGCATTTTTTCACCTCTTTGTAATCAACATAAATACTTATCTAGTACCTAAGTTAAGCATTGGTTTAACACATATGCCTTTAGGTCCAGTATTTTTGACAAGTCTTGAGTAGTAATACTCCTTAGTATTACTCACTCTATTAACCTGTTATTTTAAAATTCTAACAATCTCATTAAATATTTCATCTTTATCTAATAAATTAATTGTATATAATTTTTCTTGTTTTTTGTAAAATTCTAATACGGGTTGTGTTTCTTTAATATAAGTATCATATCTTTTTTCAAATACTTCTAAAGTATCATCAATTCTTTTTTCTAGTTTTGAATTACATATATCACAAATATCATTATTTGTAGGTCTTAATTTTTCAATTAAACTATTATAAACATGACCACAATTACTACATATAATTCTTCCTATTATTCTATTTTCTAATTCTTTTTTAGGAACTTCTAAATATATGACAACATCAATATTTTTAATTATATTTTCTAAACCAATTGCTTGATTTAAATTTCTTGGAAAACCATCTAATATAAATCCATTTTTAATATCATCTTTATTTAAACGATTTTTCAATAATTCAAATATAATATTATCATCTATCAAAACACCTTTTTTGATTTTTTCTTTTAGAGATTCATTTAAATCTGTTTGTGATCTTAATAAATCTCCTATAGATATATGAACTAAATTATATTTTTTACACAACATCTTCGCCTGGGTACCTTTACCAGCACCAGGTGGTGCGATTAGAATTAAATTTTTCACTTGCGTTTTCCCCTTCCTCTAGTATAATTACGAGTTACAAGTTCACTTTCAAGTTGTTTATATACTTCTAAAGCTACTCCAACAACGATTAATAAACTTGTTCCTCCAATACTTACACTTGAAGGTAATTTTGAAAATACACTAAACAATACAGGTATAGCTGCAACTATAGAAAGTGCGACTGCCCCAATTGCTGTAATGCGTTTTAAAATTGTTTTTATATATTTTGTTGTTTCTTCTCCAGGTCTTACTCCAGGAATAAAACCTCCGTTTTGTCCTAAATTTTCTGATAATTCATCTGGTTTAATTTGTAAAAATGTATAAAAATAAGCAAATACAAATATACATACAATATAAATTACAAATCCTGTTGGTGTTGTCATTGTTAACCATTTATTAACAAAAGTTGTAACTGCTGTCTTTTTAGCGACAGCTGCAACTATTCCAGGTAATGTAAGTATTATTGAAGCAAATATTACTGGCATTACTCCAGCTGAATTTAATTTAAATGGAATATAACTTGTTTGTTTTCCATATATACTTGTTGTTTTATTAGCATATTGAATTGGAATTCTACGTTCTGCTGTCTCAATAAATACTACACCAAGTAAAATAGCTACATATAAAATTACAAAACCTACAAATTTAAGTATACCAAGCCATCCACCATCTGGTACAAATGAATTATATGTTACATAAAACATATTAGGTAGTGTAGCAATTATACCCGCCATTATTATCATTGAAACACCATTACCAATACCTTTTTCAGTAATTCTATCACCTATCCATAATAGTAATGATGTACCTGCTGTTAAAATAAGTGCAAATGTTAAGTAATCTAATGGACTACCATTATTTACAAATGCGAATGAAAATACATAACCTTGTATAAATGCTAATACTATTCCCATGTATCTTGTTATTTTATTTAATTTATTTCTACCTGTTTGTCCTTGTTTTCCAAGTTCTGAGAAATAAGGGATTATATCCATTTGTAATAATTGCATTACAATTGAAGCATTAATATATGGAATAACACCTAGAGCAAATATTGAAAATTGTTCTAATGCTCCTCCTCCCATAGCATTAATTAATTCAAAAAATCCTAAACTTGTATCCCCTAAACTATCTCTATTAATTCCTGGAACAATTATTGATGTCCCTAACTTAAATACAAATAACATAAGAAATGTAAAATATATTCTTTTTCTTAAATCTTTATTTTGAGGTTTAAATAATTGCTTTATTTTTTTAAACAATTAGATCACCTCTACTTTTCCACCTAATTTTTCTATCTCTTGACGAGCTTTTTCTGAAAATTTATGTGCTTTAACTACTAATTTCTTTTCTAAAGTTCCATATCCTAAAACTTTTACTCCATCTAATTGATTTTTTAGTAATCCCATTTCTTTTAATAATTCTGGAGTAATAACTGAATCATTCTCAAATCTATTTAAATCACTTAAATTAATTACAGCATATTCTGTTTTAAATCTAGCATTTGTAAATCCTCTTTTTGGTAATCTTCTATATAAAGGTAATTGTCCACCTTCAAATCCTGGTTTATGACTATAACCGCTTCTTGATTTTTGTCCGTTTTCACCACGACCAGAAGTTTTTCCAAGTCCACTACCAGGTCCACGACCTACTCTTTTACGAGTTTTAGTTGCTCCAAAATTTGGAGATATTGTATGTAGCTTCATTATATAATTTCCTCTACTTTCTTACCTCTTAAAGCTGCAATTTCTTCAGCTGTTTTTTGTGATTTTAATGCTTCTAATGTAGCATATGCCATATTAATTTTAGTGTTTGATCCTAGTGATTTTGATAATATATCTTTTACACCAGCAAGTTCAAGTACTGCACGAACTGGTCCACCAGCTTTAACTCCTGTACCTGGACAAGCAGGTTTAAGCATTACTCTACTAGCGCCTCTTACACCAATTGCTTCATGTGGGATTGTTCTATCTTCAATTAAAGAAATTGTAGTTACATTTTTAGTTGCTGCTCCAACAGCTTTTTTTATTGCATCTGGTACTTCATTTGCTTTTCCAGTACCTAAACCAACTTTACCTTTTCTATCTCCTACAACTACTGTAGCTGAGAAACGAAAATGACGACCACCTTTTGTTACTTTAGTAACACGTCCAATATTAATTACTTCTTCTTCATATAATTTTTGTTGTTTTTCTCTTGGTTGTTTGTTTCTTTTTTGGCGTGGTTCTCTTTTATTTTCTTCCATTGGTTACCCTCCTTTTAGAATTTTAATCCATTTGAACGTGCAGCATCAGCTAATGCTTTTACACGACCATGATATAGGTATCCACCTCTATCAAATACTACTTCTGTTATTTTAGCATCTTTTGCTCTTTTAGCTAAAAGTTCTCCAACTTTAGTAGCTGCTTCTACGTTTCCACCATTTTGTAGTTTTAATTCTTTATCTATAGAAGAAGCACTAATTAATGTAGTTCCTTTTTCATCATCTATTATTTGAGCAAAAATATTGCCATTTGATCTAAATACATTAAGTCTTGGAACACTTGAAGTACCAGAAATTTTATTTCTAACACGAGCGTGTCTTGACTTACGAACATCATTACGAGCTACTTTTTTTATCATAAGTATGCATCTCCTTTACTAAGTTATGCTGCCTTTTTTCCTTCTTTACGACGAACTACTTCATCTTTATAACGAATACCTTTACCTTTATATGGTTCAGGTTGTCTTACTTTTCTGATGTTTGCAGCAAATTCACCAATAAGACATTTATCTATTCCTGTTATAGTAAGTTCTGTATTACTTGGAACTTCTATTTTTAATCCTTCTGGAACATCTAATTCAACAGGATGTGAATAACCAGCATTTATAACTAATTTGGAACCTTTTTGTGAAAAACGATATCCAACACCAATTATCTCTAATTTTTTTTCATATCCTTCTGTAACACCAATAATCATATTTTTAATATTAGCATTTGTTGTTCCATGAAAATTCTTATAGTTATCATCTTTTCTTGTAACAATAACTTCATTGTTATTAACTTCAACATTAATATTTTTGTTAATTTCAGTAGAAAGTTCACCTTTAGGACCTTTTACTGTAACAATATTATCATTAACAGTTATAGTTACATTTTCTGGTACGGTAAGTACTCTATTACCAATACGACTCATATTAATCCTCCTAACTTTCTACCAAATATACGCTAATACTTCTCCACCTAAAGATTCTTTTCTTGCTTCTCTATCTACCATTAATCCTTTTGAAGTAGATATTATAGCAATACCAAGTCCATTAAGTACTCTTGGAAGTTCTTCAGCTTTAGCATAAACACGTAATCCTGGTTTAGAAATTCTTTTTAAACCTGTAATTACACGTTCTTTATTTTGACCATATTTTAAATTTAAAACTATGATATCTTGTACATTATTTTTCTTAATTTTATAATCTGCAATATATCCTTCGTTTTTTAATATTTCTGCGATAGATATTTTCATTTTTGAAGCAGGTACTTCAACTTCTTTATATCTCATTTGATTCGCATTACGAATTCTAGTAAGCATATCTGCGATTGGATCTGTCACTTTAATCCCTCCTTACCAACTTGATTTTTTCATTCCAGGTATTTGTCCTTTATATGCTAATTCTCTAAAACATATACGACAAATTCCATATTTTTTTAGTACTGCATGAGGTCTACCACATCTATTACAACGAGTATACTCACGTACTTTAAATTTGTTTGGTTTGCTAGCCTTTACGACCATACTTTTCTTTGCCATAATTTCCTCCTAATAATAATTACTTCTTAAACGGCATACCGAAACCTTGTAATAAAGCAAGAGCTTCTTCGTTTGTCTTTGCTGTTGTTACAAAAACAATGTCCATACCACGTACTTTTACTACTTTATCATATTCTATTTCTGAGAAAATTAATTGTTCTGTTAAACCTAATGTATAGTTACCTCTACCATCAAAAGCCTTTTTAGATATTCCTCTAAAATCTCTTACACGTGGTAATGTAATACTAATTAGTTTATCTAAAAAGTTATACATATTTTCTCCACGTAAAGTAACTTTGCATCCTATACCTTGACCTTCTCTTAATTTAAATCCAGCTATTGCTTTTTTAGATTTTGTTATGACTGGTTTTTGTCCAGTAATAATTTCTAGATCTGCTACTGCTGCTTCTAGTAATTTAGAATTAGTTGTAGCATCTCCTACACCCATATTAACAACAATCTTTTCAAGCTTTGGAATTTCCATTACATTTGAATAATTAAATTTCTCTTTTAAACTAGGCATGATTTCTTCATTATACTTTGCTTTTAGGCGGTTCATAATTACCCTCCTTCCAATTAATCAAGACTTTCGTTTGATTTTTTAGAAATTCTTATTTTTTTACCTTTTTTATCAACAGTATGTCCTATTCTGGTTCCTTTTTTAGTTTTAGGATCTATTATCATAACATTTGAAGCATGTATTGGTGCTTCCATTTCTTCAATACTACCAGCTGTTTGTCCGTTTGGTTTAATGTGTTTTTTTATCATATTAACACCTTCAACAACTACTTTGTTATCAGCTCTTAGTATTTTTTTAATTAGACCTTCTTTTCCTTTATCTTTACCAGCAATAACAACTACTTTATCTCCAGTTTTAAAGTTCATACTTTCCTCCTTTGAAAATTATAATACTTCTTTAGCAAGTGATACAATTTTCATATAATCTTTATCACGTAATTCACGTGCTACTGGTCCAAATACACGAGTTCCAACTGGGCTCTTATCATCTTTTATAATAACGCATGCATTATCATCAAATTTAATATAAGATCCATCTTCTCTTTTTAGACCAAATTTACTTCTAACTATTACAGCTTTAACAACTTTTCCTTTGCCAACTGTACCGTTAGGAATTGCTTTTTTAACAGTTACAACAACTGTATCTCCAATATTTCCGAATTTTCTTTTACTTCCACCTAGAACACGAATAACACTAACTTCACGTGCTCCTGAGTTATCAGCAACTTTTAAACGGCTTTCTTGTTGAATCATATATTGATCCTCCTCCCAGTTTCAATTATAAAATAATTGCTTTTTCTACTATTTCTACTAAACGAAAATGTTTTGTTCTTGATAGTGGTCTTGTTTCCACTATACGAACTGTATCACCAATTTTTGCTTCATTTTTTTCATCATGAGCAGCATATTTTTTTGAAGACTTAACACGTTTTCCATATAATGGATCTTTTTTATAAGTCTCAACTAAAACAGTTATTGTTTTATCTGTTTTATCACTTACTACTTTTCCTATTAATTCACGTTTATTTTGCATTATTTAACCTCCTCACCTAGTTGACGTTCACGTAAAACTGTTTTCATACGTGCAACTAATTTTCTAAGTTCATTAATTCTTGAAGGTTTTTCTAAATTTCCAGTTGCTTGGTTAAAACGTAAATTAAATAATTCTTCTTTAGCAGATTCAATTTCTTTTAGAATTTCTTCATCTGATAATTTTCTAATTTCATTAATCTTCACGTTTTTCACCATCCTTCATAACAAATTTACATTTGATTGGAAGTTTATGCATAGCAAGTCTTAACGCTTCACGTGCTACTTCTTCACTAACTCCACTTACTTCAAACATTATTTTTCCTTTTTTTACAACTGCAACCCATTTTTCTGGTTGTCCTTTACCTTTACCCATACGAGTTTCTAATGGTATTTTAGTTAATGAAAGGTGTGGGAATATATTAATCCATACTTTTCCTCCACGTTTCATATAACGAGTCATGGCAACACGAGCAGCTTCTATTTGTTGTTGTGTTATCCAATTTCCTTCCATAGCCATTAAACCATAATCACCAAAATGTAATTCAGTATTACCTTTAGCAACACCATCATAACGTAATCTATGTGGTCTTCTATATTTAGTTCTTTTTGGAATGACTGCCATTTGTATTACCTCCTTCATTTTTTGAGGCAAGGATTTCTCCTTTATATATCCATACTTTTACACCAATTTTTCCATATACAGTATCAGCTTCTTTGTGAGCAAAATCAACATCAGCTCTTAAAGTATGAAGTGGAACATTTCCTTCTACATAATGTTCTGTTCTTGCCATATCAGCTCCACCTAAACGTCCTGAAACTGAAGTTTTAATTCCTTTAGCTCCAGCTTTCATAGCATTTCTTATTGCTTTCTTTTGAGCAACTCTAAATGATACACGACCTTCTATTTGATGAGCTATATTTTCAGCAACTAATGCTGCATCGATATCTGGATTCTTAATTTCCATAATTGATATTTGAATATTTTCATCTACTAATTTTGAAAGTTCTTTTTTTAATTTTTCTATATCATCTCCACCATGACCAATTACTACACCTGGTTTAGCAGTATTGATGATAACTTCAGTTTTGTTTGCATTTCTTTCAATAAAAATGCTTGAAACTGCTGCGTCTTTTAATTTTTTAGATAAAAATTTTCTGATTTTAACATCATTATTTAAAAACTTAGCGAAATCTTTATTACCTGCATACCATTTAGATTCCCAAGTTTTATTTATACCTAGTCTTAAACCGACTGGACTTACTTTTTGACCCATCAGTTATCCTCCCTTACTATTTTTCATCACTAACAACTATTGTTATATGACTTGTTCTTTTCATAATTGGATCAATTCTTCCTCTTGATCCGAATTTCATTCTTTTCATAGTTTGACCTTCATTAACATATGCTTCTTTAACATATAAATTAGTTTTATCTAATTTTAAATTGTTAGTAGCATTTGCTACTGCTGAAGTTAAAACTTTTTTTTCTATTCTTGCAGCTTCTTTATTAATATTACTTAATATTTTATCTGCTTCTTCTACGCTCTTACCACGTATTAAATCTATTACTAAACGGGCTTTACGAGGTGCAATTCTAACTGTTTTTGCAATCGCTTTTGCTTCCATTTTAGTCCTCCTTCCTGGCAATTAATTATTTTTTATTTTTGTCGTCACCATGTCCACCAAATTTACGTGTTGGAACAAATTCACCTAATTTATGTCCAACCATATCTTCTGTAACATAAACAGGAATAAATTCTTTACCATTATGAACAGCAAATGTATGTCCAATAAATTCAGGATAAATTGTTGAACGGCGAGACCAAGTTTTAATAACTTCTTTTTTTCCTGATTCGTTTACTTTTTCAACCTTTTTCATTAAATGTTTATCTATAAAAGGTCCTTTTTTTAAACTTCTAGCCATTTTATCATCCTTTCACTATTTTTTACGACGACGAACAATTAATTTATCAGAATTTTTTTTGTTCTTACGTGTCTTATATCCTAATGCTGGTTTTCCCCAAGGAGTAACTGGACCTTTACGACCTACTGGTGCTCTACCTTCACCACCACCATGTGGGTGATCATTAGGGTTCATAACAGAACCACGAACAGTTGGTCTAATTCCCATATGTCTTTTACGACCAGCTTTACCAATATTTACTAATTCATGATCAGCATTTCCTACTTCACCAATTGTAGCTCTACAAGTGCTTAAAACTTTTCTAACTTCACCACTAGTTAAACGAAGTAGTGTATATTTACCTTCACGTCCTAATATTTGAACACTTGAAGCAGCGGAACGAGCTATTTGACCACCTTTTCCAGCTATTAATTCAACATTATGTACTAAAGTACCTTCTGGAATATTTGCTAGTGGTAAGCAGTTACCAACTTTGATATCTGCATTTTCTCCACTTTCAATCTTATTTCCAACTTTTAAACCTTTTGGAGCAATTATATATCTCTTTTCTCCATCTGCATATGTAATTAAAGCAATATTTGAACTTCTATTTGGATCGTATTCAATTGATGAAACAGTTCCAATAACACCGTCTTTATTTCTTTTAAAATCAATAATACGATATTTTCTTTTAGCTCCTCCACCATGATGTCTTACTGTAATTCTACCAGTGTTATTACGACCACCTTTTTTCTTTAAAGTTACAACTAATGATTTTTCTGGAGTTGTTTTAGTAATTTCGTCATTTATTAATGTTGACATTCCACGAGTACCATTAGTCATTGATTTATACGTTTTTATAGCCATATATATCCTCCTTTAAATTAAAGTTCAATAGAACTTCCTTCTGCTAATTTTACTATTGCTTTTTTTACACGATTTGTTTTTCCAACATAACGACCTACTCTTTTTTTCTTAGGTTTTACATTAACAGTATTAACTTTTTCAACTTTAACATCGAATAATTTTTCTACTGCTTGTTTTATTTGAGTTTTATTAGCATTAACATCAACACTAAATGTAATTATATTTTTTTGAGCTAATGCTGCACTCTTTTCAGTTATAATTGGTGCTTTAATAACATTTCTATATTCGCTTTTCATTAAACAAGCACCTCCTCAATTTTTTTAACTGCATTTTCTGTAATTATCATATTATCAGCTGATATAACATCTAAAGTATTAATTTCATCTGCTTGTAATAAAATAACATTATTTAAATTACGAGTAGCTAAAATCATATTTTCTGTTAACTCATCTACTACAATTAAAATATTTTTATTTGCTTTTAAATTTTCTAAAATTTTAATAGCATCTTTTGTTTTGTTTGATTCTAAATTAAAGCTATCAACAACTATTAATTCTTTATCAATAAATTTATAAGATAAAGCAGATTTTAAAGCAAGTCTTCTTTCTTTTCTGTTCATCTTTTTATCATAACTTCTTGGATGTGGTCCAAATACGATTCCACCATGTCTCCAATGTGGTGCACGAGTACTACCTTGACGAGCACGTCCTGTACCTTTTTGACGCCATGGTTTTCTTCCACCACCACTTACTTCTGCGCGTGTTTTAGTATCATGTGTACCTTGTCTCATTGAGTTTCTAGCTAATGTAATAGCATCATATAATACTGCATCATTTGGAACTATTTCCCAAACTTCAGCATTTAAAGTTAAATCACTTACTTTTTCACCTTTTATATTTAATACAGATATTTTACTCATCTATATAACCTCCTAGTTTTCTTCTACAGTTTCTTCTATAGCTTCAGTAACTTCTTCTGATGTTTCAGTTGTAACTTCTTCTACAGGAGTTTCTTCTACTTGTTCTGTAACGTAAGTATTTAATTCTTCTATTTCATTAACTGTGTTTGGATTTTTTACTGATGTTTTTATAACAACTAATGATTTTTTAGCTCCTGGAACATTTCCTTTTACTAAAATTAAGTTGTTTTCTACATCAACAGATACAATTTCAAGATTTTGAATTGTAACAGTTAATCCACCCATATGACCTGGTAATTTTTTACCTTTAAATACACGCATTGGTCTCATAGTTCCCATAGATCCTGGACCTCTATGATAATGTGATCCATGTCCCATAGGCCCTCTACTTTGATTATGTCTTTTAATAACACCTTGGAAACCTTTTCCTTTTGTAGTTCCTGTAACATCTACTACTTCACCTGGAACAAAAATATCAGCTTTTATTTCTTGTCCTAGTGAATATTCATTTACATCTACACCTCTAATTTCTTTAAAGAAGCGCTTAGGTGTAGTTTTTGCTTTGTTGGTAATTCCAACTGAAGCCTTTGTAACTAGTTTTTCTCTTTTTGTATTAAAACCTAATTGAATTGCTTCGTAACCATCATTTTCTTTTGTCTTGATTTGTGTAACAACATTTGGTTCAACTTCAATAACAGTTACTGGAATCAATTTTCCAGATTTTGTAAATACTTGAGTCATTCCTAATTTAAGACCTAAGATTCCTTTCATTTCATTTCCTCCTTAATTATAACTTTATTTGAATATCAACACCACTTGGAATTTCTAAATGTTGTAACGCATCTATTGTTTCCTTACTTGGATTATTGATAACAATAAGTCTTTTGTGTGTTCTTTTTTCGAATTGTTCACGAGAATCTTTATATTTGTGAACAGCTCTTAGAATAGTTATTTTTTCTACTTCTGTTGGTAGTGGAACTGGTCCGCTTACTTCGCCACCTGTTCTCTTAACAGTTTCAACAATTTTCATACAAGCATTATCTAAACTTTTGTGTTCAAATGATTGTAATTTAACGTTTACTTTTGTTTTAGACATATTGTATCCTCCCTTCGCCTATATCTTGTATAGACTAGCTCCGTGTAAAAACCCGATATTCTTAAATTAAATCTTTACAACTTAACCTGGTGTATCGGCAACCTCACACATCATCGCTTGTCACACATTCAAAATTATACACAATAATACTATGAAAATCAAGTATTTTTAGAACTTTTTTTCTTTTTTTATACAAAAAAAGAAACAACTGTTTCTTATCTATCAATAAATAGTATTATAGAAAAACCTATTAACATTATTCCTATACCTAATAGCTTAAAACTAAAATCATTAAACAATAATAAAGCTAATAATGCTACAAAAATTGCTAGTGTTATTCCTCTTACTAATCTTGTTCCTTTTTTCTTATTAATAACATCTGGTATATCTGTTTTTAAATTTATATTAGCTATATGTTTTGGATGTCTTTTAGAAACTGGTAATGTTTCTATCCATTCATTCCCATCCCATTTTTTTAAACAATTAGGGCCATACCATTCTTTTAATATTTTTTCTATATTATTATAAGAATAATACTTTCTACCTTCAAAATCATAAAGTTTAAAAGGATAAACATCTTCTTTTAAGAAAATAGGTTCTTTCATAAATTTTTCCCATGGAATTGCTATCGTCTGTGATACTTTTTTACTATTTTTATATTTTTTTCCATAATATTTAGAAAAACTTAAAATCATATTTTTTAGCCATACTGCTTTAAATCCTAAATTATCCAAAAATACAAGTAATGGCATTAATAATCTTATTGGTGTTCTATATAATTCATCTACTATTTTGTTATCTGCAACATTATCGTATATTACAACATCTATAAAAATACCATCACCTTCACATCTATTTTCTAGTAAATAATTAACTTCTTGTATATAAGTATTCTTTTTTCTTACTTTCATAGAAGGTATTAATATATTATATTTTTTATCATTTTCATAACAATGAAAATAAAATTTATCTGATAAATCTTTATTCATTGCTTCAATAAATCTATCCCAATCTTCTCTTTTTATGCAAATATCCATATCATCATCCCAAGGGATAAATCCTTTATAATTGCATATTCCAAGTGCCGATCCAGCTATTAAACAATACTCAATTTTGTTTTTTGTGCATACCCTATGTATTTCATCCATTATATCGAGTATTTCTAATTGTAATTCTCTAACGGTAACACTAGTACCGTCATCAAATGTCTTTAATATATACTCATCTCGTTTTAATATACAATCTTTCTTTTTCATAAGTACTCACCTTATATAATAATATCTTAATATAAAAAAAAAAGCAAGTATGACTTACTTTACAAATGGTAATATTCCCATGAAACGTGCTTTTTTTACTTCATTAGCTACATGTCTTTGATGTTCTGAACATGTACCTGTTACTCTTCTTGGTAATATTTTAGCTTTATCAGCACTTACATATCTTTTTATTATATCAGCATCTTTATAATCTACTGTTTTTCCAGCACACATTTGACAAACTTTTTTCTTTTTTCTATAAAATTCAGCCATTTTTTATCCTCCTTTATTAATCTAGGAAGTTTTCATCTATTGACACACTATCTCCAAAATCTGCAAATGGATCATCTTCTATATTAACATCATTAGTCTCTTTATCATTTTGATAATCATATGGTGTTACATCATTTGCACTATTTTGTCTTTGTGATTTGCTTTCTAAGAATTGAACACTATCAGCAACCACATCAGTTGTATATCTTTTATTTCCATCTTTATCATCATAACTTCCAGTTTGAATTCTTCCTTCTACTGAAACTAAACTTCCTTTATCTAGATAATTGCAAACATTTTCTGCTTGTTTTCTCCATATTATACAATTTATAAAATCTGTTTCTCTCTCACCATTATTATTATTAAATGTTCTATTTACAGCTACTGTAAATCTTGAAAAAGGAACATTTGAACCAGTATATCTTAATTCTGGTTTTGCAGTTAATCTTCCTATTAACATTACTCGATTCATTTTATTACCTCACTTTATTTTTCAATTTTAGTAATTAAATGACGAATCAAATCACTACTAATTAAACCTAAACGATCAAATTCTTTAATTGCTTTATCATCATTAGCTTCTACTTCAAATACGAAATAGTATCCGCTTTTGAATTTTTTTATTTCATAAGCTAATTCTCTTTGACCCATTTCTTTTACTTCTGTTACTTTAGCACCATTATCAGTAATTACTTTTTTAAAGTTATCTACAACTTTTTTTGCATCACTTTCACTTAGTGTTGGTCTAACTATAAACATTATTTCATAATTTTTCATCTTTACACCTCCTTATGGTCTTTGGCAATTTCTTGCAAGGAGTAAATTTCTTACTCGTTTAAGATTATAACAAAAAGTTATTTGTTTGTAAATACCTTTTATTTTATTTCTTTTTCTATATTAAATCGATTGTTAATTCTTTATATTTTAAATATTATTCTTTTAACTTTAAAATATGATATGTAATTGACATATATTTAATTTCCCTATTTTTAAATTTATAATATTTATACATTAAATCTAAATAGGCAAATATCTCCATCTTTCATTAGATATTCTTTTCCCTCTAATCTTAATTTACCTGCTTCTTTTACTTTTAATTCATTTCCAAGTTTTTTTAAGTCTTCAAAGCTCATAACTTCTGCTTTAATAAATCCTTTTTCAAAATCGCTATGAATTATCCCAGCACATTCTGGAGCTTTCATTCCACGTTTAAAAGTCCATGCTCTACATTCATCTTGTCCTGCAGTAAAATAAGTTGCTAGACCAAGTAAATCATAAGTTTCTTTTATTAAACAATCTAATCCACTCTCTTTTATTCCTAGATCATTTAAAAATTCTGTTTTTTCTTCTGGTTCTAATTCACTTAATTCTGATTCTATCTTAGCACTTACTACTATTACTTTTGCATTTTCTTCTTTAGCATAATTTCTTAAAGTTTCAACATGTTGATTATTATTTTCTATTAAATCTTCTTCGCTTACATTTGCCATATAAATAATAGGTTTTATTGTTAAAAAATTAAAATGTTTTAATGTTTCTAATTCTTCATCATTAAATGTTACTCTTCTTAATGGAATATTTTTTTCTAAAGATTCTTTTGCTTTTGTAAGTATTTCTACTTCTTTTTGTATTTCTTTGTCGCGTGTCATTGCTGCTTTTTTACCTATTCTTCCAATTCTATTTTCTACGACTTCTAAGTCTGCCAACATAAGTTCTACATTTATTATTTCTACATCTCTTATTGGATCTACTTTCCCCTCTACATGAATAATATTACCATCTTCAAAACATCTTACTACTTCTACAATTGCATCTACTTCTCTAATATGTGATAAAAACTGATTTCCAAGTCCTTCGCCTAAACTTGCTCCTTTTACTAAACCAGCTATATCTGTAAATTCAAATGTTGTTGGTACCAAATTTTTAGGTTTATAAAGATTATTTAAAAAATCTAATCTATCATCTGGTACTGTTACTATTCCTACATTTGGTTCTATAGTAGCAAAAGGATAATTGGCTGCTAGTATATTTTTATTTGTAATAGCATTAAAAAGTGTGGATTTACCTACATTTGGTAATCCTACTATTCCTGCAGTTAAACTCATATAATCACTCCATTCAAACTGTTAATTAGTATATCATTTATTATATAATATGTAAATAATTAAAAAAACTTTGAATATATTCAAAGTTAAATTGTACTCCCTACACCTATTCCTATTGGTATTCCTATAATATACCAAATTACTATGAATAATATTAAGAAAATTGATAAAATTAGTATTACTGGACTTAATAGTTTAAATGTTCCAAAAATACTTATTCCAACATTCTCGTCTTTTTTATATTTTTCTAAAAATGCAAGCATAATTATAAAATATGCAAAAAATGGTGTTACTGATTTTCCTATTCCATCAGCAATTCTAAAGATAAATTGTGTAAAATCAGGTGTTATATTAGCTCTCATAAAAAGAGGTATAACTGTAGGTGATAATAATTTCCATTTTGTAATTGTATCAGGTATTAATATACTCATTACAATTACAGCTAACATAAATATTATTATAAGTGGTATACCTGATAATGGGATAGAACTTATAAATTCAACTATATTAGCACTTATTACCGTACCTATATTTGTCCATTCTAGTATTGAAATCATTACTGATGTAAAGAACATAAGAACAAATACAAATCCTAAATTTTCAAAGTTTTTTGATAATCCTAAACTATATTCATGACTATTTTTTATATTTTTGGATATTTTTCCATATACAAATCCTGATATCATCATTATAAATGTTATTATTATTACAATACCTTCTCTAAATGGTGATGATGTTCCAAATAATTTAGATATATAAGTATCATTTTTTGAATTAAGTAATATTCCAGCACCTGGTAATTTAATATCTAAAATCATATATATTACTAATATTATACAAATTAAAGAAACTAGATTAGCTATTATCACACCTTTTTTTGAATAATTTAATTCTTCTATTTCTAAAGACATTTCTTTTTTAGGAAATTTTACAACTAAAAATTTATTAATAACTATAGTACTTATAAAAGATAACAAAAGAGTTGAAAAAATCATAATATAAATATTTGATAATAAATCATACTTATAATTTGGATCTACATTCAATGTAGCTGATGCTTGTGTTAAAATTCCCAATTGATAATCATCATAGTTAAATATTATTCCTGTTCCGTAACCTATTGTTATTCCTATAAATGTTACAAGTATTCCTAATATTGGACTTCTATTTAAATATTTATATATTAAAGCCATAAATGGAATTAAAAACATATAACTATATTCACCTATTATTGATGATATAATACCTATAAAAACTGTAAAATAAATTATTACATCAAATTTAACATTTTTTAATCTAAACACCATTGCATTTAACAAACCACTTTTTTCTAGTATTCCTATTCCAACTAAAGAAATTATCATTATAGCTAGTGGTTTAAAATTAACAAAGTTTGTTACTACATTACCTACAATAAATTTAATTCCATTTAAACTAATTATATTGTTTACATATACTAAAGATGTTTCTAAAGTTCCATCACCTATGTATGTCTTGTTTCCTTGAAATCCTAATAAAGATAAAACTAAACTAGAAATAGATATTAAGAATATTAAAAATAATATCGTTGAAACAGGTCCTTTTATGTTCTTTTGTCGTTTCTTTTTTTTCATATTTCCTCCTAAAGACTTATTATTTTCTTTAATTTTTTATTAAAGTCTATTCTCGGCATCATAATGCTTCTACCACAATTTTTGCATTTAATTTTTATATCTGCACCTAATCTTATTATTTCCCATTCATTTGTTCCACATGGATGTTGTTTTTTCATCATAACAATACTACCTAATTTATACTCTTGCATTATGAACCACCACCTGATTATATGGAATTTCTATTTTTTGTTTATCAAATTCTAATTTTATTTGTTTTAAAACTTCTCTTTTTAAATCATATTGTTTCATAGGTTTTGTTTTGATCATTATTCTAAAATTAATCGAAGATGAATCAAGTTTTTCTATTCCTAATACTTGAATATCTAATAAATCTTTATTATCATTTATTAGGTTTGAATTTATATTATTCAATACTTTTTCTACTTTTTCTATATTTGAATTA
Source organism: Bacilli bacterium (assembly GCA_017936845.1). Lineage (GTDB taxonomy): Bacteria > Bacillota_I > Bacilli_A > RF39 > UBA660 > OMSK01. The sequence goes on from JAGBES010000023.1 coordinate 45,497, forward strand.
TATGATACAGGTACATCAATAAATTCATATGCATCATCTAAACTATGATTTATAACATCTGTTATATTACTATTTGAAATCATTTTAATATCACCTGTTATTGATTGAATCTTTGTTGTTTTTAATCCTAAGCTAATTACTTTACCTTTGAAATCACCTATTGTTACCGTATCACCGACTGCATATTCATTTTCAAATATGATTGAAAATCCTGCTAACAAATCTTTTAGTGTATCTTGAAAAGCAAGACCAGCTACTAATCCAACAACACCAAGTGAAGTAATTATTCCTTTTGTTGATATATTATATACTTCTAAAATTGATAAAAAACAAAAAATCAAAATAATATATTTTAATATATTATTTATCAAACTACAAATAGTTTTAGATCTTCTTTTATCCATTCTATTTAATCTTGATTTAAACATTCCTTTTATAGAATTTGTTAAAATAATATAAACAAATATACCAATTAGAATAATTATAATTGGATAAACTACTTCCTTTATTAAAACAATATCAAGTAATTTTTTCATTTAACCTACTCCTTAATGTTTAATACTTCTAGTATTCTATTTAAATCTGCTATATTAGTAAAAGATATTTCTACTTTATTTTCTTTTACTACTACTCTTGTATCTAATTTATCTCTTAATATTTCTTCTACATATTTAAATTCATTGTTTTTTTCTTTTCTTATAGTTGGCTTTTTCTTTTTTTCTTCACTGCTAACTCTTTCAATATCTCGAACTGTTAAATCTTCATTTACTATTTTATTAGCAAGTTCTAGTATTTTATCATTATCTTCAAGTTTGCTAAGCATTCTAGCATGGCCCATAGTTAAATTACCTTGGATAACCATTTTTTGAACTTCTTTTGGTAATCTAAGTAAACCTAAAATATTAGTGATATGACTTCTACTTTTCCCTACTTTTTTTGATAATTCATCTTGTGTTAAATTTAATTTTTCTATCATTGATTTATAAGCAATTGCTTCCTCTATTACATTTAAATTTTCTCTTTGTAAATTTTCTAGAAGTGCAATTTCCATCATTTGTGTATCACTAAATTCTCTTATAATAGCAGGTATCTTATTTAAACCAGCTAATTTAGAAGCCCTTACTCTTCTTTCGCCTGCTATTATTTCATATCCTTTTATACTCTTCTTTACAATTATTGGTTGAAAGACTCCATGTTCTTTTATTGATTCTGATAATTCTTTTAATGCTTCATCATCAAATATTTTTCTTGGTTGATATGGATTTGGTCTTAGTTCATCTAAATTTATCTCTATTATTTCTTCATTTGTTGATTCTTCATATATTGTTCTTTCCATTTGATCTAAGTCTAGATTTTCACCATTAAATAGTTGTTCTAATCCTCTACCTAGTGCCCTTTTTTTATTCTCCATTTCTATCAATCACTTCCTTAGCTAAATTAATATATGCTTCTGTTCCTCTACTTGTTGGATCATAAGCTAATATTGGTTTTCCATGACTTGGTGACTCTGATAGTTTTACAAGTCTTGGAATTATTGTATCATATACTTTATCTGTAAAATAGCTTTTTATATCTTCTACTACTTCTAGACCTAAATTAGTTCTAGCATCTAACATTGTAAGCAATACACCTTCTATACTAAGTGTCGGATTTAGATTCTTTTGAGCTAATCTTATTGTATTTAATAATTGCATTATTCCCTCTAAAGCGAAAAATTCACATTGTACTGGAATAATAACTGAATCTGATGCTGTTAATGCATTTGTTGTAAGAATTCCTAAAGAAGGTGGACAATCAATAATTATATAATCAAATACTTCTTTTGCTTGATCTAAATATTTTTTTAATTGACTTCCCTTTACAAAAGATGGATCCATTTTACTCATTTCCATTAATTCAAAATCAACACCTGCTAAGTTAATAGTTGCTGGTATTAGATATAAATTTTTAAATTTTGTTTTTATTATTACTTCTTTAATTGTAGCTTCATCTTTTAATAATTCATATATACTTTTATCATAATCAGTTTTGCTTATACCTACTCCTGTTGTTGAATTACCTTGAGGATCTAAATCAACTAAAAGTACTTTCTTTTTTAATACTCCTAATGATGCAGCAAGATTTATACTTGATGTTGTTTTACCAACACCACCTTTTTGATTAACTAAAGCAATAATTTTTCCCATGTTATCACCATTTTCTACTAATTATCTATTTAATATTTTATCATATTTTTTTATTATTTTAAAGAGTTTAATCAAAAGAAAAAGAATTAGATATATTTTTCTAATTCTTTTTGTAATTGTTCTTTAGACATCTTAGTGTAACCTTTTATTTTATATTCACGAGCTAAATCTTTAAGTTCTGCTAGTGTTAAATCTTCAAGTGATAGTTCTTTAAAATCACTTTCATCTATTTCATCATCATCACTAGGTAAACATCCATTTTTTACTAAGTAGTCAATTTGTTCTTTTGTTATTGTTTCACATTCTATTAATGTATTAGCTATTAAATCTAATAATTTTCTTTCTTTTTTAAGGATTCTAGTAGCTTCTTTGTAACATTCATCTATTATTTTTCTCATTTCTTGATCAATTTCAAAAGCTACTTGTCCTGAGAAATTACGACTTTTATTATAATCTCTTCCTAAGAAAACACTACCTTCTTGTTGTTCTAATTGCATAGGTCCTAATGAACTCATACCATATTCTGTAACCATAGCACGAGCTATTTTTGTTGCTTGCTCAAAGTCATTATGAGCACCTGTTGAAATTTCACCAATTACTAATTCTTCAGCAACACGACCTCCCATAAGTCCAATTATTCTTTCTGTTAATTCTTTTTTAGTTGCTGTAAATCTTTCTTCTTTTGGAAGCATCATTGTATATCCACCTGCATATCCTCTTGGAATAATTGTTATTTTTTGGACATCATTTGCTCCATCTAATTTTATACCAAGCACTGCATGTCCTGCTTCATGATAAGCAACCATACGTTTTTCTTCGTCTGTATATTTCTTAGATTTTTTTGCTGGTCCCATTAATACTCTATCATGAGCTTCATCTATTTCTGACATAGTAATTGCTTTTTTATTTTTTCTTACAGCAAGAAGTGCTGCTTCATTTAATAAGTTTTCTAAATCTGCTCCACTAAATCCTACTGTACGACTTGCTATATTGGATAAATTTACATTTTTAGAAAAGATCTTATTTCTTGCATGTACAGCAAGTATTTCTTCTCTTCCTTTTTTATCTGGTAAATTTACTTGTACTTGTCTATCAAATCTACCAGGTCTTAAAAGAGCTGGATCAAGTACATCTGGACGGTTTGTTGCAGCTATTATTATGATTCCTTCATTTTCACCAAAGCCATCCATTTCAGTTAGTAATTGGTTTAAAGTTTGTTCTCTTTCATCATGTCCTCCACCAATTCCTGATCCTCTTTGTCTACCAACTGCATCTATTTCATCTATAAAAATTAAACATGGAGCATTATGTTTTGCTTGTTTAAACATATCTCTAACACGACTAGCTCCAACACCTACAAATAATTCAACAAAATCTGAACCACTTATAAAATAGAATGGGACATTGGCTTCTCCAGCTACTGCTCTTGCTAATAATGTTTTACCTGTTCCTGGAGGACCAACTAATAATACTCCTTTAGGAATTCTTGCTCCTAATTTTTGAAATTTTTTTGGATCTTTTAAGAAATCAATTAATTCTTGCACTTCTTCTTTTTCCTCTTTAAGACCAGCAACTTCATTAAAAGTTACTTTTTTACTATCCTCATTTAATCTAGCTCTACTTTTACCAAAATCCATTGATTTATTTGCAGAACTCATTTGTCTTGTAATAAAGAAAAATGCTACTCCTATTAATACCACAAAAGGTAAGATATTTAATGCTATATAAAGTAATGTGCTTGATGATGGATCTGCTGATGTTTTTATTTTAAATTCATTTGCTTCTTCGCCTATTAAAATTTGTGACATAACTTCTTCTGATAGTGGTGCTCTAAGGAAAAAGTTCTCATCTTTTTGATAATCCTTTAATTTTCCACTTATTTCATATACTTTAGCATTACTTCTTGGAGTAATGTTTATTTCTACTATATTACCTTTATTCATTTGATTTATAAATTCATCATAAGTTAAATAATTAGTCTTTTTATTTGTAATATTTATAAAGTATAAAACTCCTAACATTATTAATAAAATCCCTAAATATGGGGTTAAACCTCTTCTTACTTTTTTATTCATTATAATTCCTCCTTACTGATACTTAAGTATTATATCATAATTTTTATCTTTTGTTTTATCAAATTTAGATTTTTTTAATCCTGGTAACCAAACTACTATTCCTCTTGAATCTATAACTATTGGCCATGTATTTCTTTTATCAACATCTATTTTACTGTTGATAAAAATATCATTTACTTTTTTTGAACCATTTAATCCTTTTACTTCTATTTTGTCACCATGTTTTCTATTTCTTACATATAAAGGAAATAAAACTTCATCTTTGCTTAATCTACAAATATAATTACTATCACTATCAGTACTTTCTATTACTTCAATTTGATGATTATTTGGTAATTTAACATAATCTATTATTTCAATCTCATAATCTTGTATTTCTTCTTTTTTTTGACTAAATTTTAATTTATTATAAGTTTTAATTACAATTAAATTATTTGGTAAATCTATTTTGGTATTTGCTCTTTTACTAAGTGTTAAATCATATATCATTGAAGCATGTACATCTGTTATTAAAAATAAATCTTCTTGATATATATCTTCTAGTATTGAATATATTAATTTAAAAGCAATTATATATTCAAGTTCTTTAAATTTATCTAAATCCAAAACATTATTTAAATAGATTTCTTCCTTTTTATTTTTAATTTCTTTATCTATATAATTATTATATTCTGTTAATAATTTACTAAATTTATAAAATTTTAAATGAACATTTTTATCTTCCATTTTTAAATTTGGTAATATATTTTTACGATAACGATTTCTAGTATAATGTTCATCATAATTAGTTTTATCTATAAAATATTTTATATTATTTTCTTCATTATATTTTAAAATATCTTCTTTTGTTATTTCTATTAATGGTCTTATTATTTTATAATTTTCTTTTTCTGTTTCTTTTGAAAATCCAGCATATCCTTTTAATGATGAACCTCTTACAATTCTCATTAAAATTGTTTCTATTAAATCATCACCATGATGAGCTGTAAATAAATATGATGCATTATATTTTTTGATTAATTTATTAAAATATTCATATCTTTTATTTCTCGCTTCATTTTCAAAATTATCATCACTATAATTTTCTATTTTCATAGTTTCAAATATTAAATTATTTTTTTCACAATAATTTTTTACATATTCTTGTTCTTCTTGTTGACCAATTCTTCCTGTATTATGATTTACATGAGCACATATAATTTGCATATTTTTTTGTTTTCTAACTTGCATAACTAAATGAAGTAATGCCATTGAATCTGGACCACCACTTGTTGCGACTACTACTGTATCATCATTTTTTATTAGTTTATCTAAATATTTATATGCTTCATTCATGAAATCACCTCTACATAATTTTATAACATTTTTATATATTAATCAATTTTTACCATTTAATTGGTTCAATATTATTTTTTATTAGGAAATTATTAGTTTTTGAAAATGGCTTACTACCAAAAAAGCCTCTAGATGCTGATAAGGGTGATGGATGAACACTTTCTAATATTAAATGTTTTTTATTTTTTATTAGTTCTTTTTTACTTCTTGCATAACTTCCCCAAAATATAAAAACAATTGGTTTTTCCCTTTCACCTAATATTTCAATTAATCTATCAGTAAATATTTCCCAACCTTTATTTTTGTGTGAAAGTGGAGTATCTTTTACTACTGTCATTATCGAATTTAAAAGTAAGACACCCTGTTTTGCCCAATCTGTTAAATCTGTTTTAGTTCTTTTTATATGTAAATCAGAATCTAATTCTTTAAATATATTCATTAAAGACGGTGGCATTTTAACACCTTCTTTTACTGAAAAAGAAAGGCCATGAGCTTCATTTTCTCCATGATAAGGATCTTGTCCCAATATTACTACTTTTACTTCATCATAATCAGTATATCTAAGAGCATTAAATATATCTTTATATTTTGGATATATAGTTTTTTTATTATATTGATCTTTTATAAATATACCTAAATTTTTAAAATATTCTTTTTTCATTTCTTCTTTTAAGATAACATCCCACTTCTTATTAATCATAAATTTCACCAATTATATTGTATCATACTTTAGATTTATTTAATCTTATTTCTACATTTTTTCTTAGCATTATAATACTATATATATTTATTATAGCTTCAATAGCTACTAATATATCTACAAATAACCATATAGTATTTGATTTTATTAAACATCCTAGAAATAAAATTATAATAGTTAAAACTTTTAAATATAACAAATATCTTTTTTTTATATTTGTAAAAAAGTATTTTAAACTTGCTTCCCCATCATAATAACCTGTTAAAATAGTTGTAAAAGAAAATAATATAATTGATATAAACACTAAATAATTACCTATATTCCCCAAATGATAAGTAAAAGCATATTGTGTTATTTCAATTCCATTAACATCATTTAAAATTATATTTTGATATGGGCTTGTTAAAATAATAATAGCTGTTGATGTACAAATAATAAGAGTTGTCAAATAAACCCCTATCATTTGAATATATCCTTGTGATATTGAATCATTTGTATCTACTGTAGATGAAGCAATTGCTCCTGTACCTAGCCCAGCTTCATTTGAAAAAATACCTCTTTGCACACCTATCACTAAAGTACCCAAAAAACCACTAAAAAATGGTTTTAAATCAAATGCATCTTTTATTATTGAAAAAAATATATCAGGTACTATATCTATGTTTTTTATACAAATTAAAATTGCAATAAAAACATAACTAATTGTCATAAATGGTACTATCTTACTTGCAGTTGCAGCTATTCTTTTTATTCCACCAAATATAATAAAAGATGTTATAACTGATATAAAAATACCTATTACTATAGGAGATATTGTAAATATTTGATTAAGAGACTTTGTTATTGTATTTGATTGTATACTTAAAAAGCCACATACATAACTTAATATTACAATAATAGCATACACTCCTCCTAAAAACTTATTATTTAACCCCTTTTTTATATAATAACTTGGACCACCTTTATACACATTATTCTCATCTTTTTCTTTATAAATTACACCTAGTACAGTTTCTACAAAGCTATTAGCAGCTCCTATTAAAGCTATAATCCACATCCAAAATATAGAACCTACTCCACCTAAATATATTGCTAGGGCTACTCCTGCTATACTTCCAACACCTATTCTTCCTGCTAAAACCATCATTAATGTTTGATATGGTTTTATTCCACTAGTTTCTTTCTTTATAAATAAACTTTTAAACATTGTTTTTATTTTAAACTGAACCCCTTTTAATGAGAAAGTAAAATATAAGCCTGATAAAACTATAAATATAGTTGCTATAGCCCACAAAACTTTATTTAAAATAACCATAGTATCACCAAAAAACATTTTAAAACAAATCAATGTCTTAAAATGTCTTTTAATGTAATTTATTTATGTTTTAGATAATATTTTATTTAAATTTTCTAACAAGTTGTTTTTGCGGATATCTATTACAAGCATTAAACAAATTTTGATATTTATGTTTTGTCTTTTCTATTAATTGTTCTTTTATTTCTTCTTTTGTATAGATTTCTTGTTGTTCTAAAAACCATTTCTGTAAATTAAGAAAATTTTTCATATATTCATGGACACTATATGCAACTACAGGAATATATATTGCTACATTTTGTTTTTCAAAATCGTCACATTTATCTAAATCAACATTGTAAGGATTTCCAGTTTCTAAATTTAAATATAATTTATATTCACCTTTAGGATTACCATCATAAGTAAGATAATCATTATTTTGACCAAATTTTCTATCTTTTATATATGTTCCACTATAAATCATTATATTATCTTTTACTTCTTCTAGCATTTATTTTCCTCCTTTAAATTATTTGCTATTTCTATAAAAATATCTATAGTTAATTGTTCTGCTCTAACTGATAAATCATAATTGTATTTTTTTAAGATTTCTTCTATTTTTAACAAATTATATTCTTTTAAATTGTTTTTTAGAGTTTTTCTTTTTTGTTTAAAAGCATCTCTTATTAATTTAAAAAATAATTCTTTATTTGTTACTTCTTTTAAGTTTTCTTTTTTCTTAAATTCCACTACAATACTATCAACATTTGGTTTAGGTAAAAAAACGTTTTTACTTATATCAAGTAATTTTTTTACATCAAAATAATAATTTAGAAAAACAGATAAAGAACTATAGTCTTTACTACCTGGAGTTGCTTTAAATCTATCTCCTACTTCTTTTTGAACCATTACTACCATTTTATCTACTTTTATATTGTCTTCTATTATTTTTATAATAATTGGAGTTGTTATATAATATGGTAAATTGGCAACCACATATAATTTTTTATATTCATATTTTTTTATCTGTTCTAAAACATTTGCTTTTAAAAAATCTTGATATACTATTTCTACATTTTCTTTTTCTTTTAATGTTTCATTTAAAACTTCTTTTAAAGTTGTATCTATTTCATAACATATAACATTTTTAGCTTTTTCACTCAATTTATATGTTAATGACCCTGCTCCTGGACCTATTTCTATTACCAAAGTTTCCTTATCAATATTAGCCGCATTTATTATATTAGTTATTATATTTTCATCTATTATAAAATTTTGTCCATATATTTTTTTTAAATTGAATCCATGTTTATTTAATAATTCTTTCATTTTTATTGGTGAATAGTACATGATATCACTTCCTAGTAAAATTATATAAAAATTTATTATAAAAAACAATATAGGTTCTTAATAAAATTAAAAAGATGGTTACCATCCCCATCTTTGTACACTAAATTTAATATTTCTTCCTGTTAAATTATCTGAACCTGCCATAGCATTTGTTGTATAAGCTAAGTCCATCCATACTTCTCCATTTGCCCAAGCTTGTCTCATGCTTCCACCTGTATCAAGTACAATACCTACAAATGGTTCAACCCCAGGTTTATTTACAACAATAATTGTACCACATTTAAATTTTGTTGTTGCTGCAGCTAATATTCTTACTTTTCCATATTCAGAATCATCATAATAAATACCATCTTTTACTAAATTATGTTTTGTTTTTGTTGTACAAGCTAAATTTCCTTTACCTGTACATCCTTTACAATCTGGACCATAACCAGTTAATCTTCCTGTATATTCTGCTAAAGCTACTGTTGGTTTTTCAGTAGTTAATATTTTGTTATTTGTAGTATTTTCTGGCTTTATATTACTTGAACTTTTAGTATATGAAGATTTTGTATTACTTATTTCTTTTTTCTCTTTATTATTATTTGGTTTTATCTCACTATCTATTTTAATAAGATTTATAGCATAATTATTTTCAGTTACTATCATATTTTGATGAATATTTTCATTTTCTGAATAAATATTTATATTAAATATTGATATAAAAGCTATAAATAACATTCTAAAAAATTTTACAATTATTTCAAGTAAATACAGATTCATCTTTCCACCTCTTAAGTATAAAAATCATATCATTTTTTTTACCTTAAGTCAAATTGTGATATTGCATTTAAACTGGTAATTTTTTCTACTTCTTCTTCACTTATATTTTTAATTTCAGCTATTTTTTTAGATACATATTTAACATTAATAGGTTGATTTTTCTGACCTCTTAATGGTTCTGGTGACAAATAAGGACTATCTGTTTCTAATAATATGTCTTTTAAATCAATATATTCTACTATTTCTTTTAGTTTTTTACTATTTTTAAATGTTAATACTCCACCTATACCTAATTTTACATTTAATTTTATTAATTCTTTTGCTATATCTAAACTATAACTAAAGCAATGCATATCTATCTTTAAATCTTTGTATTGTCTTAATATTTTTAATGTATCTAAAGCAGCATCTCTACTATGAATAACTACTGGTAATTTATATTTTCTCGCTAATTCAAGTTGATATATAAATACTTCTTTTTGGAATTTCTCATTTTCTCTTCCATAATGATAATCTAATCCTATTTCACCTATTCCTACTATTTTCGGATTAGTTAAATTTTCTTCTATTTTTTTCATTACACTTAAATCATATTTATCCAACTCAGTCGGATGTAAACCTATTGTTCCATAAATATTTTTATATTTATTACATAAATTAATTACATTTAAAGATGTTTCTAAATCTACACCACTTGCTATCATAATATTATCTTTCATATTATTTATTATCTCTTCCATGTTATCATAATCGTTCTTATCTAAATGACAATGTGTATCTATTAGCATAATATCACCCTCACAAAAAAATTATATCACAAATTGATATAATTTTATCTTTTAAAACTTATTATTAAATAATGAATCATACAACTTATTACAAATAGTAAATAAAATAAATCCAATGGTTTTCTATCTACTATAAAACTACCTAATACTAGCATGCTTAGAAATGATAAAAATATCATCACATATTTCATCTCTTTAGCACTTTCAGGAGTCATAAGCTAGCTTCCTTTCTATTCTAAAATAAAACTACCTTTAAAATATAACATAAAGTTAATTCAAATACAAATATTTTATTTAATTTTTTGTCGACAAATTGCTACATTTTACACTATTTTACAAAAAAATTAGACATTATTGTCTAATTAATTCCTTTAATTTTTCTTCTTTATTAATACGATTAAATAATGGTTCTGGATTATTCAAATGTAAACCTACATCCATTCCTTTAAAATTTATACTGTCTATAAATTTATTTTCTGTATTAAGTTGATGAAATATTTTATCTGCTGTATCTGGTAAATAAGCTTGTAATAAAACTGCTCCTGATCTTATTGATTCTAGTAAGTTATATAAAACAGTCTTTAATCTTGCTTCTTTTTCTTTATCTTTTGCTAGAATCCAAGGCATTGTTTCATCTATATATTTGTTACATCTTCTAAATACTTCAAATATATTATCTATTGCATCTGCACATCTTAAATCATCCATATTTTTTTCTACTTTTGAAGGCATTTCCAAAACTAATTTTTTTAATTCTTCATCGATAGGTTCAAAACATGTAGGTTCATATACTATTCCATCAAAATATTTATGACACATTGAAATAGTTCTATTTACTAAATTACCTAAAATATTTGCTAAATCAGAATTAATTCTTTCAATTAAAAGTTCATATGTAAATATACCATCTTGAGCATAAGGAATTTCATGTAATAAATAATATCTAATAGCATCTACTCCAAATTCTTTTACTAATTGATCAGCATATATAATATTTCCTTTTGACTTACTCATTTTATCTTCTCCTGATAAAACCCATGGATGACCAAATATTTTTTTTGGTAATGGTAAATCTAATGCCATTAACATAATTGGCCAGTAAATTGTATGAAAACGTAATATATCTTTTCCTATTAAATGCACATCTGCAGGCCAATACTTTTTAAATTCTTCTGTACTATTATCTATATCATATCCTAAGAAAGTAATATAATTACTTAATGCATCAATCCATACATATATAACATGTTTTTCATCAAATGAAACTGGAATTCCCCATTTAAATGAAGTTCTTGATATACATAAATCTTGTAAACCAGGTTTAAGGAAATTATTTACAATTTCATTTTTTCTACTTTCTGGCTTTATAAAATCTGGATGACTTTCTATATACTCTTCTAATCTCTTAGTATAATTTGATAATTTAAAAAAGTATGCTTCTTCACTTGCTTTCGTTACTTCTCTACCACAATCTGGACATTTAGAGTCAACTAATTGAGATTCAGTAAAAAAAGATTCACATGGAGTACAATATAGTCCTTCATATTTTCCTTTATATATATCACCTTTATCATATAATTTTTTAAATATTTTTTGTACTTTTTCCTTATGTACAGGATTTGTTGTTCTTACAAATTTGTCATAGCTTGTATTCATTACATCCCATATGTTTCTAACCTCTAAAGAAATATTATCAACATATTCTTGAGGTAAAATTCCTTGTTCTTCTGCTTTCAATTCTATTTTTTGACCATGCTCATCTGTTCCAGTTTGAAAATAAACATTATATCCTGTTAATCTTTTATAACGAGCAATTGCATCAGCCAATACTATTTCATAAGTATTTCCTATATGTGGTTTTGCTGAAGCATAAGCTATTGCTGTTGAAATATAAAAATTCTTTTCCATTGTATCCCTCCTAATAATCACTAATTCTTTCAGTAAATTTATCTAATTCATTATCTACTTTTAAATATTTTATGAACATACCTTGACATATCCCATCACCTTTTTTGACAATATAATCTTTATCACCTTCATTTTTTAAAGCTAAAAACATATGTCCTTCATTATCTTTATTATTATAATAATCTTTATCTATTACTCCAACTTGATTACAAAGTCTTACATTGTATTTAAATCCCATGCTACTTCTAACTATTAATAATAAAACTTCATCATCCATCATATTAACTTTTATACCAGTTGGAACTTTTTTTATTTCACCTGGTTTTATAGTAAAATCTTCTATTGCTTCAAAATCATAACCAGCCGCAAATTTTGTTTCTCTTTTTGGTATATTATATGAATTATATAAATCTTTATCATCTTTAATATCTTTTTTAAATTGTTCAAAACTTATTTTTTCAAAATATCTTTTCATAACTCCTCCAAAAAAAAATTACTCCCAACTAAGGGCGTAATTACGCGATACCACCTTATTCATAACCAAAATAGTTATCTCAAACATTTAACGCATGTATACGTCTTAATTTACATATCAATTAAGCAGTTTAGGAACCATTCGAAATATAATTAGAATATCTAGCTCTCACCTTACCTAGACTCTCTTTAAAACAATTATATTTTTCTTTCCATCAAAACCTTTATTTTCGTTATTATATCATAGTTTATTTTATTCTTCAAGATATTTAGATAAAAAACTAGTTGACATATTTACTAATTGTTTTTCTATTTCTTTTATTTCTCCTTCATCTTTTATAAAAATAATTGAACCATTTATATCACCATTTGATATTATTGTATTTAATAAATAGTTTTTATTTACACTTATATCATTTGTAATATTTATATTTTTCGTTTCTAATATATTAGTACGTTTTTTCATTATATCTATAACATCATTAGTTAATTCTTTATTTAATAAATCTTTTTTTAAATTACCTGTAACTGCTATTATAGTATTATTATCAGTAATAATAACATTATTTTTAATAAAACTATAAATAGAATCAGTCAATTTTTGAGCTAAATCTGTGATATTTTTTATATTTGAATACTTCTTTAATATTATTTTTTCATCTTCATCTATATATATTTCTATATTTTCTCCTTCATTTATTTTTAATTTTTTTCTTATTTCTTTTGGAATAACAATTCTACCTAATTCATCTATTCTTCTAATTATTCCAGTTGCTTTCATATTTTACCTCACTCTCTAGAAATATTTTGGTTAAATATGTTATTTTTATACACTATTTGAAATGTAAAATTTAGTGTAAACAATTAAAAAAATAATATTATTTAATTGACTAATAATTTTAGGTGTTATAAAATTAAAATAACAAAAGAGATAGAAAGAAGGTATTATTTATGATAAGAAGAGATGACTCAATGAGATCATTCAGATTAGAAAAACCAAAAAATCCAGTAGGAAGACCTGCTACTAAAAGAGATTTTAAACTTTGCGATGATGTTCCATCATTCAAATTATGTAAATAAAAAGTAGAAAATTCTACTTTTTTATTTTACTCTATAAAATTTAATTTATTTATTATTTCTTCTCCAATTATTGTATTTGCTAATTCTTTTGTTCTTTCAAATGATAATACTTGATTTTTATGATGAGCATCTATTCCATAAAAAACTTTTACATTATAATTTGATACTATTTTCCAAAAATCTTTGCATGGATAACTTACTTTTTTAATTTTTTCTTCTAAATTTAAATCTTTATTTCTATTAAAAACATTTTCATATATATTAGAGATATTTATTTCAAGTGGAATATTATATTTTAAAGCAGCTTTACAAATAATATGTGCGACTTCTATACAAGTATTATCAAAAGATTTTTTTGTATATATATATAAATCTGGATGTGCTACTATATCTGGAATATGAAGTTCCATTGCCTTTTCTATATAATGTGCATATTCTATTAATTCTTCATCTGATAATGTTTCACCATTTCTAATAAACTTTAAATTTTTATTATTGTCATATATAAAATGTTGTCCTAAAACAATTATATCTGATTCATCTTTTAGTTCTTTTAAATTATCTTCTTCACCTGGTAGATATTCAACTTCATATCCTACTTTTATCTCTAATTTATCTTTATATTTTTCTTTCAATTTGTTTATATTTTCTAAGTATTCTTTTCTTTCTTTATATTCCATACGCATATTTTTTCTTAAATCTATTTTATTTTTTTCTGGACAATGATCAGTAAAAGCCATTTTTTCAAATCCTAAATTAATATATTCTAAAACATAATCTTCATCAGTCATATCCAAATCTGCATGACCACATCTATAAGTATGATTATGATAATTAAACTTTTGCATATTATTCACCACTTTTCATTGAACTTTTTATTTTTTCTAATAATTCTATTAAATAATAGATAAAATGTTTTTCAAGTTTTACAGTATCCAATGTTATTTTTAACATACCTAAACTCATACTAAATCTAAACATTCGACTTATATCACTAACCGATATAAATAATTTTTCTGTATCTAAATTATTTGTCATTTCTTTTGATAATATAATTTCTATAAAATTCTTAGTTTGTCTTATATTTGTAATATTAAGATTTGCTGCCATCTTTTCAAATAATTCTTCATGCATATAAATAATCATCTTATCTGATAAAGTACCAAACCTATCTTCTAATTCTTGTTTTATATTGTTTAAAGATTCATAAGAATCAATAGTATTAATTTTTTTATGAATTTCTATTTTTAATTCTTCTTCATCTATATAATTATCATCTATACTTGTTTCAATATTAATTAAAGGCTTCTCTATTATTTTTTCTTCTTTTTCTATTTTTTTACCTTTTAATTTTTCTACTTCTTCATTTAACATATTTAAATAAAGTTCTATACCAACTGTATCTATAAAACCAGCTTGTTCACTACCTAATATATCTCCGGCTCCTCTTATAGATAAATCACGCATAGCAATAGAAAATCCACTCCCTAATTCAGTAAATTCTTTTATTACATTTAATCTTTTCTTTGCTACATCTGAAAGTATTTTTCCTTTTGTATACATTAAATAACAATAGGCGATTTTGTTACTTCTACCGACTCTTCCTCTAATTTGATATAATTGCGATAATCCAAATTTATCGGAATCTAATATTAATAGAGTATTTACATTAGGAATATCTATACCTGTTTCTATTATCGTTGTACAAATTAGTATATCTGCTTCTTTATTTATAAAAGAATTCATTATATTTTCTATTTCTGTTTTATTCATTCTACCATGAGCACTTAATATTTTAGATTCTGGTATTAATTTTTGTATTTGGTCTACTTTTTTATTCATATTTTCTATGTCATTATATAAGATAAATATTTGACCATTTCTCGATAATTCTTTATATATAGCATCTTTTATTATTGCATCATTTTCTTCTAATACATAAGTTTGAACAGGATATCTATCACATGGTGGTGTTTCAATAAGTGATAAACTTCTAATACCTGCCATAGACATCTGTAAAGTTCTAGGTATAGGAGTTGCTGATAATGTTAAAACATCTATATTTGTTTTATATTCTTTTATTTTTTCTTTATGTTTGACTCCAAAACGTTGTTCTTCATCAATTACAAGTAATCCTAAATCTTTAAATTTAACATCATTACTCAATATTCTATGTGTACCAATCAAAATATCTATTTTTCCTTCTTCTAAGTCTTTTAATATTTTTTTAACTTTAGAAGAAGATACAAATCTATTTAAAACCTCAATATTAACTGCAAAATCACTAAATCTATTTATAGCACTTTGATAATGCTGATTTGATAATATAGTTGTTGGACATAAGAATGCTACTTGTTTATTAGACATAATTGCTTTAAACATTGCTCTAAAAGCTACTTCTGTTTTTCCATATCCTACATCTCCACATAAGAGTCTATCCATTGGATAATTATTTTCCATATCATTTTTTATTTCTTCTATTACTTTTAATTGATCTTTAGTTTCTTCATATTCAAATTTACTATCAAATATAGCTTGTTCTTCTGTATCTTTAACAAATGAAAAGCCAATACTTGCTTCTCTTTTGGCATATAATTCTAATAATCTAGAAGCAATATCTTCTATTTTCTTTTTAACTCTTAATTTAGTTTTAGCCCATTCAGATCCACCTAATTTATTTAATTTAGGTACTATTCCTTCATTAGATGAATATTTTGAAATTAATTCTATTTTTTCTACTGGTATATATAACTTATCATCACCTTTATATTCAATTAATAGATAATCTTTCTTCATTCCATTTTGTTCTAATGTTTTAAGTCCAACATATCTTCCTATTCCGTGAATATTATGAACTACATAATCACCTTTACTTAGTTTTGTAATATCATTTATTTTTTTTCCAAATTTAAAATTAGTTTTATAATTAATAATCTTATTATTTTTTCCAAATATTTCATTTTCACTTATAATTATATAATTATTATAGCTAAATCCTTTTCTAATTTTTTTTATTATTAAATTTATTTTATCATCATATATTTCATTTTCATTTGTAATAATAAAATTTTTATTTTCTAAATTATCTACAAATTTATTTAATGAATATCTGTTATCAAAACATATTATAACTATTCTTTCTTTTAAATATTTATTAAGTCTCTTATTAATTTCATTAATATCTTTAGAAAAAGGTTCTATTTCAAAGATATTTTTATTTTGTGTATTATTAACATTATTATCAAAATTACTTAAATATATAGGATTTTTTACTGATATTTCTTCTAAATAATTCATATATTTAGTCTTTTTATCTATCTCTAAAGATAAATTATAGTCCTCTATTTCTTGTAATAATTTGGTATATTCTATTTCTATTTCATTATAATTATCAAATATAGTATAATTATCTTCTAAATAATCATTTATATTATAAACATCTATATATCTATTTAAATATTTTTGTTTTCTTATTATATCTTCATTATATTCATTTATTATAAATTCACTATTTGGGCTTATTATAGTCTCATCTAATTTATTTATAGTTCTTTGATCATCTGTATTAAATATTCTAATAGATTCAACAGTGTCTCCAAAAAATTCAATTCTAATTGGATTTATAACATTTATAGGAAATATATCCACAACATATCCTCTAATAGCCATTTCTCCTGTTTTTGTTACAATTGTTTCCCTTTTATAACCAATATTATAAAATTTTTCTATTAATTTTTTTATATTGTAATCATTATTTACTTCTATTTTAATAAATGATTCTTTAAATAATTTTTTACTAGGTAAATATCTCAAATATCCCATTAAATTAGTAACTATTATTTTTGGTTGCTTTTCTATTATACTTGTTAAAGTTTCTATTCTTTTCATTTCAAGTTCTGGAGAGATTGCTAGAGCTTCACTTGTTAAAAAATCATCCATAGGAAATAATAATACATCACTTGTATAACAAGATAAAGATTGAAAAACTTGATTTGCTTGATATAATGTATTTGTTACATAAAGTATATTTTTATTAGATTTTTTATATAAATTATATGTATAAAGAACTTTTAATTCATCTGTTATACCATATAAATCACTACCTAACGATGTTATTATATTATTAAATACTGACATATTACACCTCCTCTTAACAAATAAATTATATAATAAATTATATAATTTAACAATAAAAAAACTGATAAATAAATGTCAGTTTTGTTAAAGTTATTATAATATAAAATTTAAATACATATTTCAAATAAAAATTCAATTTTTTCTATTATATTTATTCATTAATTCATCAAATGATAAGTTTAAATAATCATCAAATATATTAGGTATTATATTTATTACTTCATTCAATTTATCATTTTCTTCTTTACTTATTTTACCTAATACATAATCTTTTGTATCAATTAATTTATTATTAGAAATTCCTATCTTTAATCTTTTATATTCTTGAGTTTTTAAATGTAGTTCTATATTCTTAAGTCCATTATGCCCACCTGAACTACCTTTTTGTTTTAATTTGTATTTTCCAACTTCTTGATCTAAATCATCACTTATAATTAATATATCATTTATATCTATTTTAAAGAAATCTACATATTTTTTTATAACTTCACCAGATAAATTCATATATTTAGCCGGTTTTAAAAATATTATTTGTTCATTATTTATATTTATTTTTTCATAATAACCGTCAAATTTTGATTTAGTTAATTTAAAATTATATTTTCTTGCTATAGCATCTATTGCCATAAAACCAATATTATGTCTTGTATTTTCATATTCTTTTCCCACATTTCCTAGGCCTACTACTAATTTCATTTAATCACCTCTATGATAAATATTATAAATTTCACTTTTTACAATATTTCTTTCTTTAGCTACTTTCTTTATTGCTTCTTTTGAATCATATCCTTCTTTAATATATAAATTAACGTGTTCTATAATTGTCAAATTTTCGTAAGTATTAGTATCTGTATTACCTTCTACTATTAAAACTATTTCTCCTTTTACTTCATCAAGTTCTTTTATTACTTCTTCTATAGTACCTCTATATACTTCTTCAAATTTTTTTGATATTTCCCGGGAAATACTTATTTGTCTATTTCCCAACACTTCTTTTATATCATTTAAAGTTTTTATAATGCGATGTGGTGCTTCATAAAAAATCAAAGTTGTTTTTAAATTTTTTATTTCTTCTAGTTCTTTTTTCCTTTTTGAATCTTTACTATTTAAAAAGCCAAAGAAAGTAAATGGACTAGGATTTATACCTGATACTGTTAAAGCAGGAATAAGAGCAGTTGGACCTGGTAATGATACAACGTTAAAATCATTTTTTATTGCAATTTTAACTAATTCATATCCTGGATCACTTATTACTGGTGTTCCCCTATCTGTTACTACTCCAACATTATATCCTTGATTTAAATAATCTAATAATATATTTTCATTTTTTGTTTCATTATAATTATGACTAGAAATTAACTTTTTATTGATATTTAAATAATTTAATAATTGTCTTGTAACTCTTGTATCTTCTGAAAATATAACTTCTACTTCTTTTAACACATTTATTGCACGTAATGTTATATCTTCCATATTTCCAATTGGAGTTGGTATCAAATATAATATAGGCTTTTTATTTATATAACTTTTTTGTGACATATTATCATTCCTTAAAATATTTTTTTATTTGTTCTGTGTAATCACCATTTTCATAGTGTGAATATAATGGTGGTAATATTTTTAATCCTGGTTTACCATTTTTTACACCTTCTATTAATAAAATATTTGCTTCTTTTTCAAGACCAGGATATACAAATCTTATTTTTTTTGGTTCTATTCCATTTTTTTTCATTTCTAATACTATATCCATTAATCTTTCTGGTCTATGTACAATAGCTAAACAACCTTTATTTTTTAATAATTTTCTACTTATTTTCATTATTTGTGATAAATTTAATTTTATTTCATGACGAGCTATTGTTTTAGTTTCTTTGTCATTTAATTTAGAATTTGGATTTAATTTAAAAAATGGTGGATTACATGTTATAACATCAAATATTTCTGTTTCTAATTGTTCTGAATAAATATTTATATCTTCATTTATAATATTAATTTGATTTTCTAAATTATTATACTTTACTGATTTTATAGCTAAATCATAAGATTCTTTTTGTATTTCAACACCTATTATTTTTGCATCTGTTTTTGTTGATAAAATAAGTGGGATTACAGCATTTCCACATCCTATATCTAAAATATTTTTAATATTTTTATTTAAAGTTACAAAATTAGGAAGTAACACTGAATCTAAAGAAAAACTAAACATTTCTGTATCTTGATATATTTTTAAATTTTTATAATCCAATAAATAATTAATTACTTCCATTTAAATTTATTTCTATTTTTCCTTTTTGAGTTTCTACTTCATATTTTTCATTTAATATATCTACTGATACTACTTTTCCTTCTTCGTTATTATCCATTTTTATTGTTTCACCTATTTTAGGTAACTTTTTTCTACATTCTTTATAACAATCATTTTCATATTTTAAACAACATAAAAGTCTTCCACACAAACCATTAATTTTTGTTGGATTAAGGGCTAAATTTTGATTTTTTGCCATTGAAATAGAAACTGAATCAAAATCATTTAAAAATCTCGCACAACATAATTTTTGTCCACAACTTCCTATTCCTCCTACTTCTTTTGCTTTATCTCGTACACCTATTTGTCTTAATTCTATACGAGTATGATAAATATTGGCCAAATCACGTGCTAAATTTCTAAAATCAACTCTTGTATCTGATACAAATCTAAATATTAATTGTTCTCTATCATGTGTGTAATATGCATCTAATATTTTAATATCTAATTTATATTCTTTAGCAAGTTCTATACATTTTTTTAATGCTTTTTCTGAATCTCTTTCATTTTTTTCAGCTGTGTGATAATCTTGTTTTGAAGCTATTCTAACAATTTTTCCTAATTTTGTTTTTAATTTTGATGAATCTATAGGATGAATTTCTGTTTCTATAGTTCCAAATCTTAAAGTATTATCTATATCTACTATTACATTCATATTTTTTTTTATTTTTAATTTATTTGTATAAAAATAAATTATTTTATTATTTTTTCCAATTTTTATTCCTACTATATCATCCATTTTATTCACCTCGTACTAATTCAATTATTAATTTATCTAATAACAAGTTTTGATTTGCATTTACTTTTATATATTCTTTTAATTCTATTATCTTATTTATTTTATTTATTAATTGATCAACTGTATTTTTTTGTGATATTTCTAATAATGTGTCTTTTTTTATTTCAAATACTTCTAATTTTCTATTAAGTTTCAAATTTAACAAATCTTTATAATAAAGCAATAATAATTCAAATCCAATATTATAGTTTGTTCTTTCTTTAAAATAATCATGCCATAAATTTTGAGTAACTAATAATGTATTTAATTTTTCTATTTCTAAATTTTTTACAAATTTATTAATTATATCTAATTTTAATTCTAATTCTTCTTCTGAAATTAATAATTCTAATAAATTTGTTTTCTTTGATTTTGCTAGAGAAATTATTTGACATCTTGATATTATTGTATTTAATAATTGATACATATTATTAGTTATTAATAGTGCAATTATTCCTTCTTCTGGTTCCTCTAAAAATTTTAAAATTGAATTAGAAGCTTGTACATTTAATTTTTCTGCATTTTTTATTATATATATTTTTTTATTTGATTGAATACTTTTTGTATTAAATGATTTTTGTAATTCATCTAATTGTTCTTTTTTTATCCACATACCATCAGCATCTATTATTTTTATATCATCAAAGGAATTATTATCTATTTTATGACATTGAGTACATTTTACACAATTTAAATTATTACTATAATTATAAGGACAAAGAAGCATTTTAGCAAAGGCTAATACTATTTTGTATGCATTTGGATTACCATTTGCTTCAAATAAGTATGCATGTGAATATTTATTTTTTGTTATAGCATTTTTTAGTGTTTTATATACTATTTTTTGTTCTTCTATATATTCATCTAACATAATAATCCTCCTAATATATTAATGCTTGTATTAATATTAATGAAAAAAGTGATGGATATCCTAATATGACTAATAAAAATACTGTTACCAAATTTATTGGAATCATCGTTCCAAATGAAACTGCTAATAAATTATATCCATATAATAAAAAAGAACTAAAAATTACTTTTTTTACTAGCTTAAATATATTTTTCATTTTATCACCTAATTCATAATATGAAAAATATATTTTTTTATGAAATGGATACTCTATCCTCTAGTGCCATTTCTAATGTTAATGTATCTATATATTCCATATCAACACCTATAGGTACTCCATGAGCTATTTTAGTTACTTTAATATTTTTATTTTCCAGCAATTTTGAAATATATAATGAAGTTGTTTCTCCTTCTATACTTGGTTTTAATGCTAAAATAATCTCTTTTATTTCTTCATTTTCTATTCTATCTATTAATGAAGTTATATTTATATCTTCTGGGTTTATTCCATCTAATGGTGATATTAAACCATTTAATACATGATATAATCCATTATAAGTACCTACTTTTTCTAAAACTATCACATTTTTAGGATCTTCTACAATACATAATGTTTTATTATCACGATTTTTATTTTTACATATTTCGCACAATTCTCCTTCACATAGATTATTACATTTTTTACAACGACTTATCTTAATTTTTATATCTTCTAATGTTGTTGAAAATAATTTTAAAATATCATCATCCATTTGCAAAGTTGAAAGGGCTAATCTTTCTGCTGTCTTTTCCCCTATTCCAGGTAATTTTTTAAAACATTCTATTAAATTTTTTATTGTCGATGGATAATTCATTAAAATAAACCTGGCATTCCTTGTGTAAATTTACCCATTTTTTGTTCTGTATCTTTATCGATTTTTTTCATAGCATCATTTATTGCAACCATTAACATATCTTGTAACATTTCTATTTCATCAGCTTCTATAGTTTCATTTTCTATTTTTATTTCTACTACTTCTTTTGTTCCTTTTAATTTTACTGTTACAATTGATGATTTTCCTTCATATATTGTTTCATCTATTTTTTTCTTTTCTTCCATCATATCTTTTTGTAATTTTTGAGCTTGTTTCATCATTGCTTGTATATTCATTATTATTCCTTCTTTCTAATCATATTGTAATATATCACTAAATTCATTTTCTAAATTATTATCAAGTGATAACATATTTTCTATATTTGGTTCTTCTATATATTCATATACTTTCTTTTTATTATTAAATTCATCTTTTATTATATTCCAATTATTTATATCAGTTGATATTAATTTATACGGTTCATTAAATACCTCTTTAAATAATTGATCTATCTCAATTATCTTTGAATTAAATATATTTGACAATCTAGAATCATCATATATAATTATTACATTATTATTTCCAACTGCTTTTATCGTTCCCTCTAGTATAAGAGAAGTTATCTCACTATATTTTGGTTCCATTAGCATTATTCTAATTTCATCTATTTTATTTTTAAATTCTATTAATTGTTTTTTGTTAAAATTACACAAAGTATTATTTATTCTTATATTTTCTATATTTTTAATTATTTCTGGATTAATATTTTCTACTTTTATGTTATTAAATTTTTCTTTTTTTTGTTCTACTTGTTTTTGTTTATTTGTTGATTTTTGTTCTATTTTTTCGTCATTATTATTTTTTTCTTTATTTAAAATTTTTATTATAATTATTTCAAATATCAATTTTGGATTATTTGATTTTTTCATTTCTAAGATTCCATTATTAAAATATTCTATATTTTTTATTATTTCTTCTTCGGTTATTTGTTTTGATATTTCCTCATAAATTTCATATGATGATATGTTTTGTCTTAAATATTCTTTAGCATTAAGTGCTAATAAAATATTTCTATAGAAATTAATTATTTCTTCTGATAATTTTACAAAATTTTTACCATTATCATCATATTTATCTATAATTGAAAAAATTTGATTATACTCTTTATTTTTTATTTGTTCTATTAATTCTTTTAATTCATATTGTGGAATTGTTCCGTTTATTTCATGAACAGAATTTATTGTTATTATATTATCTTCATATGCTATTACTTGATCTAAAATACTCAAAGCATCTCTCATACCACCATCTGCTAATCTTGAAATTTCCGTAATTGCTTCTTCTTCTATATTAATTTTTTCTTTTTCTACTATATATTTTATTCTTTCTTTTATTTTTGAAACTGATATTTTTTTAAAATCAAATTTTTGACATCTAGACAATATTGTATTTGGAATTTTATATATTTCAGTTGTTGCTAATATAAATATAACATGTGCTGGTGGTTCTTCTAAAGTTTTTAATAATGCATTAAATGCTCCTATAGTAAGCATATGTACTTCATCTATTATATATATTTTATATTTTCCAGTTGCTGGTACTAAATTAACATTGTTTCTTAATTCTCTTATTTCATCTACTCCATTATTTGATGCAGCATCTATTTCTATTATATCAATAGATTGTTTATTATTTATTTGTGTACAATTAACACAATCATTACAAGGTATCATATTTTTTAAATTTAAACAATTAATGGTCTTTGCTATTATTTTTGCAGTACTTGTTTTTCCTGTTCCTCTTGGACCACTAAATATATATGCATGGTTTATTTTATTATTTTTTATTGCATTTTTTATTGTTTTAATTATTATATCTTGACCTACTACTTCATCAAAAGTTTTAGGTCTATATTTTCTATATAAAGTTTGATACATTTCATCACCTCGCACTATTCAATTATATCATTTTTTATTTATTTTAAAAAGATTTTAATTTATATTTTATATGTTTCACGTGGAACATTAAATATTATATTTTTAATAAAAAACAATGTTTCACGTGAAACATTATCTTATATTTTGAAAAAATTTTTGAATTAAATAAAATATTTGTTTATTTTCTATTTTTTTTATTTCATATTTATTATTTTTAAAAATTTTATTATTTTCTATATTTCCAAAATTTTTATTTGAAACAGAATAATATATTTTTTTTATTCTTGACTGAATTATTGCTCCTGAACACATTATACATGGCTCCATTGTTGAATATAATATACAATCATCTAAATGCCACGTTTTTAATTTTTTACAAGCTTTATTGATTGCTAATATTTCAGCATGATAAGTAGCTATTTTATTTTTTTCTTTTTTATTATATGCTTTAGCAATTACTTTATCATTTTTTACAATAACACATCCTACAGGAATATCTCCTTTTTTATATGCTTTTAATGCTTCTTTATATGCAATTTTAATATATTTTTTATTTTCCAATATTATCACCTACAAAAAAAAGCACACACATTTAGAGGCTATTAAGGCTGCTATCTTCCGATTCTGACCTAGTTCAAACATAAATGTTGTGCCTCTAATAATATACATTATTATTATTAATTTTGCAATAATTAATATTAATTATATTATAAAATATTTATTAATATGTTTCACGTGAAACATTATAATTTTTTATTTATATGTATGTTTCACGTGGAACATTCTTTATTTTAATATAATTAATAAAAAAAGTAGTATTTTATTAACACTACTTTTCACTATTTTTTTCTAATTCTGACTCTTCTTCTTTATCATCTTCTTGATGTTCTATAATTGCTACATTACTTACTAATTGATTTTCTTTTAAATTAATTAATCTAACTCCTTGAGCAACTCTTCCTGTTGTAGAAATTTGTGATATAGGTAATCTAATAATAATACCATTATTTGTTATAATCATTAAATCTTCATCACCATTTATTATTTTAAATGATACTATATTACCATTTTTTTCAGTAACATTTAGTGCTTTAACACCTTTACTTCCTCTATGAGTTTGACGATATTCTTCTACACTGGTTTGTTTTCCATAACCTTTTTCAGTTACTACTAATACATTTTGATTTTGCTCTGCTATTTCACAACCAACACAAATACCAGAACCTATACTTATTCCTCTAACTCCTGATGCAGATCTACCCATAATTCTTATTTCAGATTCTTCAAATCTAATCATTCTTCCATTAGATGCACCTATAATAATATTTTTATTTCCATCTGTTTTTTTAACAGAAATTAGTTTATCATCATCTTTTAAAGTTATAGATATTTTTCCATTTTTTCTTACACTATCAAATTCTGATATGTTAGTTCTTTTAATTAATCCTTTTTGTGTACAAAATACAATAAATTGATTTTTATCTTCTTTTTCAATAGAAAGCATAGCTGTTACATTTTCATCTTTTTCAATTGGAAGTAAATTAATTATTGGTAAACCTTTTGATTGTCTACTAAATTCAGGAACTTCATAACCTTTAATTTTATATACTTTTCCTCTATCGGTAAAGAATAATATATAATCATGAGTTGTCATTGATATTAAATTTTTAACAAAATCTTCTTCATTTGTTGTCATTCCTTTAATACCTACTCCACCTCTATTTTGAGTTTTATATGTTTCATTATTAACTCTTTTTATATAACCTTTTTCAGTTAGTGTAATAATTACATTTTCTATTGGAATTAAAGATTCATCTTCTATATAATCGATTGAAGTCATATCTATATTTGTTTTTCTTTCATTTGCATATTTTTCTTTTATTTCTATTAATTCTTCTTTTATTACATTTAAAATCTTTTCATCACTTGATAATATATCTTTTAAATAATCTATCAATTTATTTAATTCTTCTATTTCATTTAATATTTTACTTTTTTCTAATCCCGTTAATCTTCTTAATTTCATTTCAAGTATAGCTTCAGATTGAATTTCATCTAAATTAAATCTATTCATTAATTGTTCTTTAGCTATTTCATCACTTTTTGATTCCTTTAGAATTTTAACAACTTCATCTATATTATCAAGAGCAATTTTTAATCCATTTAATATATGTACACGATCTTCTGCTTTTTTTAAATCATATTTTGTTCTTCTTATAATTACTTCTTTTTGAAAATCAATATAATTTGAAATAATTGCTTTTAAGCCTAAAATTTGTGGTGTACCTTGATTTAACATTAACATGTTAATTCCATATGTTGTTTGTAATTGCGTATGTTTATATAAATTATTAAGTACAACATTTGGATTTGCATCTCTTTTAAGTTCAATAACTATTTTTAATCCATCACTAAAAGATGTTTCTTCTCTTAAATCTGAAATACCATCAATTGCTTTATCTCTTACAAGTTCTGCAATTCTCGTAATTAAAGATGAAGTATTTACTTGATATGGAACTTCTGTAATTATTAATTCTGATCTATCTTTTTTATCTACTATATCAACTTTTCCACGTAAAGTAATAGTTCCTTTACCTGTTTCATAAGCTTTTTTTATTCCACTATTTCCTAAAATAAATCCTCCTGTTGGAAAATCTGGTCCTTTAATATAATTCATTAAACCTAAAGTATCTATTTCAGGATTTTCTATATAAGCTACACATCCATCTATTACTTCTCCTAAATTATGTGGAGGAATATTTGTAGCCATACCTACAGCAATTCCCATAGTACCATTTACTAATATATTAGGAAATCTACTTGGTAAAACAACAGGTTCTTCACGAGTAGCATCAAAGTTTGGTGTAAAATCTACTGTGTTTTTCTTAATATCTCTTACCATTTCCATAGCAATTTTAGAAATTCTTGATTCAGTATAACGATAAGCTGCTGCTTGACTTCCATCAATTGCTCCAAAGTTACCATGTCCATCTATTAATGGATGACGATAACTAAAATCTTGAGCCATTCTAACCATAGCATCATATACTGCTGTATCACCATGTGGATGATAATTACCTATAACAGCTCCAACTGTTTTAGCACATTTTACATATCCTTTATCTGGAGTAAATCCAGATTCTAACATTGTATGTAAAATTCTTCTATGAACTGGTTTTAATCCATCTCTCAAATCAGGTAAAGCACGAGCTATTATAACACTCATTGAATATTCAATAAATGAATCTTTCATTTCTTTTACTATATTATTTGATTCTAATTTATCCATAATTCACCCCTATACGTCAAGATTTTTTGCATATTTTGCATTATCTTCTATAAATTTTTTACGTGGTTCTACTTCTTCACCCATTAGTATTTCAAATATTTTATCTGCTTCTATTGCATCTTCGATTGTTATTTGTCTAAGAGTTCTATGTTCTATATTCATTGTTGTATAACATAATTCTTCTTTATCCATTTCTCCTAAACCTTTGTTACGATTAATAACTGGCTTTACATTCGATGGTAAAGTTTTTAAATATTCATCTAATTCATCATCTGTTAAAACAAATTTAAATGTTTTACCATGTGTTACTTTATATAATGGTGGTTGTGCAACATAAACGTGTCCTTGTTCAATAATGGGTCTAAAAAATCTATAGAACAATGTTAATAAAAGTGTTCTAATATGTGAACCATCTACATCAGCATCAGTCATTATAATTATTTTATTATATCTTAATTTATTAATATCAAATTCTTCTCCAATACCTGTACCAAATGCTGTTATCATACTTCTTATTTCTTCGTTACCTAATATTCTATCTAATCTAGCTTTTTCAACATTTAAAATTTTTCCTCTAAGTGGTAAAATTGCTTGAGTCTTAGCATCTCGTCCTTGTTTAGCTTGTCCTCCTGCTGAATCCCCTTCCACTATAAAAATTTCAGAAATAGATGGATCTTTAGAAGAACAATCTGCAAGTTTTCCCCATTGATTTGTAAGTTCAAGTCCACCTTTTCTTCTTGTTAATTCACGAGCTTTTTTAGCAGCTGCTCTAGCTCTAGCAGCTGTCATTGTTTTTTCTACTATTATTTTAGCAGCATCTGGATTTTCCATTAAAAATCTATCAAATCCTTTAGAAAATACGCTATCTGCAAGTTTTCTAACTTCTGAATTTCCAAGTCTTCCTTTAGTTTGTCCTTCAAATTGTGGATTTGGATGCTTACATGAAACAATCATCGTTAAACCTTCTTTAACATCATCTCCTGTTAAAGATTCATCTTTTTCTTTTAATATATTGTTTTTTCTAGCATAATTATTTATTAATCTAGTTAAAGCTCTTCTTACACCTTCTTCATGTGTTCCTCCATCATGAGTATTTATATTATTAACAAAGGAATAAATACAATCATTATAACTTGAATTATATTGGAGAGCTACTTCAAAAATAATACCTTCTTCTTCTCCTTCTAAATGAATTATATTTTCATGAATTGGTGTTTTATTAGTATTTAAATATTTAACATATTCACTTATTCCACCTTCATAATAAAAAGTTTCTCCTGTTGTATCTTCTTCATCTCTATCATCACGTATAGTAAGGCTAAGTCCTTTATTTAAAAAAGCTAATTCACGAGTTCTAACTTTTAATGTTTCATAATTATATATATCAGTATCAAAAATAGTGTCATCTGGTTTAAAACTTACAGTTGTACCAGTTCTTTCTATTTCACAATTTCCTATTTCAGTTAACTTTTGAGATATTTTTCCACCATTTTCAAATTTTGCTTCATATACTTTTCCATCTTTATAAACTGTAACAATTACCCATTTACTTAAAGCATTAACTACACTTGCTCCTACTCCATGAAGTCCACCAGATACTTTATATCCGCCTCCACCGAATTTTCCACCAGCATGTAATACAGTATATACAGTTTCTACTGTAGAAATACCAGTTTTAGGATGAACACCTACTGGAATTCCACGACCATTATCTTTTACAGTTATAGAATTATCTTTGTTTATAATTATTTCTATATTATTACAAAAACCAGCTAATGCTTCATCAATTGCATTATCAACTATTTCCCAAACTAAATGATGTAGTCCTTTAACATCTGTTGTACCAATATACATACCTGGTCTTTTTCTTACTGCCTCTAATCCTTCAAGAACTTGAATATCTGAAGAATCATAATGTTCTATTTTTTCTTCCATTAATTACATCTCCTTTTTTAATATTTTTCCATTTTTTATTTTAATGATTTTCGCATTATTTAATATTTTTTTATCTATATTGTTCAAATCTGTTGTTGTTATTATTACTTGATTATCTTTATTTATATATTTTAATAAATTATTTTTTTTATTTTCATCTAACTCACTGAACACATCATCTAATAATAATATAGGATTAGTTCCTACATATTTCTTAAATATATCTATTTCGCCTAATTTTAATGATATAATAGCTAATCTTTGTTGACCTTGTGAACCATAATTTTTTAAATTTAAATCACCAACATAAAATTCAAAATCATCTCTATGTGGACCAATTAATGTATTTTTAAATTTTATTTCTTGATCTTTTACTTCATCAAATTTTTCTCTCAAGCTTTGTTTTATTTCATCTCTAGTTAAATTTTTTATTTCTATAGAAGTCTTATATTTTATATTAAAATTTTTTAAATTAGTTATATTATAAAATATATTTTCTATATTATCATTAAGTTTATTAATAAATTTTTCTCTTATTTTATATATTATTATTGCTTTTTCTATTAAATAATTTGTCAAAATATTTAAATAATTAATATCAATATAATTATTTTTTAAGTAATCATTTCGCATTTTTAATAATTTATTATAATCATTCAATATTACAAAATAATTACTATTTAATTGAGATAATTCTAAATTTAAAAATCTTCTACGTGTTATTGGAGATCCTTTTATTAACTCTAAATCTTCTGGGTAAAAAATTATAATATTCATTTTAGAAATATAATCACTACTTTTTTTCATTATATTATTATCTATTTTTAATATTTTTTTTTTATTTTCCATATCTATTTCTAAATTTGTTTTAATAGTATCTTTATTTAAAATTCCTTTTATAATACAATTTTTTTCATTTTTTTTTATCAAATTATTATCTATAAAAGATCTATGTGATTTAGTTAATCCTAAAACATATATACTTTCTAATAAATTTGTTTTACCTTGACCATTATCACCTATTAATATATTTATATTTTTTTTTAATCTTAATTTTAAAATTTCATAATTTCTAAAATTAAGTATTTTTAATTCAGAAATATACATATTATACCTTCTTTTTATTTATTTTACACTTTTTTAGTGTTTTTTTATTTTTATATACTCCTATACACCATCAATATTATATCATAAAAAAGTATAAAATAAAAAGAATTTATATTTTTTTTATAAATTCTTTCTTTTTCTAAGTACTGATTCCAACATTGTTGCTCTTAAAATTTGATTTTGTAATGATTCATAAGAAATATTAACTATTATTTCTTCATTATTATTAAATATAATTTTAGAAGAACCATTAAATTTTTTGTAACTATTTATATTATTAAGTGATATCCAAAAACAATCTGAAAATCTTGGTGAACTAGTTGGAAAAAAAATAATTTCTCTTGTTTCTTCTACGACAATTGGACATTTATAATTTATTCCTATTAAATTTTTAGTACCCTCTTGTCTACCTATATATGAACTTCCAAAATACTTACAACTATAATCTACTATTTCAGTTGTTTTTCTTTTAACTATAAAATTATTATCAATTTCAATAACTTTCGAAATTTTTGAATCAATTGGTATAATAGCTAAAGTATTTATATTTATTTCATAATTTTCTAACATATAACACCTCCCCCTTTTTAAATTAATATCTCTTATATACTTTTTAGTTGTCGAAATTTATCATATTTTGTCATATAAATAAAAAAAAATTAAAATTCAACAAATATTGAATTTTAATATGTTCTAATTGGAACTATTAATTGAATTAAATCATCATTATTTGGATTTTTAAGAATTATAGGTTTTATTTCTCCATTAAATAATATTTCTATTTCTTCACTTTCTAATGATTTAATAGCTTCCATCATATATTTTGAACTAAATGATATTTTTATATTATTATTAGTTTTATTATTTATTATTAAATGTTCTTCTACATTTCCTATTTCAGGAATATTTGAAGATATTATCATATTATTTCCATCTATTTGCATAGTTATTATATTTTTTTCTTCTTCACTTGTTAATAATGAAGCTCTATCAATAGCATCAAAATAATCATTAATATTAGCAACTAATTTATTTTCAAATTCTATAGGTATTAATTTAGAAGTATCTGGAAAATTACCATTAATAAGTTTACTCATTAAAATAATATTATTAAATTTAAATATTACTTTATTATTAAATATATGCATTTCTAAGTTATCATCGTCTACATTATATAATCTAGTTAATTCAACTAAATTCTTTGTAGGAATTATAATATTAATTTCTTCTGGATAAGATTCATTTAATTCTATTTTTTTTCTAGCTAAACGATATGAATCAGTAGCTGTACATTCTAATATATTTTCATTTATTTTAAAATTAATACCTGTTAATACTGGTCTTGACTCTTGTGTAGAAGTTGCAAAACTTGTTTGTTTTATTATATTTGTAAATATTTTTTTTCCTATTTTTAATGGATTTTTACTATCTTCTAATTCTAAATCTGGAAAATCCATAGGATTATTACAATTTAATGTAAATGAAGAATTATCTGTAGTTATTAAAATTTTATTATCTATTACTTCTTCTATACATATTATAGAATTAGGTAGTTTTCTAACTATTTCATAAATAAATTTTCCTGATATTAATATATCTCCACATTTTTCTATATTTTCAATATCTTCTTTTTTTATAAATGCTTTTATAGCTATTTCATTATCAGTACTTAATAGATATAATCCATCATTAGTTAATTCCATTTTTATACAATTTAATATTGGAATAATATTTTTATTTGATATTCCTTTTATTGCATAATTTAAATATTCCATTAATATATTTTGTTTTATTTCAAATTTCATAAAATCACTCCTTTTATTATTATTATTATTTTATAAATATTATTATTATAGATGTAGAAAATGTGTAAAACTTTTATTTTCATTATTTTACAACAATAATTAATGTTTATAAAAAGTTTATAATTATAATATAATACACATTATTTTATTTGATTAATTAGTTTATTAATTTCAAATTCAAAATTTTGATCTTTTTTTATTTGTTTTTTAATTTTATCGACAGAGTGCATAACAGTTGTATGATCTTTCCCACCAAATTCAATTCCTATTTTAGTCAGAGGTTCTTCTAAAATAATTCTACAAATATACATTGCAATTTGTCTTGGAAATGCAATTGTACTTACTCTTTTTTTACTTTTTAAGTCTTCAACTTTTATATTATAATGATTAGCAACTATTTGTTGTACTTGATCTATTTTATTTTTAGAAATAATTGTTTTTGAAAAATAATCTTGTAAAGCTTCAATAGCAAGTGATAATGTAATATCACTACCATTCATCATTGTTGCATAAGCAACTACTCTAGTGATAGCTCCTTCAAGTTTTCTAATATCTCCAGTACAATTACTAGCAATATATTCTTTAACATCTTTAGGAAAACTACTATTTAACATATTAGATTCAATTTTGTTATCAATAATATGCATTCTAAGATCAAAATCAGGTGGAAAAATATTAATTGTTAATCCCCAATTAAATCTTGTTAATAATCTTTCTTCTAATAGTTTTAAATCCTCTGGAGATCTATCAGAAGAAATAATTATTTGTTTATTATTTCCGTAAAGATCATTAAAAGTATTAAAAAATTCTTGTTGTGTTTGATTTGCATTTCCTAAATATTGAATATCATCAATTATTAAAACATCAATATCACGATATTTCTTTTTAAATATTTCTACATTATCAAAATTATTTTTATTTTTCTTCCTTGTAATTCCAATAAAGTCTTCAACAAATCTTTCACAAGTAACATATAAAACTCTCTTATTTTTATTTTGTACAATATAATTTCCAATAGCATGCATTAAATGTGTTTTACCAAGTCCACTTTTTCCATATATAAATAAAGGATTATACATTTGTCCAGGATTTTCAGCAACTGCAAGTGCAGTTGCATGAGCAAATTTATTACTTTCACCTACTACAAAATTATCAAAATTATATTTAGATATAAGATTTGTTTCGAAATTATTATTAGGTACCCCTATTTCATCAGTATTTATTTCTATATTATTTTCTATTTCCTCTTCTAATAAATAATCAAATTTAAAATTAGAACCAGATATTTCAGTAAATACTTCTTCAATTAAATCATTATAATTTTCTTTTAAATTCTTTTTTTGAATATGCATTGATACAACTACAATAGCTTTATTATCAACAATTTTATAAAGTTTTGAATCAGCAAACCAAGTATCATAAGAAATTTTAGAAATTTTAGTTTTTATTTTTTCTAAAAAAATATTCCAAAGCTTATCAATATCCATATTATTTAACCTTCACCACCTTTAAGAATAAATACAAATATATTTTACCTTAAAAATAAATAAAAAGCAAAGAAAATGTGGAAAAATATAATAATTATATATTTTACACATATAAAAATATTAAAAATAAAGAAAAAAAAGAGTTTTATACATTATTTGTGGAAAACTTAATGTTAAAAAAAATAAATGTTAAAAAATAATTAACAATATATGTGGAAAAAATAAAATTTAATTAAAAATAATAATAAAAAAATATATAATAATGTGTAAAAAAATAAAAAAAATAATAATATTGAAAATTTTTCCACAATATAAAAAATAAATTGACAAATAATAAAAAAATCTATATAATTAACTAAGCAAACAAATTTTATCGATACAGGAGGTGTATAATATGAAAAGAACTTATCAACCAAATAATAGAAGAAGAAGTAAAAAACAAGGTTTTTTTGCTAGAATGAAAACAAAAATAATAAATAACAGAAGAAGAAAAGGACGTAAAGTATTATCACGTTAATAAAATCACTGTATTAATAGTGATTTTTTAATATAAGAGGATGATCTAATTGAAAAAAATAAATATATTAAAAGAAAATAGAGATTTTTCAAGAATTGTAAAAAATAATAAACCATTTAAATATAAAGGATATGTAGTTTATTTAGAATTGAAAAAAGAAGAATATTATAAATTTGGTATAAGTGTTAGCAAGAAAATAGCAAATGCTGTTGGTAGAAATAAAATAAAACGCCAAGTAAGAGAAATTATTTCTAAAAATATCTATGAAAAAAATTTTAATTGTATTATAATAATAAGAAGAAGTTATTTAGAAAATAACTTTGAACAAAATAAAGAAGATTTATTGTTTATATTAAAAAAATTAAAATTAATAAAGGAGAATTAAATGAAAAAAAATAAATATATAAAAATTTTAATATTATTAATGTTAGTATTAACATTAACAGGATGTACAAAATATGGAAAAGATAATAATAAAAAAGCAATAGTTAATGAAAAAACTGGACAAAGATTAGTAACAAATATATTATGTAAACCAACAGATAAAGATATGATTGAATTATATGATTCATATAATAAATCCTCAAAGAAAAAAGTTGATTTAGAAAAATTAGATAATTGTAAAAATATGAAAATACAAGGTGAATATCAAGATTTATGGACTAATATATTCGTAAAACCATTAGCTTGGTTTATAATTAAAATAGGAAATTTTTTAAAAAGTTATGGATTAGCATTAATAATAGCTACATTGATAATAAGATTAATAGCTTATCCATTTACAAAAAAAGCAGCAATGCAATCAGAAAATATGAAAAAAGCAAGTCCTGCGTTAGAAAAATTAGAAAGAAAATATCAAAATAAAACAGATCAAGAATCAATGATGAAAAAATCACAAGAAATGATGATTATATATAAACAAAATAATATTAATCCAATGTCTACATGTTTATTTACATTTTTTCAAATTCCATTATTCTTTGCATTTTATGAAGCAATTAGTAGAATACCTATAATTTTTGAAGAAAAATTTTTAGGATTTGAATTAGGAACAAGTCCAATAAATGCTGTAACAATGGGTGATTATAAATATTTGATATTTATAGTTTTAATAGGAGCAGCAACATATTTTTCATTTAAATTAAATAGTGGTTCAGCAATGAATAAAGAACAAGAAAAACAAATGAAAATGATGTCTAATGTTATGGTAATAGTTATGACAATAACAGCATTTTCAATATCAACAGGAATAGCATTTTATTGGATAACTACAAATGTATTTACGATTATTCAAAACCTATTAGTAAAGAGAGGTAAGAATAAAAATGAAAATAATTAATTATGAAGCTAAAACAGAAGAAGAAGCACTAAATAAAGTTTTAAAAGAATTAGAATGTGAAAAAAATGAAATCATATCTAAAACTACATATATAGAGGGAAAACTATTTAAAAGTGCTAAATATCAAATAGAAGCAGTAAAAGTAGAAGAAATTATAAAATATTTAAATGATTATTTTAAAGAATATTCAAAATTAATAAATATAGATATTAATTCAGATATATTATATAATAATGATTGTTTTAATGTGGTATTAGTAACTTCTAATAATTCTATATTTATAGGAAAAGAAGGAAAAAATTTAAATGCATTACAAAATATAGTAAGACAAAATTTAAAAATAGAAACAGGTATGTTTATAAAAGTAAATATAGATATAAGTAATTATAAAATAAAAAAATTGAATATTTTAGCTAAAGAAGTAAAAAAAATAGCTAAAGAGGTAGAAAAAACAAAATTAAATGTATCACTTGATCCAATGAATTCATATGAAAGAAGATATATACACAGTATAATAAATGAATATAAAGATTTAGAAACTGAAAGTGTTGGAGAAGGAAAAGAAAGACATATTATAATAAAATATATAGAAAAATAAATATATGTTTTTTTTTTAGGAGGTATAAAAATGGATGATACAATCGCAGCTATATCAACATCAAGTGGTGTCGGAGCAATATCAATTATAAGAGTAAGTGGAAAAGATTCTATACAAATAGTTAATAAAATATTTAAAGGAAAAAATTTAAATAATGTAAAAACACATACTATTAATTATGGATATATCGTTGAAAAAGAAAAAAAGATAGATGAAGTATTAGTAACAGTAATGAAAGCTCCTAAGACATTTACAGCAGAAGATACAGTAGAAATAAATTGTCATGGTGGAATAATAACAACAAAAAAAATATTAGAATTATTAATTTTAAATGGTTGTAGATTAGCAGAACCGGGTGAATTTACAAAAAGAGCATATTTAAATGAAAGAATTGATTTATTAGAAGCTGAAGCAGTAATGGATATAATAAATTCTAAAACAGAAAAATCATTATCTCTAGCAATTAATCAATTGAGTGGAAATACTTCAAATTTAATAAATAAACTAAAAGAAAAAGAATTAAAAATATTATCAAATATAGAAGTAAATATAGACTATCCAGAATATGAAGATATAGAAGTATTAACAAATGATAAAATATTACCAAAATTAGAAGAAATAAAAGAAGAAATGAAAGATATAATAAAAAATAGTGAAGAAGGAAAATTAATAAAAGAAGGAATTAATACTGCAATAATAGGAAGACCAAATGTAGGAAAAAGCAGTTTACTTAATTTACTATTAGAAGAAGAAAAAGCAATAGTAACAGATATAGAAGGAACAACAAGAGATATAATAGAGGGGAAAATAGTATTAAATGGAATAATACTTAATATATTAGATACAGCAGGCATTAGAAAAACTGATAATATAGTAGAAGAAATAGGCGTAAAAAAAAGTATAGAATTAATAGATAAATCAGATTTAATACTATTTGTACTTAATAATAATGAACAATTAACAGAAGAAGAAATGAATATAATGGAAAAAGTAAAAGAAAAAAAATATATAACAATAATTAATAAATGTGATTTAGAAAATAAATTAGAAATAGAAAAGTTAAATTTAAAAAATATAATATATATGAGTACTTTAAATAAAGAAGGAATTATAGAATTGAAAAATAAAATAATAGAAATCTATGATTTAGAAGAAATAGAAAATAATGATATGACATATTTAAATAATGCTAGAAGTATTGCTTTATTAAAAGAATCATTAAATTTGGTAGAAAATGCTATAAAAAATATAAAAAATGCTTTTCCAATTGATATTGTAGAAATAGATATTAAAGAAAGTTGTACAAAATTAAATGAAATTTTAGGTGAAAATTATAATGAAAATTTATTAAATGAGTTATTTTCAAATTTTTGTTTAGGTAAATAGTATGAAAAAAATAAAGATTAATAGATTTAAATAAAATATAATGTAATTATAAAAAATTAAATGAAATATTTAATTTTTTTTCTTGTTAACAGTAGAAAATAATAGTATAATAATTTGCGTATAAAGAGGTGTAACTATGAATTATGAAATAATTGTTGTAGGTGGAGGACATGCAGGTTGTGAAGCAGCTTTAGCCTCAGCTAGAAAAGGACATAATACTTTATTAATAACAGGAAATATTAATAATATTGCTGATATGCCATGTAATCCATCAATTGGAGGAAGTGCTAAAGGAATAGTTGTTAGAGAAATAGATGCTTTAGGTGGAGAAATGGGTGTTAATGCTGATAAAGGATTAATTCAAATAAAAATGTTAAATAGTGGTAAAGGTCCTGCAGTTCAAGCATTAAGAGCACAAGCTGATAAAATAACATATCCAAAAGAAATGTTAAAAACATTAAAAAATACCAAAAATTTAGAAATAAAAGAAGGTATGGTAGAAGATTTAATAATAGAAGAAAATAAAGTTAAAGGAATTATTTTAGAAGATAACACTAAAATATTATCAGAAATTGTTATTTTAACTACTGGTACATATTTAAAAGCAGATATAATGGTTGGTGATACTAGAAGAAGAGAAGGTCCACATGGCGAAAGACCATCAAATCATTTAAGTGATAATTTAAGAAAATATGGTTTAAAAATAATAAGACTTAAAACAGGTACACCACAAAGAATAGATAAAAATTCTATAGATTTTACTAAAACAAAAAAAGAATTAGGAGATAATGTATATAGAACATTTAGTTTTGATAGAAAAGCATCATATGACATAGATAAACAAGTTCCATGTCATTTAGTTTATACAACAGAAGAAACACATAAAATAATAAGAGAAAATTTAAATAAATCAAGTATGTATGGAGGACTTAATGATGTAACAGGAGTAGGTCCTAGATATTGTCCATCAATAGAAGATAAAGTAGTAAGATTTGCAGATAAAGAAAGACATCAATTATTTTTGGAACCAGAAAGTTTATATTATGATGATATTTATTTACAAGGTTTTTCAACATCAATGCCATATGATGTACAAGAGAAAATGGTTCATTCAATAAAAGGACTTGAAAATGCTAAAATATTAAAATATGCATATGCTATAGAATATGATGCTATTTATCCAACACAAATGAAATTATCGTTAGAAAATAAAATAATAGAAAATTTATTTACAGCCGGTCAAATAAATGGAACAAGTGGATATGAAGAAGCAGCAGGTCAAGGACTTATAGCTGGAATAAATGCTGCCTTAAAATTAGAAGGAAAAGATCCATTAATATTAAAAAGAAATGAAGCTTATATTGGAGTATTAATAGATGATTTAGTAACAAAAGGAATTAGAGATCCATATAGATTATTAACTTCACGTGCAGAATATAGATTATTACTTAGAAGTGATAATGCAGATTTAAGGTTAAGAGAATATGGTCATCAAGTAGGATTAATAAATGATGAAAGATATAATAATTATTTAAATAAAATAAAAAAAATAGAAGAAGTAAAAGAAATATTGAATAATAATAAAATTACACCAACAGAAGAAGTGAATAAATTTTTAGAAGAACATAATTCATCAATATTAAAAGATGGTATAAGTTTATATAATTTACTTAAAAGAACTGAA
The DNA here is from genome assembly GCA_017936845.1 of Bacilli bacterium. Taxonomy (GTDB): domain Bacteria; phylum Bacillota_I; class Bacilli_A; order RF39; family UBA660; genus OMSK01. Next base: position 85,457 of record JAGBES010000023.1, read on the forward strand.
ATAAATATGGAAAATATAAAAAATTTTATAGAACTAAATTATGAAGAAGAAATATTAAATGAAGTAGAAATTGATATAAAATATGAAGGATATATTAAAAAAGCTAATCAAGAAGCAGAAAAAATGTTAAAATTAGAGAATAAAAAAATACCAAAAGATATAGATTATTCAAAAATAAAAAATATAGCAAGTGAAGCAAAACAAAAATTACAAGAAATAAATCCAGAATCATTAGGTCAAGCACTTAGAATAAGTGGTGTAAATCCAAGTGATATTTCAATTTTATCTGTTTACTTAAAAAGAAATTATAAAAATGAATCAAAGTAGATTTATAGAAGAATTACAAAAATTAAATATAGAAATAACAGATAAACAATTGAAAGATTTAGAGACTTATTATGAAATGTTAATTGAGTATAATAAAAAAATGAATTTAACAGGAATAACAGAAAAAGAACAAGTATATTTAAAGCATTTTTATGATTCACTTACTATAATGAAAATAATAGATTTAAAAGAACAAGAAACACTTTGTGATATAGGTACAGGAGCAGGTTTTCCAGGAATGGTACTTAAAATATTTTTTCCTAAACTAAAAGTTACATTAGTAGATTCCTTAAATAAAAGAGTAGAGTTTCTAAAAGATGTCAAGAAAAAATTAAATTTAGAAAATTTAGAGATAATACATTCTAGGGCAGAAGAATTTGCTAAAGAAAATATAGAAAAGTTTGATGTAGTAACAGCACGAGCAGTCGCACATTTATCAATTCTTTTAGAATATTCACTTCCAATGATAAAAATAAATAAATATTTTATTGCTATGAAAGGAAATATAAAAGAAGAATTAGAAGAAAGTAAAAATGCTATAAAAATATTAAATTCAAAATTAGAAAAAGTGATAGAATTTAAATTACCAATAGAAGAAAGTACTAGAAATTTAGTTAAAATAGTAAAAATATCTAAAACAAATATTAAGTATCCAAGAAAATATAGTGAAATTAAAAAGAAAAAATTGTAGTTTTTCTTTTTTTATTGAAATTATTTCCCGGAAAATATTGAAAATTAAAAAAAAATATAGTATTATTATATGGAATAGGAAAAGGGGAAGATAAAAATGAGAATGAGGAAGGAAGTTTTTATTCTTAGCATTGATGATATTTTACCAAATAGATTTCAACCAAGAATAAAATTTGACGAAAAAGCAATTTTAGAATTAGCAGAATCAATAAAAAAACATGGTGTAATACAACCAATTATTGTTAGAAAAATATCGGATAAATATGAAATAATTGCGGGAGAAAGAAGATATAAAGCAAGTGTTATTGCAGGAAGAAAAACAATACCAGCTATAATAACAGATGTAGATGATAAAGAGAGTGCTGAAATAGCTTTAATAGAAAATGTTCAAAGACAAGACATGACACCTATAGAAGAAGCAATATCTTATAAAAAAATATTAGATATGGGTTATTTAAATCAATCAGAATTAGCTTTAAAATTAGGAAAAACTCAATCAACAATTGCTAATAAATTAAGACTTTTAAATTTATCGGATGAAGTACAAGAAGCATTATTAGATGAAAAAATATCTGAACGTCATGCAAGATCTTTATTAAGATTACAACAAAAAGATCAAAAAGATGTATTAAATAAGATAATAACAGAAAGATTAACAGTTAGAAAAACTGATCAATTAATAAATCAAATTTTATCAAATGATAATGATTCAAAAAATAATCAAAATAGTGAAAAAATAATTACAAAAAATAATCAAATAATAGAAGAAAAAGGTGATAATATGAATAATGAGAATAATAATATAAATAATAGTTTTAATATACCAACAAATCCAATAATAGAAAATGAATCAAATTCAAATCCAGGATTTATGAATATATCAGATATAGAAAATAATGCGCAAGATATAAATAATAATCCACAACCTCAAAATAATCCATTTAATCCTTTTGGAAACTCACAACCATTTAATCCATTTATGCAACCAACAGAACAACCAATTCAACAAATGGAACAACAAGTTGAACCACAACAATTTAATGAACCAATAGCACAAGAAAATAATCAAATGGAACAACCATTTAATCCATTTATGCAACCATTAGAACAACCAACTCAACAAATGGAACAATCAGTAGAACCACAACAATTTAATGAACCAATAGCACAAGAAAATAATCAAATGGAGCAACCATTTAATCCATTTATGCAACCAGTAGAACAACCAATTCAACAAATGGAACAATCAGCAGAACCACAACAATTTAATGAACCAATAGCACAAGAAAATAATCAAATGGAACAACCATTTAATCCATTTATGCAACCAACAGAACAACCAACTCAACAAATGGAACAACCATTTAATTCATTTGTTCAATCAACGCCAATTTATGATCAATCTTACTCAGATTATCCATTACCAGAAGATAAAGAATTAACTCCATTAATGCCAAATATGCAACAAGAACCAGAAAGAAGAGCTGACTTGAGAACTGTTATTAATATTATAAGAGATTGTACTAATTCAATAGAAGCAATGGGATATAAAATAGATGTTGATGAATTAGATTTTGAAAATACATATGAATTTTCAATAAAAATTGAAAAAGAATAATTAAATATTCTTTTTTTTTAAATTATGATATAATAATAAGGGAGGAATAAACATGCAAGAAAAAAAAGATTTATATGTTAATGAAGAAGTTTTAAGAAAATGTGGTAAATCAAATGAAGAAATAAAACAATTAGCAATAAAAAATGGTAGAGAATTTGCACGACAAAATTATGAAAATTTTAATATACTAGGAAAATTTTACCTTCAAAATTTTATGTTAGGAATTCAATTAGAAACACAAAAAATAGAAGAAGAAGAAAAACAATTAGCTGAAGAAAAACCAAAAGCATTATAAGAAGATAATCTTCTTTTTTATTTATAGTAAAAATATTGTTTTATTATAAATAAAATGATAAAATACATACAATTAAAGGAATGATAATATGTTCAAATTAGAGTCAAAATATAAACCAAGTGGAGATCAACCACAAGCAATAGAAAGTTTAGTAAATGGAATAAAAAATGGTGAGAAATACCAGGTTTTACTAGGAGCAACAGGAACTGGTAAAACTTTTACGATTGCTAATGTAATTGAAAAAGTGCAAAAGCCTACACTCGTTTTAGCTCACAATAAGACCCTTGCAGGACAACTTTATGCAGAGCTTAAAGAATTGTTTCCTCACAACCACGTATGCTATTTTGTATCATATTACGATTATTATCAACCAGAAGCATATGTAGCTAAAACAGATACATATATAGAAAAAGATGCATCAATAAATGATGAAATAGATGAATTAAGACATTATGCAACATCATCACTTTTAAATTATGATGATGTAATAGTAGTATCATCAGTTTCATGTATTTATGGAATAGGTGAAATAGAAGAATATAAGAATAAGATGTTAACGCTAAGTGTTAATGATAAATTAAATAGAGATGATCTATTAATGAAATTAATAGATATGCTATATGAAAGAAATGATATAGAATTAAAAAGGGGAACTTTTAGAGTAAGAGGAGATATATTAGAAATAATGCCAATAAATCAACATGGCAAAGCTTTAAGAATCGATTTTTTTGGTGACGAAATAGATAATATATATGAATATGATACAGTAACAGGAGCACTTATAAATAGTAAAAAAAGCATAAGTTTATTTCCTGCTAGTCACTTTGTAACAAATGAAGATAAATTAAAACTTGCTATAAAAAATATAAAAATAGAATTAGAACAACAATTAGAAAAATTTAAGAAAGAAAATAAGTTATTAGAATATCAAAGATTAAAAGAAAGAACAAATTATGATTTAGAAATGTTAAGTGAAACAGGTACATGTAGAGGAGTAGAAAATTATTCAAGACATCTTGCCTTAAAAGAAGCAGGAGCAACTCCTACAACATTAATAGATTTTTTTCAAAATAATTTTTTATTAGTAGTAGATGAATCACATGTAACACTTCCACAAGTAAGAGGTATGTATAATGGAGATCAAGCAAGAAAAAAAGTACTAGTAGATTATGGATTTAGATTACCAAGCGCTATGGATAATAGACCACTTAAATATGAAGAATTTGAAAAAAAAATAGATCAAATGATTTGTATATCTGCAACTCCAGGCGATTATGAAATAGAAAAAGCAAATGGTAAAATAATAGAACAAATAATAAGACCAACAGGATTATTAGATCCAAAAATAAAAATAAAACCAACATTAAATCAAATAGATGATTTAATAGAAGAAATAACTGAACAATGCAAAAATAACGAAAGAACATTAATAACAACATTAACAATTAGAATGGCAGAAGAATTAACAAACTATTTAAAACAATTAGATATAAAAGTTGCATATTTACATAGTGAAGTAAAAACATTAGAAAGACTAGAAATAATAAGAGATTTAAGAATAGGAAAATATGATGTATTAGTAGGGATAAACTTACTTAGAGAAGGACTTGATATACCAGAAGTAAGTTTAGTAGCAATTATGGATGCTGATAAACAAGGTTTTTTAAGAAGTGAAAAGAGTTTAATTCAAACAATAGGAAGAGCAGCTAGAAATTCAAATGGGAGAGTTATAATGTACGCAGATGTAATAAGTGACTCAATGAATTATGCTATAAAAGAAACAGAAAGAAGAAGAAATATTCAAGAAGAATATAATAAAAAAAATAATATAATTCCAAAAACAATAATAAAAGATATAAAAGAAGTAGTAAGTAATAATAAAGAAATAAAGCAAGAAAATAATAAAAAATTAACAAAAACAGAAACAAAAGAAATGTTAAATAAATTAGAAGAAGAAATGCGTTTGGCTGCAGCACAATTAGATTTTGAAAGAGCAATGGAATTAAGAGATATAATTTTTGAAATGAAAAGTGAGTAATCACTTTTTTTCTTTAAAATAAATGTGATATAATAAAAATGGAGGAATAATATGAAAATACCAAGAATAAAAAAAATTAGATTATTAGAAAATGCAATATATATAGTTGGGTATGCATTAATATTAATAATAATGTCAATAATATTTAAAAATACGATTCAAATAGATAATAGCTATTTAGGAATATGGGGATTATTAATTTCATTAGTTATATATATATTAAATAAAACTGTAAAACCAATAATAGTAAAATTAACTATTCCTATAACAGCACTTACACTTGGAATATTTTATCCATTTATAAATGTTTTCATATTAAAAATAGTAGATTTTTTATTTATAAATCACTTAACAATAAGAGGAATATTTATTCCATTTATAATAGCTATTTTAATATCAATAATGAATTTATTAATGGATGAATTAGTAATAAATCCTGTTTTAAAGAAAGGAAGATAAAATGAATTCAATATTTTTAAAAATAGGAAATATAGAAATCTATTGGTACTCAATAATACTTTTAGTTGCATTTATAATAGGGTGCACATATATATTAAAAGAAACAAAAAAAATAGGTATACCAAAAGAGAAAATAGAAAATTTTATATTTTATACTATTCCAATTTCTCTTGTAGGAGCAAGAATTTATTATGTAATATTTAATCATACATATTATTTTGAATATCCACTAGATATAATTAAAGTATGGGAAGGTGGATTAGCCATACATGGAGGAATAATAGCTGGATTAATATGTTTAATATTTTTTGTTAAAAAAAATAACATAAATATTTTAAAAATGACAGATATATTGTTAATTGCCCTTATAATTGGTCAAATAATAGGCAGATGGGGAAACTTTATGAATAGTGAAGCATATGGCCCAACAACATCTTTAGCATTTTTAAAAAGTATTCATTTACCAAATTTTATTATAAATGGTATGTATATAGATGGAGTATATCATCATCCAACATTTTTATATGAATCATTGTGGAACTTGATAGGATTAATTATAATTTTAATAGTAAAAAATTTAAAAATAAATAAAACAGGAATAATAACTTCAATATATTTAGTATGGTATGGAGTAGGAAGATTTATGATAGAAAAATTAAGAACAGACAGTTTAATGTTTCATCATATAAAAGTAGCCCAAATAGTATCAATATTCATGATATTAATAGGAATAATAGTATTTATATATTCAATAAAAAAAGGAGAAAAAAATGGAAAAAATATATGATTCTATAATAATAGGAGCTGGAATATCGGGAATGACTTCAGCAATATATTTAAAAAGATATAATTTAGATATATTAATATTAGAAAAACAAGTTCCAGGTGGTCAAATAAGTAAAGCATCAATAATAGAAAATTATCCAGGAATTAAAGCAATAGATGGAACAACATTTAGTATGAATTTATTAGATCAGATTCAAAATTTAAAAATAGAATTAAAATATGAAGAAGTAGTAAATATAATAGAAGAAGATAAAATAAAAATAGTAGAAACAAAAGATAATAAATATTATACTAAAACAATAATAATAGGAACTGGTAGAAGACCAAAATCTTTAAATATAGGAGAAGAAAAATATATTGGTAAAGGAATAAGTTATTGTGCAACATGTGATGGAATGTTTTATAAAAATGAAGATGTAATAGTAGTAGGTGGAGGAAATAGTGCTTTAGAAGAAAGTATTTATCTAAGTAGCATATGTAAATCAATAACAATATTAAATAGATCAAACAAATTAAAAGCAGATCAAATATTGATAGATAAAATAAAAAAAATATCCAATATAAAAATTTTATTGAATAGTAACATAACAAAAATAAATGGCGAAAATTATATAGAAAGTATTGAAACAAATAATAATCTATTATTAAAATGTAAAGCAGTATTTATATATATTGGATTAATACCAAATACAGAAGAATTTAAAAATATAAAATGTGAAAATGGTTATATAATTGTGGATAAAAATCAAATGACAAATAAGGAAGGAATATATGCAGTAGGAGATGTTGTGAAAAAAGATTTATATCAATTAATAACAGCAGCATCAGATGGAGCAATAGCTGCAAATAGTATAAAAAATAAAAACTCAATTTAGAGTTTTTATTTTGTTCTTGGATCTATATAATTTCCCTCTTCATCATATTTTTCAGAAATACCAACAGTGTCAAAATAAGAATTATTTCTTAAATTATCAGCAGTTATTATATTACTTCCCATAGCTTCATCTTTAAAATTTAAAACGAACTCTTCAATATTTTTAAAAGATTCTTTATTTAATTCTATACTTATACCACATTCAAATTCTAATCTAGCATCTTTACCATATTTTTTTTCAATTTCTTCAGCTAGCATTTCCTTATTTTCATACATATCTTTAGCAATTCTAATACCATAATTATAAAAATTATAAGATTGATTTTCCATTTTACTACTTCCTTCCAAAAATAAATTATTGATAATATAACATATATAAAACAAAAAATCAATTAATATTTATAAATTTTTATAATATTCAACTAAAAAATAAAATAGTTTAAAAAACTCTTATTTTATAGTATAATTAACTAGGTGGTAATATGAAAAAAGTTGTAATATTAGGTGGAGGAACAGGAATGTCCACATTACTTAGAGGTTTAAAAAATTTTCCAATTGATATTACAGCAGTTGTATCAGTATGTGACGATGGAAAAAGCACAGGAAGACTTAGGAAAGAATTTAATAAACCAGCTATGGGAGATATAAGAAAAGTATTAGTTTCACTTTCAGTTACAGAACCATTAGTAGAAGATTTATTAAATTATAGGTTTCAAACAACAAGTGATTTAAATGGTCATGCTGTAGGAAATTTACTATTAATCGCACTTTCAAATATAACAGGAAATATGAGTGATGGAATAAAGTCACTTAGTAAAATATTAAATTTAAAAGGAAAAGTTTTACCATTAACAGAAGATAATGTAACGCTAATAGGAGAAATGGATGATAATACTAAAATAATAGGAGAACATAATATAACAGAATGTAATAAGAAAATAAAAAAAGTATATTATGAACAAGATCCTATAGTATGCCCTAATGTAATAGAAGAACTAAAACAAGCTGATTTAATAATATGTAGTATGGGTAGTCTATATACAAGTATTATTCCAAATTTATTATGTAGAGAAATAATAAAAACATTAGATTCTATAGATACAAAAATAATGTATATATGTAATATGGTTACACAACCAGGAGAAACAGATAACATGAAAACTAGTGAACATATTAACATACTAAATAGTTATTTAGGAAAACATAAAATAGATATAGTAGTTGCTAATGATGGAAAAATAAGTCATGAAATAGCAAATAAATATGCTAATTTAGAACAAAAAGATCCAGTTTTATTAGATAAAAATATATTAGAAAACATGAATATAGAAATAATAACAAATAATTATGTAACAATAACAGATGATTTAATAAGACATAATGTTGATAAACTTGCAATAGATATATATTCATATTTGGTAAGGTGATAAAATGTCATTTACAAGTCAAGTAAAAAACGAAATAAGTAAATTAGAAATAGATGAAATAGAAGCAATAACAGAACTTTCAGCAATACTTAAAAATACTAGCATAATAGATAAAGAAATTAAAATATCAACAGAAAATGCTAGTTTATCAAGAAGAATTTTTAATCAAATAAAAGTTCTTTTTAACATTACTCCTAGAATAATAGTAAGAAGAGGATATAATTTTAATAAAAATTATATATATATATTAGAAATAAATAAAAATATAGAAAATATATTAGAAAAACTAAGTTTAAAAACTAATATACCAGAAGAATATATATATGCTGATGACGAATTAAAAAGGGCATATTTAAGAGGACTATTTCTAAGTTCAGGAAGCATAAATGATCCAAAAAAATCACGATATCATTTAGAATTTTTAGTAGATAATAAAGAATATGCAGAATTTATAAAAAAAATATTAAATGAATTTAGATTGAATAGTAAATTACTCAAAAGAGAAAATAAATATATGATATATATAAAAGAAGCCGAAAAAATAAGCGATTTTTTAAGAATAATAAAGGCTATAAATGCAGTATTTTATTATGAAGATATAAGAATATATAGAGACCATAAAAATATGACTAATAGACTTAATAATTGTGAACAAGCAAATGTAGATAAAATAATAGAAACAGCAAATAATCAAATAAAAGATATAGAATTATTAGAAAAAGCTGGCTGTTTAGATTTACTAGATGAAAAAACCAAAGAAACAGCAATTTATAGAAGAAAATATCCAGAGGTATCACTACAAGAGTTGAGTGAAATAATTTCATTAGAAACAGGAAATATAATAACAAAATCAGGTGTATATCATAGAATAGGTAAAATAACGACATTAGCAAATAAAATAAGAAATAAAATATAGATTTAAAATAATAAATTTAGTATAATAACATATAAAAGAGGTGAAAAAATGAAAGTAATCTTTAAAAAAGATGTAAAAGGTCAAGGAAAAAAGAATGAAATAAAGGAAGTAGCAGATGGATATGCAAAAAACTTTTTGATAAATAAAGGATATGCAGTACCAGCAAATACCTCAAATTTAAAAAAATTAAATATAGAAGAAGAAACAAAAAAATTAGAAGAAAAATTATTAATAGGAGAAATGAATAATTTAAAAAAAGAAATAGAAAAATTAAATATAATTTTTCAAGTAAAAGCCGGAAAAGAAGATAAGATGTTTGGACAAATATCTATAAAGCAGATAAAAAAAGAACTAGAACAAAAAGGATATAATATAGATAAAACAAAATTTCTTTTGGATCATCCTATAATGAGTTTAGGAACACACTATATTGAAATAGAATTACATAAACAAGTAATAGCAAAATTAAAAGTAACTGTAAGGAAGTGAAAATATGAATAATAAAGTAATGCCTAATGATATAAATGCAGAACAATGTGTATTAGGATCAATGTTTTTTTCTAAAAAAGCATTACAAAAATGTATTGAATCACTTAATAAAGATTTATTCTATTTAGATAGCCATGCAAAAATATTTGAAGCAATAAAGGATTTAGCAGAGTCAGGAAAGCCAATAGATATAACTATAGTAACTTCAGAATTAAATAATAGAAAACAATTAACAAGTGTAGGTGGAGTTGAATACTTAAGTGAGCTTACAACAATAGTACCAAGTGCTGCAAATGTAGAAGAATATATAAGAATAGTAGAAGAAAAAGCAATAAGAAGAAGATTAATAGAAACGGCAATATCTATAGAAACTGATGGATATAATTGGCAAGATTCTTTAAATGAATTATTAGATAAATCAGAAAAAAATATGATGAGTTTATCAAAATCAAGAACAGGTAGTGAATTTAGACCAATACAAGAAGTATTATTTAAAACACAAGCAAATCTTGAAAAATTATCGCAAACAAAAGGGGAAATAACAGGAATACCTACAGGATTTTATGATATTGATAAAATAACTAGTGGACTTCATGAAAGTCAATTAATAATAATAGCAGCAAGACCAGCTATGGGAAAAACAGCATTTGCTTTAAATTTAGTAACAAATGTTGCAATGAATACAAAGAAAAAAGTTGCATTATTTAATCTTGAAATGGGAGCGGAACAACTTGCAATGCGTATGTTATCTTCAACAGGTCAAATAAATGGCGGAAATTTATTAAGAGGTAAATTAGAACATAATGATTGGAAAAGAGTAAATGAGGCTATATCAAGATTAGCAGAAACAAGTATATTTATTGATGATACCCCAGGTATTACAATAGGAGAAATAAGAGCAAAAGCTAGAAGATTAGCAAGCGAAGAAGACCTTGCTATGATTGTAATAGATTATCTTCAATTAATTAGTATAGATTCAAAATATGCTGGAAATAGACAACAAGAAATATCAGAAATTTCTAGATCACTTAAAACATTAGCTATGGAACTTAAAATACCAATAATAGCACTAGCTCAACTTTCTCGTTCTGTAGACTCAAGAGATGATAAAAGGCCAATACTAAGTGATTTAAGAGAATCAGGATCAATAGAACAAGATGCTGATATAGTGGCTTTCTTGTATAGAGATGATTATTATAATAAAGAATCAGCAATTGATGAAAATACAAGTAAAAGTGAATTTATTATAAGAAAACATCGTAATGGTCCAACAACAACAATAAATTTAGTATTTAAAAGAGATACAAGTACATTTGTAAATTTTATAGATAAAGAGGCTCCTAAAGAATAATGAAAATATCAGTACTTGCAAGTGGTTCAAAAGGAAATTCATCATATATCGAAACAAAAAATACTAAAATATTAGTTGATATTGGAATGCCAACATTATATATAGAAAGAAAATTAAAAAAAATAAATGTAAACCCAGAAGAAATAAAAGGAATAATATTAACTCATACTCATGTAGATCATATAAATGGTTTAAAAGTATTTATAAAAAAATATGATACAAAAGTTTATTTAACAGAAAAAATGTTAGAAGACATAAATAATATTTTTGAATTAAAAAATTATGAATTAATAACAAATTATTTTAATATAGATGATTTAGAAGTAGAAGTAATCAAAACATCTCATGATGCTTCAGATTCAAATGGTTATATATTTAAATCTGAAAATAAATCAATAAGTTACATAACAGATACTGGTTACATTAATAGAAAATATAAAGAAAAATTAACAAACAGAGATATATATGTAATAGAGAGTAATCATGACATAAAAATGTTGATGGAAGGAAAATATCCATATCATTTAAAACAAAGAATATATGGTGATAATGGACATTTATCTAATGAAATGGCTTCAAAATATTTAACAGAGTATATAGGTACTGAAACAAAAGAAATAATTTTAATTCATTTAAGTCATGAAAATAATACAGAAGAAAAAGCACTAGAAACTTTAAAAGAAAAATTAAAAGAAAAAAATATTGATTTTAATAATATAATAATTTCATCACAAAATGAAAATACGGAGTTAATAGAAATATGATAAAAATAATATGTGTAGGAAAAATAAAAGAAAAATTTTTTAGAGAATCTATAGAAGAATATCAAAAAAGAATATCAAAATATACTAAATTAGAAATATTGGAAGTAGCAGATATAAATAATAGTAATATGAATATAATACTAGAAAAAGAAAAAGAATTAATATTAAGTAAAATATCAGATAAAGACTATGTCATAACACTGGAAATAGAAGGAAAAGAATTGTCTAGCATAGAATTATCAAAAAAAATTGATAATGTATTGATTACAAATTCTAATATAACATTTATTATAGGTGGATCATATGGCTTACATGAAGAAGTAAAAAAAAGAAGTAATTATAAACTATCATTTTCAAAATTAACTTTTCCACATCAATTATTTAGAATAATGTTATTAGAGCAAATATATAGATCATATAAAATATTAAATAATGAAACATATCATAAATAAAAATATTATAAAAATTATGAATAAAATATCAAAAAGTTGTCACTATTAAATAGGAGGCAATTTTTTTATGAAAAAGATAATAATAGTTTTTAGTATAATATTTTTATTTGTATATTTAACTAATGTAAAAGGAAAAGAAGTGGTAGTTCCAAAAGAAGCAATAAGATTAAGAGTAATTGCTAATAGTAATTCTGAATATGATCAAAAAATAAAAATGAAACTTAGTATAGAAATAGAAGAGGAAATAACAAAATTGTTAAAAGATACTAAAAATATAGCAGAAGCAAGAAAAATAATAAAAAATAATTTGCAAGTATTAAATATGAAAGTAAGTGAAATATTAAAAAAAGAAGGATATAAAGATACATATAAATTAACTTTTGGAAATGCTTTCTTTCCAGAAAAAAAATATAAAGGTATAATATATGAAAAAGGATATTATGAAACACTATTAATAACTTTAGGAAAAGGAAATGGAAATAATTGGTGGTGTGTGTTATTTCCTCCACTATGTTTAATGGAAGCAAATGAAAATGAAACTGGTGAAGTAGAATATAAATTTTTTGTGAAAGAATTATTAGAAAAATATTTATAAAAGTACTAGCAAAAATTTAAAAATTCTGATATCATTATAATAGGTGATAGTATGAGAGAACAATTAAATGAATATGTAAGTTTATATAATAGTTTTGATGAAAATCCACATATGACATTTACAGAAGAACAACTAAAATTAATAGAAGAAGTAAAAGTTCAAGCATTAACAAATATAGAATTAGCAAATTTATTGAAACAAATAGAAATAAGTAGTCCAATAGAAAGAGAAAATTTAGTAAATAATTATTTATTAAAACAAAACAATAGTGAAAACTATATTAGTGACAATACTATGGTAGAAGATATAAATTTACAATATTCAAATAATCAAAATGATTCTTCAATTAATATTCCTATAGTAGAAAAAGAAGAACATGCAAAGCAAAAAGTAAAGGTAAAAAGCACTGGTTATATTGATGTATTACTTCTATCAATAATAACAGGATTTTTAGGTGGAGTATTAACAACATTAACAATGATATTAATAAAATAGCCAGAAGGCTTTTTTTTGTCCAAATATAATGTATAAATATAAAAACCACTAATAAAATTGATTAGGGGGTTTTTTATGCAAATAATAACAACAATAATTATAGCTATAAGTTTAAGTATGGATGCTTTTTCGTTATCTATAGCATATGGGACATTAAATTTAAATAAAAAGGAAATAAGTTTACTTTCTATAATAGTAGGAATTTATCATTTTATAATGCCACAAATAGGACATCAAATAGGAATAAAAATTTTACAAATATTACCATTAGAACCTGAAATTATTGTTTTCTTAGTGTTATTTTTAATAGGACTTCAAATGATATTAGAAACAATAAAAGAAGAAAAAAATATAAAAAAAATGAATATAAAAGAAATGTTAATATTTGGATTTGCTGTTAGTATAGATAGTTTTTCAGTTGGAATAGGATTAGAAACAATATGTAATAATATTATATTATCATCATTGTTATTTTCAATATCAAGTTTTCTTTTTACTAATATAGGACTAAAACTAGGAACAAAGATAAATGAATATGTAGGTAAGATATCAACATTAATGGGAGGAATAATACTAATGATAATAGGATTATTGTATATCATTTAACTTTACAATTAATAAAAAAATCTATATAATTAAAATAGGTGGTATTATGATAGTAAACTCAACAGAAATACTCAAAAAAGCAAGAAAAAAAGGTATAGCAATCCCACAATTTAATATAAATAATTTAGAGTGGACAAAATACATATTAGAAGAATGTAATAAAAATAATTCACCAGTTATATTAGGAATTACAGAAAAAACAGTAAATTATATGGGTGGATATAAAGTAGTATCTAACTTAATAAAAGATTTAGATAGTAGTTTAAGTATAAAAATACCAATAGTAATACATCTAGATCATGGTTCAAGTTTTGAAGCATGTAAAGAAGCAATAGATAATGGATTTACATCAGTAATGATAGATGCATCAAGGTTGTCATTAGAAGAAAATATAAAATTAACAAAAAAAGTAGTAGAATATGCAGAAAAATATACAGTAACAGTGGAAGCAGAACTAGGAAGTATAGGAAATAATACAAAATTATATACAAATTTAGAAGAAGCAATAGAATTTACAAAAAAGACAAAAATAGATTCGTTAGCTCCTGCAATAGGAACAGTTCATGGAATATATCAAGAGCAAGCAAAATTAGATTTAAATTTATGTGATCAAATAAGTAAATTTACAAATATACCATTAGTATTACATGGTGGTTCAGGATTAGATGAAATAATAATAAAACAAGCAATAAAAGCAGGTATTACTAAAATAAATATAAATACAGAACTACAGATAGCTTGGTCAAATGCTTTGAAAAAATATTTGATAGAAAATGGAAGAATATATGATCCAAGAAAAATAATAAGTTCAGGAGAAAAGGAAATAAAAAGAGTAATAAGAGAAAAAATAGATATAATGCAAAGCAATAAATAAAACAAAATTAAAGAAATTACATAATAATATATCAGGAGGACTAAAATGAAACAAATAAAAATAGAAGGACAGCATATTTTAAGTGGAACAATAAATATAAGTGGGGCAAAAAATAGTGCCGTTGCTTTAGTTCCAGCATCGCTTCTATCAGATGAAGAAGTAAAAATAGATAATATACCAAATATTTCAGATATAGATGCTTTAAATGAAATACTAGAATATTTAGGGGCAACTGTAAAAAGAGAAGGAACCTTAATGATTATAGATTCAAGAAATATTGAAAATAAAGAGATACCAGAAGAAATATCAAAAAAGTTAAGGGCATCATATTATTTTATGGCAGCACTGCTTGGTAAATATAAAAAAGTAGAAATGTATTTTCCTGGTGGTTGTTCAATAGGTGCAAGACCAATAGATCAAACCTTAAAAACATTTAAAGCACTAGGAGCAAAAATAAAAGAAGAAGGAAACAAATATTTAGTAACAGCAGAAAAACTAGTAGGAACAACAGTACAATTAGATATGCCAAGTGTAGGAGCAACAATAAATACTCTTTTAGTAGCAGTAAAAGCAGAAGGAATAACAGTATTAAAAAATGCTGCAAAAGAGCCGGAAATAGTAAGTGTAGCAACTTTTCTAAATAATATGGGTGCTAAGATTATAGGAGCAGGAACAAGTAAAATAACAATTGAAGGAGTAAAACATTTAGGAAGTTGTTTTACAGAAGTAATACCAGATAGAATAGAAGCTGGAACATATCTTATAGCAGGAGCACTTATAGGTAAAAATTTAACAATAAAAAATATAATTCCTGAACATATATCATCATTAATAGAAAAATTAAAGGAAATGGGAATAGAAATGAGTATAGGAAAAGATTATATAACAGTATCAAAAAGTGATAATTTAAAACCTATTAAAGTAAAAACACTAGGATATCCTGGATTCCCAACAGACTTACAACAACCTTTAACAGCACTTTTAACACAGATAGATGGTGAATCTATATTAGAAGAAACAATATATGAAAATAGATTCCAAAATGTCAAATATTTAAATAAAATGGGTTCTGATATAATAATAAATGATAGAACAATAAAAGTAAAAGGAAAAACAGAATTAAAAGGAACAACAGTAGAAGCAACAGATTTAAGAGCAGGAGCCTGTATGGTTTTAGCAGGTTTAATAGCAAAAGGAGAAACAACAATAACAGAAATCAAACATGTATTAAGAGGATATGAAAATATAATAGGAAAATTACAAAATGTAGGTGCTAAAATAACGTTGGAAGAAATATAATAAAGTAGTATAAATCTACTTTTTTTGGGGGTAAAAAATGAAAATAAAAGTTACTATATTTTTAATTTTAATTACAACATTGATAATTTTAATAAATTTTACAAATAAAGATAATGAAATATATTATGTGAATATAGATTCAACGAATAGTTTAGAATATAATAATATAATAACAAATCAATTAATTAAAACAAAAAAATTAGAAAAAAATGTAAATAAATTTTCAAAAAAAGATTATAGAACAACAGATTTAATAAGAGATATAAAAGATAATAAAAAAATAGAAAATCAAACAATACAAAATGCTTTAATAAAAGCTGATATTTTAACTATTTATATAGGAATTAATGATATAAATTATAAAATTGGAGATAATAGTAAAGAAAATCTATATAATTATACAGATCAAGTATTATTAGATATAGAAGAATTATTAAAACTAGTAAAAATTTACTGTAAAGAAAAAATATATGTTATAGGTTACAAAAATGAAATTGGTATATCTTATAATGATTATTTTGAATATACAAATAAAAGATTAAAAGCAATATGTGATGAATATAAAATGGAATTTATAAATATAAATAAAAAAGATGATATAACAAATATAGTAAGTGAAACAGTTTTAAAAGATATTTACTAAAGTGAATAGTAATGTTATAATCAAAATGAGGTGATAAAATGAATGAAACAAAAATAATGCCAAAAGTATTTTTATGGATGTTTATAGGTCTTGCAATAACATTTTTAACAGGATCATATATAGCAAATCGTCCAACAATGATATTAGAAATGTTTAAACCATCCACAGTACTTATATTATTTGTTGTAGAAATAGTATTAGTAGTAGCTCTAACAGTACGTATACATAAAATGAATCCCATTACAGCAAAAATAATGTTTATGCTATATTCGTTTGTGACAGGAATAACTTTTTCATCAATATTTGTTGTATATAATATTTCATCGATAATATATATTTTTTTAGCAACTTCACTATTGATGTTAATATTTGCTTTGATAGGATATTTTACCAAAATGGATTTAACAAAAATAGGAACATTCTTATTTATGGCTATAATTGGAATATTAATAATGTGTATAATAAATATGTTTGTAGGAAATGAAAATTTAAATATTTTAATTAGTATAATTTCTGTAATAGTATTTGTTATATATATAGCATATGATGTTCAGAAAGTAAAAAAACTTTATATGTCAGGAAATATACCAGAAGATAATGTAGCAATCTATGGAGCTTTACAATTATATTTAGATTTTATTAATATTTTCTTAGATTTACTTAGACTTTTTGGAGATAATAACTAAAAAAACTTGCATAAATAAAAAAAGATTGTTATAATAAAAAAGCAAGAAATTACTATGACTTATTTTAGTCATGGCGGAAGGAGAATAGTATGAAAAAAGGAATACATCCAAATTATATGGAAACAAAAGTAACTTGTGCATGTGGGAATACATTTACAGTAAAATCAACAAGAGAAGAATTACATTTAGAAACTTGTAATAAATGTCATCCTTTTTATACAGGAGTACAAGGTGCAGCTAGTAAAAAAGGACGTGTTGAATTATTCAACCGTAAGTATGGATTTACAAAAGATACTGATAAAGCAGCTTAATATAAGTTGTTTTTTTTTACTAAAAATGATAAAATTAATAAAGAAAGTAGTGATAAAATGCGTGATACTTATGCTTTAATAAATCTAAAAAACTTAAAAGAAAATATTCAAGAAATAAAAGAAAAATATAATAATTATAAATATTATATAGGTGTAGTAAAAGCAAATGCATATGGACATGGTAATTATTTAGTAAAAGCATTAGAACAATCAGGAATAAATTATTTAGCTGTATCGTCATTAGAAGAAGCAATAGATGTTAGAAAATATACAAATTTACCTATATTATGCTTTGGATATGTTAATTTAAAAGACATAGATATAGTAATAAAACAAGATATTACATTATCAATTATTTCTTATGAATATTTTAAAGAATTAATAGAAATAAATCCTAAAATAAAAGTACATTTAAAAATAAATACTGGAATGAATAGATTTGGTGTAAAAAGTGAAGAACAAGTTTTAGAAATAGTAAAAAAATTAGAAAAATCAAATATGGAATTGGAAGGAATATATACTCATTTAGCTACTTCAGGAGTAAGTGATACATACTATGATTATCAAATAGAACAATTTAAAAAAATAACAAGTAAAATAGATTTAAATAAAATAAAAATAGTACATTTATTTAATTCACTAGCTCTAACAAGACATAAAAAATTATCATTTGCTAATGGTGTAAGATTAGGATTAATAATGTATGGTTTTTCATATAGTGTAGGAGAATTGAAATTTTTAGCTAAACTTAAAAGAAAGTTTAAATTAAAAGGTAAAAAGATATCATCAACTACATTAACAAATGATTTAAAATTAAAAAAAGTATTAAGTTTACATAGTGAAGTAGTAAATATAAATAAAATAGAAAAAAATGAATTTGTAGGTTATAATGCTAAATTTATAGCTCATAAAAAATGTTATATAGCAACTATAAGTATAGGACATGCGGATGGAATAACAGATTCCTATAAAAAAGTAAAAATAAATAATATAACATATCCAATAATAGGAATATGTATGGATTATATAATGGTACTTGTTGATGAAAAAGTTAAAATTCATGATAAAGTAACATTAATAGGAGAAGGAATAACAGTAGGTATGATAGCAACTCCTAACGATACACCACATCATGTGCTAGTAAGCATAACAGATAGAGTAAAAAGAAAATATGAGGAGTGATAATATGGAATTTACCCTTCTAATAGTAGGAATGGATGCTAATGCATATTATATGGCTAGATGTTATCATGAAAAATATCATAAAAAAGCATATTTAATTGGTAAAAATCCCATATGGTTTACATCACTTAGCAAAATAGTAAATACAAAATACTATGATAATATATGGCAAGAAAAAGAATTTCTAAAAATATTAGATGAATTTAGTAAAGAACATAAAAATGAAAAAATTCTTTTGGTAAGTTCAACTGAAAACTATATAGAAATGATATCAAAAAATAGAGAATATTTAGAAAAAAAATTCTATTTTAATTATCCATCAAATAAAATAATAGATAGTTTAATTAATAAAGAGATATTCTATAAAACATATATGAATAACGGAATAATAGATTTACCAAAAACATTGTATTATGATTGTAAGAAAAAAGAAAAAATAAATATTAATTTCAGTTATCCAATAATATTAAAACCAGCTAATGTTGTAATGTATAGACATATGGATTTTAAAAATAAAAATAAGATATATAAGATAGAAACAAAAGAAGAATTAGATAAAGTAATAAAGGATATAATAAAAGGTGGATATACAGATACATTAATAATTCAAGAATATATAGAAGGAGATGATAGTTATCTATTTGATTCAGTAATATATTCATCACCAGATGGAAAGGTAAAAAGAATATCTTTCGCACAAATAGGATTACAAGAACATACAAAAGATTTAGTTGGAAATGCAGCTGTATTAATAAATGGTTATAATCAGTTTAATAATAGTGAAGAAATAATAGATAAAATAAAAAAATTAGCCGAAAAAATAAAAATAACAGGATTTGCAGAATTTGATTTAAAATATGATAAAAAGGATAAAAAATTTAAATTGTTAGAAATAAATCCAAGACAAGGAAGAAGTAGTTATTACTTAACTAAAGCAGGTTGTAATTTAA
This sequence comes from Bacilli bacterium, assembly GCA_017936845.1. Lineage (GTDB taxonomy): Bacteria > Bacillota_I > Bacilli_A > RF39 > UBA660 > OMSK01. Next base: position 105,584 of record JAGBES010000023.1, read on the forward strand.
TTGAAATATTAAAAAGAGATTTAATAGATAAAGAAAAATTAACATATGAAGTTTTAGAAAAAGAAGTATTACTTACATTTGTACCAAAACAAATAATAAAAAAATATATAATGAATGAAGAATATAAGAAAAAAGCAATATCGTTATATAAAGAAAGTGTAAATCCAATGAAATATAAAAAAGATATAAATTTAAAGAGAAATTATTATTTATTAAAAAGAGATAAAAGATATTATGAAGATTATAAAAATGGATATTGGAAAAATAAGTAGGAGGATAAAATGAAAATAGGAATAGGAAATGATCATAGAGGTTATGAATTAAAAAAACAAATAACTGAATATTTAGAAAGTCTAGGATATGATGTAATAAATTATGGATCAGATTCAGAAGAATCAGTAGATTACCCTATATATGCTTTTAAAGTTGGAGAGGCTATAAAAAATAAAGAAATAGATAGAGGAATACTAATATGTAGAACAGGAATAGGAATGAGTATTGCATGTAATAAAGTAAAAGGCGTTAGATGTGCAAAAGTGGATAACGTAGAAGAAGCTGCATTAACAAGAATAGATAATGATAGTAATGTTATAGCTATAAGTTATGTAAAAAATATAACAGAAATAAAAGAAATATTAAAAAATTTTTTAGAGATAAAATTTAGTGAAGAAGAAAGACATGTTAGAAGAATTAAACTAATAGATACATATGGTGAATAATGACAATAAAAACAATATTATATATAATATATGCACCTATTACACTATGGGCACTTGATGCTTTAAATATAAATTTAATTCTAAAAAAAAATAAATATTATCAAGCAAGATTATTTTATTTAATATTAACACTAATAATAACATATCTATTAGTAAATTTCACATTAGATTTTACTAATTATACAAAATTAATAAATTTATAAAGAAATGAGAAAAATATGAAAGAAAATATAATTAAATTAAATATAATAAAATATGCATTATTAATAATATATTTAATTATATCATCAATATCAAGCATTTTAATATCAACTAATTCAGTAGATGCTAGTGTTAGTGGATTTGCATTTATAGGCATGATATTATTTATTTTTCCAATACTAATTAATCTTTTAGTTCCATATGCTGTTATAAATATATATATTTATGAAAATAAAAAACCAAAAAATCTAAAAAAATTTATTATTAGTGATTTTATTATTGTTATTATTATGAGTGTAGCGTTAACAGGATTCTTATTTATGGCACTTGAAAAATTTTCAATAACAGTTATTATTGTAACAATACTATTTTTAATCTCTTATTTATATTTAGATTATAATATATATAAAAATATTAAAAATAATTAATCATAAACTGACAAAAAAATTGTCAGTTTTTTTTTATAATTTAATAAAAATAGGTAAATATAATGTATAAAGGAGAAAAAATGAAAAAGATAATATTTGTAGTTCTATCAATTATAATAATTCCATATATAGTAGTAACTTTATTTATAAAAGATGATGAAATAAAATTTAAATTTGTATCAAATAATGTAGTAAGAGTAAAAAGAGAAGCAACAAATGAAATAGAAATAGTGCCATTTGAAGAATATGTAAAAGGTGTTTTAGCAGGAGAAATGCCTGCCTCATTTCATATAGAAGCCTTAAAAGCACAAGCTGTAGCAGCACGAAGTTATGTTTTAAAAAAAATGGTTGATAATAAAAATAAAGAATATGATGTAGTAGATACAATAGAAAATCAAGTATATTTAGATGATGAAACACTTAAAAAAAATTGGAAAAATAATTATGAAAATAATATGAATAAAATAAAAAAAGCTATAATAGAAACGAAAGGTGAATATTTGACATATGATAATGAAATAATAAATGCTTTTTTCTTTTCAACAAGTAGTGGAAAAACAGAAAACTGTGAAGAAGTATTTGTTCAAGATTTACCATATTTAAAAAGCGTTGATTCTTCATGGGATATTGAAATATCACCAGTATATAATAATGTAAAGACATTTACACTTAAAGAATTTTATCAAAAAATTGGTTTAAAATATCAAGAAAAATTAGAAATAGAGATAGTAAATTATACAAAATCAGGAAGTATAAAAACAATTAAAATAAATAATAAAACCTTTAAAGGTACCGACATAAGATCTAAATTATCATTAAAATCAACGTCATTTTCAATAAAAAAAGAAAATAAAGAAATAATAATAACAACAAAAGGAAATGGACACGGTGTAGGAATGAGCCAATATGGAGCATATGGAATGGCTAAGGAAGGATATAATTATGAAGAAATACTAAAACATTATTATACAGGAGTAGAAATAAAAAAAATATAGTATAAAAAATAAATATTTGTCCACACTTTAAATAGAGGTGAAAAAATGACAAATAGAAGAATAAAAAAATCAGTTATTTATGGAATTTATAGTTTAGGACTTATAGCACTAATAGGTACAATATATTTAGTGGAAGCAAATATGCCAAAAAAACAATTCGTAAATCAAGAATACAGCTATGTATCAAAAACAATATTTGATGATATAATACCAGTTATTTCAACAGAAGAAAAGTTGATAAAACCATTTAATGCAGATGATGTAAAAGTAATAAAGACATATTATGATTATAAAGCTGATGAAAAATCACAACAAGAGTCAATAATATATTATGAAAATACATATATGCAAAATAGCGGTATATCATATGGAAAAGATACAAAGTTTGATGTAATATCTGTATTACCTGGAACAGTACAAGAAATAAAAGAAGATGAATTATTAGGGAAAATAGTAACAATTAAACATAGTGATAATGTTACAAGTATATATCAATGTCTAAATGAAACTACAATAAATAAAGGTGACTCCGTAATAGGAGGACAAGTAATAGGAACAAGTGGATCATGCAATTTAGAAAAAGATGTAAAAAATAATGTTTATTTTGAATTGATAGTAAATAATGAAACTGTAAATCCAGAAAATTATTATGGAAAAACATTAAAAGAAATAGAGGGATAAAGCCCTTTTTTTCGGTATAAAATAAAATTTTCATTTATATAATGTATCAAGGGGTGTATTAATGAAAAATATAAATGAAAGAGTCTTAAATGAAACGAAAGTTATTTTAAAAACCGGTTATACTATAAGAGAGATAGCAAAAATATTTAATGTATCAAAAAGTACCGTACATAAAGATCTACATGAAAGACTTTTAAAAATAGATAAAACTAAATATGATTTGGTAGATAAAATATTAAAATATCATACAAATATTAGACACATAAGAGGAGGAGAATCAACTAAAAATAAATATTTAAATAGTAAAGAGGGATAAAATGTTTTCAAAAGATATAGGAATAGATTTAGGAACAGCAAATGTACTAATATATGTAAAAGGAGAAGGAATAGTTTTAAATGAACCAAGTGTAGTAGCAATAGATTCTGAAACAAAAAAAACACTAGCTGTAGGAAGCAAAGCTCATGACATGCTAGGAAGAACTCCTGGAGATGTAAAGGCTATAAGACCTCTTAAAGATGGAGTAATAGCGGATTTTGATGCTACAGAAATAATGCTTAATTATTTTATAAAAGAAGTAAATGGAAAAAGTCTCTTAAAAAGACCTAGAATACTTATATGTTGTCCATCTAATATAACGCAAGTAGAAAAAAATGCTATAAAAGAAGCAGCAGAAAGAACAGGTGCAAAAAAAGTATTTCTAGAAGAAGAGCCAAAAGTAGCGGCAATAGGAGCTGGTCTTGATATATCTGCACCAAGTGGTAATATGGTAATAGATATAGGAGGAGGAACAACAGACATAGCTATTTTATCACTAGGTGGAATAGTAACAAGTGCATCATTAAAAGTAGCAGGAGATACATTTGATAGTGATATAAAGAAATACATAAAAGATAAGTATAAGTTATTAATAGGAGATAGAACAGCAGAAGAAATAAAATTTAAAATAGGAAATGTATATCCAAAAAGTCGTAAAGAAAAGATGGAAGTTAAAGGTAGAAATTTAGTAACAGGATTACCATCGACAATAACACTGACATCAGAAGAAATAGAAGAAGCTTTAAGAAAAAGTGCTCATATGATTGTTAATAAAGTAAAAAGTGTTTTGGAAAATACACCACCAGAATTATCAGCAGATATAATAAATAAAGGGATAGTAGTAACAGGCGGAGGAGCATTAGTAGTTGGATTTGAACAATTGTTATCAAATGAATTAAAAGTACCAGTAATAATAGCAGATTCACCACTTACATGTGTAGCAGAAGGTACAGGAATTTTATTAGATAACATAAACTTAATAGACAGATAATTCATAAAATGATATAATTTAATTGGTGGTAAAATGAATCAAGAATTATTTTTAAAAATATTAGCAATTGTATTAGTGCCATTCGTATTTGTATTATTGATTATACCATTAATAAAAAAAATTGCATTTAAGATAAATGCTGTAGATGTACCTGGAGGAAGACATATACACAAAAAGCCAACTCCAAAACTAGGTGGACTTGGAATATTCTTTGGATTTTTATTAGGATATATGATATTTGGAACACATAGTTCTATTATGAATGCAGTACTAATAGGTAGTTTTATAATAATATTAATAGGAGTAGTAGATGATATAACAGAATTAGGACCATTGACCCAATTTATTGGACAACTTATAGCAGCTTGTGTAATAGTATTTTATGGTGGATTATTAATAAAAGATTTAAGTGCTTTTGGGCTTTATATAAATTTCAGTATACTATCATATCCAATTACAATATTTTTTATATTAGGATGTATAAATTGCATAAATTTGATAGATGGATTAGATGGATTATCTGGTGGAATAAGCTCAATATACTATTTGACAATCGGAATAATAGCTATTATACAAGGAAAAACAGGGCTTGATTTTGTATTAACTTTTACAATGTTAGGAGCAACTTTAGGCTTTTTAATATATAATTTTAATCCAGCAACTATATTTGCAGGCGATTGTGGATCAAATTTCATGGGATTTATGATAGCTGTAATCGCACTATTAGGATTTAAAAATGTAACAATGACATCTTTTATAATTCCATTAATTATATTAGCAATTCCAATATTAGATACATTATTTGCAATAATAAGAAGATTTTTAAAGCATGAACCATTATTTAAAGGAGATAAATTTCATATACATCATCAATTATTAAACAGAAATTTTTCTACAAAACAGACTGTAATCATAATTTATATAATAGATGCTTTATTTGCTTTTGCTTCAATTTTATATTTCTTAAAAGATAAAGAAATAAGTTATGTTGTATATGGAATATTATTGATATTAGTGATAATAATAGTACTAAAGACAAATATAGTATTTGATAGAGAACTAATAAAACAAAAATTTAAAAAGGAAAAATAATAGTTGAAAAACTATTTTTTTTTATATATAATTAGTATAGAAAAAATAGAAAGTAGGTAGTTTATATGTTAGCAAATAGTAAAATCGGGAGGGGGGTTATTTAAATAACCTAAAGAAAGGATTTACACTTATAGAATTACTAACTGTAATAGTAATACTAGCAGTTATAGCACTTATAGCAACCCCAATAATATTAAATATAATAAATGATGCAAGAAAAAGTGCAGCAATAGATTCAATTTTTGGATATGTAGAAGCAGTAGAAAATTATCAAACATTACAAATGTTAAAAAATGAAGATGGGTTAGTAAAAGGAAAATATAATGTAGTAACAGAAACAACAGTAGATGATAAAAAATATAAAAAAATTAA
>JAGBES010000034.1 GCA_017936845.1 Bacilli bacterium
ATGGTTTTGAAGTTGATCAAATAATTAAAAATATTTCTTTAAAAAATCCTAAATTTAGATTTGTTCCTAATAAAACATTAATATTTTTTGATGAGTTACAAGCGTTACCTAATTGTGCAACATGTCTTAAACCTTTTAAAATAGATGGAAGGTATGATGTTATATGCTCAGGATCAATGATGGGTATTAATTATAAAGAAATAGAATCAAACAGTGTTGGATATAAAACAGATTATAATATGTATTCATTAGATTTTGAAGAATTTTTATGGGCTAAAGGATATAAAGAAAGTCAAATAGAAGATTTATATAAATGTATGAAAGATTTAGTTCCCTTATCAAAAATTCAATATGATGTAATGTTTGAAAATTTTAAGGAATATATGGTTATAGGTGGAATGCCTGCAATTGTCGCAAAATTTGTAACTCAAAATAATTATAGTGGATTATTAGAAATGCAAAAACAAATTCTTCTAGATTACGAAGAAGATATTACTAAATATGCTGGTGGCTTAGACCAAGGGAAAATATTAAGTGTTTACAGAAAAATACCAACATTTCTAGGTAATGAAAATAAAAAATTTCAAATATCTAAAATTAGTAGCGGATCTAGAAATAGAGAATATGTTGGGACAATAGATTGGCTTAAAAATTCTGGTATAATTAATATTTCCTATTGTATGGAAAATATTTCATTACCGTTGGGTGGTAATTATAATCCTGATAATTATAGAGTTTATTTTGCTGATACAGGGTTATTAATTGGATCATTAGATGCTGAAGCACAAAATGATTTAAGAGAAAATAAAAATTTTAATACATATAAAGGTGCAATTTATGAAAATATAATTAGTGATATGCTAGTAAAAGAAGGTTATAATCTATATTTTTATAAAAATGAAAAAGGTACAATAGAGATGGATTTCTTTATAAGAGATAAAAATTCTCTTATTCCGGTAGAAGTAAAAGCAAATGATAATTCAACTGTATCATTAAACAAATTAATTGATAATGAAAAATATGAAGATATAAAATATGGTATCAAATTATGTAATAAAAATATTGGATTTAATGGAAAATTTTATACATTTCCATATTTTATGACATTTTTATTGAAAAGATATTTACGAGAAACGAAAAAACATTTAATAATTTATACGAGATGACGATAGTCATCTTGTATAAAAATATGTATATCAATTATAACCCAATATAATAGATTAATTGAAAATTTAAGTTAAGTCTATTTGAGGTTCTAAATAAAAAAATCTGTAGAATTTTTTGCAGATATTAAGATAAATAAATATTTAATGATTTATAAGGTGGTTACTAATGGACTATGAAACAAAAATGAATAAAAACATTAAAAGAAATGAAAAATATTTAAATGGATTTGAAAAATGGTTAAATAAAAAAGGATTTACAAATAAAACTATAAAAAAACATTTAAGTAATACAGATTTGTTTATTAATGATTATTTAAATTATTATGATATTGTAAAGGCTGAAAATGGTCTTGAAGAAGTGTTTCCATTTTTAAATGGATGGTTTATAGAAAAATGTATGTGGTCATCAAGAAATTCATTAAAAGAAACTGTTGCTAGTCTTAAGAAGTTTTATCAATATATGAGTGAAAATAATTATGTTAATGTTAATGATTATAAAGAGACATTTGATTTTATTAAAGATAATATGAATAAATTATTAGAAAGTGTTGATGAATTTAATGATTTTGATGATGATTATTATGATTTTTAGTTAATTGGATGTAAAAAATGACTAAAATATTAACTTTTAGAGTGGGAATTGAAGGGTTAGAAGATAAAATATGGAGAGAAATAGAAATTCCAGATTGTAGAACAGTAGCAGATTTAGCATACACAATTCTTTCAACTTTTGATTCACTTGCTTATCATTTATATAATATAAAATATAAAAATTATATATTTGATAGTTGGGTTTGGGTAGAAGATAATTCTGATTTCTATGATTTATCAAATGCAAATATTACTAAACTTAGTGAACTTAAATTAAAGAAAAATGATAAATTAGAAATGGAATATGATTATGGTTCAACTACAACATTTAAAATAACGTATACTAATTATGGAAAAATGAATGATTATGAAGGTTATTTGTATCCTAATATAGTTGATGGAGCAGGACGTGGAATGCTAGATGATATTTGTGATTTTGATTTAAAAGAAATAGTAGATGATACAGATAAAAAAGGATATTCAGAACATTATGTTACACCTGGATATGAGAAATATGAAAAATATGATTATAGAAAATTTAATTTAAAAACAAATAATAAAAAATTAAAAGGCTTAGTTTTAGATATTAAAAATGGATATGAAATTAGAGGTGAATAAAATATGAAAATATTGTTATGGGGAATTCCTTGTGTAGGTCATGAAGATATAGGAAAACTACTTGCTAAGGAATTGAATTATAAGTTTATTGATCAAAATGATATTATTAAAGAAAAGTATGGTACTATAGATAAATTTAATGATATTTATTGGGTTGATTATGAAAGATTTAAAATAAAAGAAGATATTGTGTTTGATATAATTAATAATCAAAATAATTTTGTAATGGCAATGTCATTTATATATTTAGATGAAATAGTTAATAGTATTGTAAATACAGATACTATTTCTATTGAGATAACTGATAATGTTGAAAGTATTTATGATAGAATTTTATTTTATGATGAAAATGATAATGTTTTGCCGGATAGTAAAAAATATCGTGATAAGTATAAACAACACTATATCAATGAGATAAAAAATGATATGACTGCTAGCAAATTAGAATTTAAAAATATACCAAAATTTAATTTAAATGGTAGAAAATTTGAAGATGTAATTGAGGAATTAGTTGAATTTATAAATAATATAAAAAATGATAAATTACTTTAATATCACAAAGATTTTTGATTTAATGTTAAAAAGTTTGTTTCACAGTTAATTTATGAAGATTAATTATAATTAAAGATATAGAATATGGAATTGCATCATTTGGTAGTTGTTTAATATCAAATATATTTAGAAATTTATATGAAAATATAAAACTTAAAATTATAAAAAATAAAATATTAAAAACATAATTTATTATTTGTAAAATATCGCAACTCAAAAAATATACGGCTTGACGGATAAGTTTTTTAACGATATAATTTGTTTAGAATATAAAAAGAGAGTGTGTAAAATGGATAGTAAATCAAGTGTAAAGAATGAATCAAAAAAGTTAATTATTATTACAATTTTCACGGTAATAATAATGATAATTATATTTGCAGGAATAACATATGCGTTTTTTACTGCAAATAATCCAAAAGGATCAACGGCACAAATAATATCTAAAAGTGGAAAGATGTTAATAACATATGAAGATGGAACAAGTGATATATTAACAAGTAATAATATTATGCCTAGTAATGAAATTATAGTAAATAAAACGTTTACACTAACAGGAACAAATACAACAAGCGGTTTAGCAATGCCATATGAAGTAGGACTAGATTATATATCACGTTTTAGTGATGGAATGATTCATTATTATGTAAAAAGAACAAATACAAATAGTAATGTAACAAGTAATTTAGTTGGAACAGCAAATCAAGCAATACCTGGTAACACATCAGAAACAGGATATACTCATGGAACTTTAAAAAAGGGAAGTAGATATGTTAAATTAGCAGCAGGAGAGTTTAAAGCAAATACAACAAATCAAACAATTACATTTAATTTAAAACTACAATTTCCTGATAATGGTTTAAACCAAGATAGTGAAAAAGGAAAAAGTTTAACTGGAAAGATAGTTATAAATTATAAAGAATCAGCAACAGATACATTAATTGCTAAATTCGATAGTGAAACAAAAACAAATGGAGTATCAACAAGTGGTTTGTTTATAGATAATACAAGTGATGTAAACTTAAGATATACAGGAGCTAATCCAAATAACTATGTTGAATTTAATAATGAGAAATGGAGAATAGTTGGAATATTTGATGTAAAAGATTCAACTGGTAAAATTGAAAGAAAAATTAAATTAGTTAGAAATGAATCATTAGGCAATTATTCATGGGATGCAACTGGAAATGACAATTATGGAATTAATAATTGGACAGAAGCAGACTTAAAAAATGAATTAAATGGTGATTATTTAAATACAACCTTAGATTCAAATAGGAATAATTGGTATAATTCATATTGGGATTCAAGTACTAGGAAGCCAGTATTTCGTCAAACTGGAGAATTTGATTATACTAAAGTTATAAAAAGTAATTATCAAAGTATGATAAGTGAAAGTGTATGGAACATAGGAGGAAATAGCTATAGCAGTCCAAACACTCCACCATATGGATTACCTCTATTAGATCAATATAACAAAGAAAGAGGAACAATAACATATCAAAATAATCGTCCTACTGAATGGACAGGTAAGGTTGGGCTAATATATGCCAGTGATTATGGATATGCATCAACACTTGCAGAATGTCATGAAAATCTAAGAGCAGGAGTAACATATGATTCAACCAAGGAAACCGATTATCAGTATGATTACTCAAACGGAAAATGTAAGACAGATAACTGGTTAGCGAAGTCTAGCTGGTATTGGACATTGTCGCCTTACTCTGGTCGCTCGAGTAGCGTGTTCGGTGTGAGTGGGGGCGGTGCTGTCAATTACGGCGACGCGTATTACTCCTACGGCGTTTTTCCGGCCGTTTTCTTGAAATCTGATATCTTGATAACTGATGGAAATGGTGAGAAAGATAGCCCTTACCTTCTTGGATAAGGTGCCGCGAAGCGAGGCGTGCCTTTGGCGGGTAGGGACCCGGCAGGCACGAAAATTTTTAAACGAAAGACAAAGAATTTGATTGAACAAAATCAGATAAGTATATTTTTTATTAGAATTAGTTTGGTCATTCATTAAAATATGCGTAAAGTAAAAGGTTTAATGGCAAGATATGAATTTGCTAAGAAAATTTATCCTAATAGATTGATTATTTTTAAAACTAAGAATGGTTATAAATCTATAGGAAAAGATCAAGTATTACTTGATTATATAATTATTAATAAATTATTATTTAAATTAAAAGATTTAAAAATTAATTTTGTTTTAATTGATAATATGGATATTATTGATGAGGGATGTTTTGATGATGATAATTATTATCGTTATGTTAAGATATCTATGTTAAATAAAATTTTATTTAGCATTAAATCAATGATATAAATAGGGTTAACTTGTAAAGTCGCCTTACTC
>JAGBES010000002.1 GCA_017936845.1 Bacilli bacterium
ACTAAAACCACAAATATATTTAGACGATATTTGCTTCAATATAAACAGTATGCCAAGAAAAATATTTGACTATAAATGTGTTTATGATGTAGAATTAAATTATTACAAATAATGGTGCGGTTGAAATTACAAAAAAGAAAACGTTTTTAAACGTTTTTTATTGTTATTATAAATAATTTATCAACGCTTACACCTAAAGCTTTTGATAATTTTAAGATAACTGTTAAGGAAACATTTTTATATTCTTTATTAGACTCTATTTGTTTTATATATGAAATACTAAGATCTGATTTTTCAGCTAATTCTTCTTGAGTAAGATTTAATTTTTTACGATAATATTTTATGTTTTCTCTAAATGTGTCGTATTGTTCATTAATTAGACTATTATCAATCATGTAATCACCTTTTTACCATATTTTTCCAATTAAGATTATTTTATAACTTTTAAGAATAAATTACAGTGCACTAATAGTGAACTTGTGTTATAATATTTGTAGGAGGAAAAACTATGAATTTAAAATTAAAAGAATTAAGAATAAAATATAAATATACAAGTAAAGATATAGCTGATATTTTAGGAATAAGTAAACCATTTTATTCTCAAATAGAAAATGGTAGAAGAAGATTATCATATGATATGGCAGTTAAAATATCTAAAATTTTTAAAATGAAACCAGATGAATTATTTTATGATGATCATAAAATAGTACTTAAAGAAATGTAAGTTTCTTTTTTTTCTTGCAATAATTGTTTATGTAAGTTATTATATTAAAGGTGATAAAATGTTAAAAGTTAGTAATTTGAGTGTTAAATTTGGAACACGCGTACTTTTTGAAAATGCAAATATAGAATTTAGTTCTGATAATTGTTATGGAATAATAGGAGCTAATGGTGCTGGAAAATCAACATTTTTAAAAGTACTTAGTGGAGAAATTGAATCAACAAAAGGAGAAGTAATTGTTGGTAAAGGTGAAAGAATATCTGTATTAAAACAAAATCATAATGAATTTGATTCTTTTAGTGTTATGGAAACAGTATTACAAGGTGATGAAGAATTATATTCAATTATGAAAGAAAAAGAAGAAATATATATGAAAGCAGATTTTTCAATTGAAGATGGAATAAGAGTAGGAGAATTAGAAGCTAGATTTGAAGAAAAAAATGGTTGGCAAGCCGAAAGTGATGCTTCAATTATATTAGCTGGTTTAGGAATAAAAAATGAATTATTTGATAAAAAAATGCGTGACTTAAAAGATAAAGATAAAGTAAAAGTTTTACTAGCACGCGCATTATTTGGCAATCCTGATATATTACTTTTAGATGAACCAACAAATGGACTTGATATGATAAGTAAGATGTGGTTAGAAGAATTCCTAATTAATTTTAAAAATACAGTATTAGTTATATCACATGACCGTCATTTTTTAAATAAAATATGTACTCATATGGTAGATATAGATTATTCTAAAATAACATTATTTGTTGGTAATTATGATTTTTGGTATAAATCAAGTAAATTAATTGAACAACAAATGTTAGATAAAAATAAAAGAAAAGAAGAAAAAATAAAAGAATTACAAGATTTTATTGCTCGATTTAGTGCTAATGCTTCAAAATCAAAACAAGCAACTTCAAGAAAAAAATCGTTAGAAAAAATAGTTTTAGATGAGATAAAACCATCAAGTAGAAAATATCCATATATTAATTTTGAAATAGAAAAATTCTTAAATAAAGACATTATTAGTTTAGAAAAAATTAACTATAGTATAGATGGAAAACTAGTGTTAAAAGATTTAAGTTTAACTATTAGAAAAGATGATAAAATTGCTTTGGTAGGAGAAGAAGAAATTGCTAAGACAGCTTTGTTTAAAATAATATCAGGAGAAATAAAACCAGATAGTGGAACGATAAAAATAGGATCAAATGTAAAAATATCTTATTTTCCTAAAAATCATGATGATTATTTTAAAAAAGATATAAATATGATAGATTGGTTGAGTAACTATTCTGAAAATAAAGAAGATAGTTTTATCAGAGGATTTTTAGGTAGAATGTTGTTTTCAAAAGATGAAACTTTAAAAAAAGTTAATGTATTAAGTGGAGGAGAAAAAGTAAGATGTATGTTTTCTAAGATGATGTTAGAAAAAGGAAATGTTTTATTATTAGATGAACCAACAAATCATCTAGATATAGAATCTATAACTTCATTAAATAATGCTATGAATAAATTCAATAGTGTTATAATTTTTTCTTCGTGTGATTTAGAACTAATAGAAAGTATAAGTAATAGAATAATTGAAATAAAAGATGATGGTACTTATAGAGATAAAACAATGAAATATAGTGAATATTTAGAAAAATTTAAAAATAGTTGAAAAAGCTATTTTTTTATTATATAATTTTAGTAGAAAGTAGGAAAAATATGAAAAAAATAATATTTATATCAATATCAATTTTATTAATAATAGGATTAGCTACAGGATGTGGATGTAATAAAAAAGAAAAAGTATCTAAAGATAATCCTAATTATGATGCAAATTTTAATGTTGCAAAAGATCAAGAAGTGGATGGTTTAAAAATATCTGGTGTTTCTTTAATAATAAACAAGAATGGTGTATCTTCTTTTTCTGCAACTGTAACAAATACAACTAGTGAAATATATAAATTAAATACTATAAAATTAATATTTAAAGATAAAAATAAAAATAATATAGAAGAATTTATAGGATTTATAGGTTCTGATATTACTCCAGATGAATCAAGAAGTTTAACATTTAGTACAGATAAAGATTTAACAAAAGCATATGAAATTGAATATCAAATAATAAAGTAGTTAAACTACTTTTTTTAAAAAGTGAAAAAACATTAAAGTTGTGATACAATAAAAATGAAATATTTAATTAAGGTGGTAATATGAAAAGATTAATAAGATTGTTATTTATTTTATTAGTTTTATATTTCGGTATAGAATTATTATTTGTAAACTTAAATAAAGGTCATAATTTAGAATATAAAATTAAAAAAAATAAAAATACATTTTTTATAAAAGAAATATACACACAAAAAGTAAAAAATGAAATAAATAATTATTATTTTGAAATAAGAATAAATGACTATATTTTTAATTATCAAACTTATAAAGATTATAAAAAGGCTAATTATATAATAAAGGATATAGACTATTTTGAAGGTGATAGATATAACTGTATTTTTATAAAAGATAAAAATAATCTACAATTATCCGATATATTATGTTTAAATAATAATATACAGTATTATTATAGTGATATAAAAGGAAAAGATAAAAAAATAGATGATTATGTAAAAAATATAAAAACATATAAAGAATATAAAGATAATTTAACAAAAAAAATAGATGCAGATCCTGTAACATTATATACAGATAATATTGTAAACAAACATTATATTTCACTTCAAAATTATAGAGGGTTATATTTAATAAATAAAAAAGATAATATAAAGAATATAACTTTATTTAAAAATGATATTTATACAAATAAAAATAGTATAACAAGTAATAAATATTATTTAACAGCAGATTATGATAAAGAATTTAGATTTCATGAAATGTATTTAATAAATATAAAAAATGGTAAAAAATCAAAAATAATATCTAATGATGATATTTCATTGGATTCATATATACAAGGCGTTATAAATGAAGAGGTATATTTATTTGATAAATCAAATAAAAAACAATACCGTATTAATTTAAAAAATAAAACAGTATCCCAAAGTGGTAATACAGCTAAAGGAATAAATGTTTATAAAAATAATAAATATGAAATAGGAAGTGCTTATGATGCTTTAGAAAAAGAAATATTATTTAATAAATATTCTTATGATACAAAATTTATGGATAAAGAATATGATAAAGTAGAAAAGATAGGAAATAAATTATCAGGATATTATTATCTATATTTAAAAAATGATTATATATATGATGTATATAGAGTATCAGTACAAAACAAAAAAATTTTAACTTATTTATTTAGTACAGATGATTTAAATAATGTTTATTATTATAAAGATTATGTGTATTATAAAGATAATTTAAATATTAGATATTATCAGAATGAGTTAGGTAAAAAGACATTACTAAAAGATACAGAATTTGAATTTAATAAATCATTAAAATTTGGCTTATATGTAGATTAAAAGAACATTTTTAGTTCTTTTTTTCATATAATAAAGAGAGGTGATTTTTTTGTATCAAATATACCAAGTTTTATCAAATGAAACAATTGATACGATAGCTAAAAAGCTTAATATTGATTTAGAAGAATTAAAAAGAATAAATGGCATGGGAGAAAATGTAGTACTAAAAGAAGGTAGTTATATAATAATACCTAAAAATAATGGTTATAAAAAATATATTGTAAAAAAAGGAGATAATTTATATTCTATAGCAAGAAATAATAATATAGATTATGATGTTTTAGTAAAATTAAATGGTTTAAAAGAAGGAGAATATATATATCCTAATCAAGAAATAATAATTCCTATTAACAATACTTATATAACAAAAGAACAAGATAAAATAAAAGATATTTTAAATAAACTAAATATATCTATAGAACAAATAGAAGAATTATATTTAGAACCAGATCAAATTATTACATATTAAAGACTAAAAGTCTTTTTTTTTTTCTTTAAATATTATATAATTAAGATTAGGAGGATAAAGATGAAAAAGATATTTATAGTATTAATAGCCTTATTTAGTATTTGTTTAACAGGTTGTGATAGTGGTGTATC
Source organism: Bacilli bacterium (assembly GCA_017936845.1). Lineage (GTDB taxonomy): Bacteria > Bacillota_I > Bacilli_A > RF39 > UBA660 > OMSK01. Next base: position 4,780 of record JAGBES010000002.1, read on the forward strand.
ATTAAAAGAAATTAGCTATGATGAATTAGCAGAAAAAATAGAAAATAAGGATAGTTTTGTATTATATGTAGGTTCGGCAAAATGTAGTCATTGTGCTGAATATAAACCAAATTTAGAAAAAGTAGTAAATAAATATAAATTAGAAGTTTATTATATAGATTTAGCTAATGTATCTGATTCAAAATATAAAGCCGTAATGGATAAAATAGATGGTAAAGGGACTCCTACAACAGTTTATTTAGAAAAAGGAAAAACCAAAATAAGTCCTAGAGTCGAAGGTGCAAGAGATTATGATACTATTGTAACATTTTTTAAAGATTTAGAATTTATAAAGGAGGATTAATATGAATTTTAGTGTTATAGATAATTATGGAGAAGATTTAACTAAAAAAAATTATATTACTAATCCTGCTATTAGAAGAGAAGAAGAAATAAAAAAATTAATAATGGTTTTATTAACTCCAGATAAATCTGGATTATTAATAGGTAAAGCTGGTATAGGTAAAACAGCTATAGTAGAAGGATTAGCTTATTTAATTCAAAGAGATAATGTTCCAAATGTCTTAAAAGGATATAGAATTATTAAAATAAATTCAACAAGTTTAATTGGAAAAGTTTTATTAAATGGTGTGGAAGAGATGGTTATTAATTTATTAGTTAGTGAATTAAAAAGACTTGGTAAAATAATACTATTTATTGATGAAATTCATACACTAGTAGGTGGAAGAGAAGATGGACCTATGGATCTTGCTAACATATTAAAACCTGCTCTTGATAGAGGTGATATAAAAGTAATAGGAGCAACTACGACAGGGGAATATAGTACATATATTATAAAAGATAGAGCCTTTTTAAGAAGATTTGAAAAAATAGAAGTAGAAGAACCAGATATAAAAACAACAATTGAAATATTATATGAATCATTACCTAGAATTGAAAGTCAAACAGGTATAAAAATGAAATATAACGAATATGTAAATAGAATGCTTATTGAATCAATAGTAAATGCTACATCAGAATTTAAAAGAGTATATGGATTATCAGCAATGTATCCAGATGTTGCTTTTTCAGTATTATCTGCTTCATTTTCACAAGCCTTATATGAAAATAAGCAATTTGTAGATGTATTAGATGTTTATAATGCCATAAAAAATAGTAAGAGAATTTATCCAGATAGTATAATTAAAGAATTAAATGCTTTTAGAGAAAAATTTGGTGATTTTTGTAAAGAACAAAATATAGAACTTCCTATTGTAAGTATAGAAGAAATACAAAATAATGAAGAAAATTATTAGGAGAGATTATATGAGAAAAATACCTAGAAAAAATTATATATATGTATTAGTATTATCATTTTTTACAATTGCTTTAACTTTTTATTTATCAACTCTTTATAATAACAATAAAATGAGTGAAAATAAAATGTCATTTGTTTCAGAAATAAAGGAAAATGAATTAAAAAATTATTTAGAAGAAACACATGAAGCTATAATATATATGTCAGAAAGTAAAAATAAAAACAATTATAATTTAGAACAAGAATTAGAAAAATATACAAAAGCATATAATTTAGAAGATAAATATGTTTATTTAGATTTGAGTTTAGTATCAGATAAATTTTATAATGAGTTTTATATTAATTATATAAACGAAGCTTATAAAGGGAAATTTGAAATAAAAAATCCTACAATTGTTTATATAAAAAATAAAACTGTAGTTAATTATGATAATAATATAACTAATATAGATCAAATAAAAGAATTTTTTAATAATAATGAGGTAATTGAATGATAAATGTTGTTTTGTTTGAACCTGAAATACCAGGAAATACTGGTAATATAATGAGAACATGCGCTGGTACCAATGTAAAACTTCATTTAATTAAGCCACTAGGATTTTCATTAGATGATAAATATATAAAAAGAAGTGGAGTTAATTATATAGAATATTGTGATTATACAGTTTATGAAAATTTTGAAGATTTTAAATCAAAAAATGAAGGGACATATTATTATTTAACAAGATATGGAAGAAAACCACATACATCTTTTGATTATAGCAATTTAAAAGAAAATATTTATCTAATATTTGGAAAAGAAAGTACAGGAATACCTAAAGATATATTAAATAAAGACTTAGAACATTGTATGAGAATACCAATGAATAGTAATATAAGAGCTTTAAATTTATCTAATTCAGTGGCAATTATGGTTTATGAAGTACTAAGACAAAGAAATTATCCTGATTTATTATATGAAGAACCATTTAAAGGAGCCGATTATTTAGAAAAATAGCTTGTAAAAAAAATAAATAAGTGATATTATGTTATAAAGGATAAGGAGGATTTTAATGGAAACATTTTTAGATTTTGTAAATGCTAATTATATATGGTTGATTGTAATAGCAATTATCATCTTATTAGCAATCATAGGTTATATTGCAGAAAAACAAGGATTTGGTAGAAAAGAAAAAGATTTGAAATCTAATTTAAAAGAAGAAAGTATAGAAAAACCAATTATAAAAAATGTAGAAGATAGTAAAGTTGATTTTAATGAAACTAAAACATTAGAAAATGAAGAAACAGACAAAATAGAAGAATCAAATTTAGAAGAAGCTAGTGAAGTTGAAAAACCGGTTTTAGAAGAAACTGATAAAGTAGAAGAATTATCTTCAGAAGAAGATAATGAAATTGAAAATATAGAATCAAATTTAGAAGAAAATAGTGAAATAGAAGAAGCTGGGGAATTATCTAATATAGAACCTATAGATGATAATGAAGATAAAGAAAATTCAGAAATAGAAGAAGATTTATCTAATGATTCAGAGCTAAGTGAAGAAATAAACAATGAAGAAGATTTATATGCTCCATTTGGAGATAAAGAATTTAAAAAAGAAGAAAATAATTTAAACATTGATAAAGATTTTAATAAAGTTTTAGAAAATGTAGAAGATTCTACAGATTTATCAGATGTTGATTTACCAAATATAGAACCAACAACAAAAGAAGAATTAGAAGACGAAGATATTTGGAAGTTTTAAACTCATTTTATGAGTTTTTTTCTTGCTATTATTTGATATTTTAGCTATAATTACTATGTGGTGGTTATATGGATTATAAAGTAACAATAAATGATTTTGAAGGACCATTAGATTTATTACTTCATTTAATAAAGAAACATGATATGGATATATTTGATATTAGTATAGAAGAAATAACAAAGCAATATCTATCATTTATAAAAGAGATGGAAGAAATGAATTTAAATATAGCAAGTGAATATTTAATAATGGCAGCAGAACTATTAGAAATAAAATCAGCTATATTACTTCCTAAGAAAGAATTAGAAGAAATGGAAGAAGAAGATCCAAAGGAAAATTTAATCAATAGATTAATTGAATATAAAACGTATAAAGAAATCACATCAGAATTTAAAAAATTAGAATCATCAAGAAAAGAATATTATACAAAAAATGTAGAGAATTTAAATAATTATTGTGAAAAAAGTGAAGATATCAACTTAGGAGATATTGATATTAATAGTTTGCTAGATGCTTTTTCTAAATTTTTAATTAGAAAAGAAGAAGAAAAACCACTCAATACAAAAATAAGCAAAAAAGAATATTCAGTAAAACAACGAAGCGATGAAATAAGAAATATATTAAAAAATAAAAAAAATATTAATTTTGAAGAGTTATTTGAAGTTTATCAAAAAGATTATATCGTAGTAACATTTTTATCAATTTTAAGTTTAGCTCGTAATCAAGAAATTGAAATAAAACAAGAAGATAACTTTGATAAAATATATTTATCATATAGAGGTGAATGATATGAATTTAAAAGCAGTATTAGAAGGAATTTTATTTATTGTAGGAGAAGAAGGAATTTCTGTTGAAAATATAGAAGAAATACTGCAAATAAATAATGAAGAGTTAAAAAAAATAGTTAGTGAATTAACAATTGATTATAATGATTCTGGTAGGGGATTAGTATTAAAAGTATTAGGTAATAAATTAAAATTAACAACAAAAGAAGAACATAAAAAATATTATGAAAAATTAGTTGAAACAGAAGATCCTGAACTTAGTCAATCGGCTTTAGAAACTCTTGCTATTATTGCTTATAATGAACCTATTACAAGAGTAAAAGTAGATGAAATTAGAGGAATAAGTAGTAGTCATATGATAAGAAAATTAGTTTCTAGAGATTTAATAGAAGAAAAAGGTAGAAGTGATTCTCCTGGTAAACCAATTTTATATGGAGTAACTAATAAATTTTTAGATTATTTTGGATTAGCTAGTACAAAAGAGTTACCTTCATTAGAACAAGTTGAAGTAAATGATGAGGAAATTGATTTATTTGAATCAAAATATAAAGAAATAGATAGTTGAATTTAATTATAATATTTGATATAATTAATTCATGCCAGCCTGGCGGAATGGTAGACGCATCAGACTCAAAATCTGACGGTAGCAATACTGTGAGGGTTCAAGTCCCTTGGCTGGTACCAATTTAAAATAAAGTGGCTTTTTATAAGTCATTTTTATTTATATAATATTAGAATTTAATATAGAACATTATATAAAAATAAGTGTGAAAAATCCCTTTAATTATAAAGGTATTTTTTTTATAATTATAAAAAAATAATAAAAAAGCAAAATTATTGACAAAATTCGATATAAATGTGATAAAATTATAATAGCGAGGTGTTAATATGGACATGGTTATATTATTATCTGTATCTATTTTTATAGTATCAGTCATTTTAATAATTATTGTTTTATATTTGCTTCAAAATCGCAAAAATAAAAAATATAAAGAAGAAATAGATAAACTTGAAATAGAAAAAAATAAATTAGATAGTTCTCCTGTTATACCAGAATTATCTAAAATAGAATCATATTTAAATAATGAAAAACTAGAAGCTATGTATAATAATTGGAAAGAAAGATTAGATGTAATAAGAACTAATCAAATACCTAAAATAACAGATATGTTATTAGATGCTGATTATTCATTATCAAAAATGGATTATAAAAAAACAATATATAAGATAGCAAAACTAGAAATGGAAATTTATAAAGTAAGAACCAATTCTGAATTTTTACTTAATGAAATAAAAGAAATAACGGGTAGTGAAGAAAGAAATAGAGCAATTATTACTAAGTTAAAGATAAAGTATAGAGAATTATATCAAAAATTTCAAAATTCAAAGCAAGAATATGGAAATATTGAAAAAACGGTAGAACTACAATTTGAAAGTATAGCTCATAAATTTGAAGAATTTGAAAATTTAATGGAAAAAAATGAATATACAGAGGTTGTACCAATTGTAAAAAATATTGATGACATGATAAAACATATGACTAATGTTGTAGAGGAATTACCAGGTATATATTTACTAGCAACTTCAATTCTTCCTAAAAAAATAGATGAAGTAAAAGAAAAATATGAAAAAATGACTAAAAAAGGATATCCTCTAGATTATTTAAATATAGAATATAATATAAAAGAAGCAGAAGAAAAAATAAGTGATATATTAACAAGAGCTCAAGTTTTAAATATAGAAGACAGTTTATTTGAACTTAAAGTTTTACTAGATTACTTTGAATCATTATTTACTGATTTTGAAAAAGAAAAAGTAAATAAATCAGATTATGAAGAAGCTAACAAAGTATTTAAAATTAAATTTGATAAAATTAACAATTTAATGAATGATATGTTAAATAGTATAGATGAGATAAAAACATTGTATAATTTATCAGAAAATGATTTGGAAGAATTATATAAAATAAAAGAAGAACTTGATTTATTAAAAAATGATTATGATGTTTTAATTGAACATACAAGTAATAATACATTTGCTTTTTCAGCATTAACAAAAGAAATAGAAAACTTATCTTTGAAACTTGCTAAATTAGATCAAAGAGTAGATGTAATATTAGATTCAATAGGAAGCATGAAAGAAGATGAAATTAGAGCTCGTCAACAATTAGAAGAAATTAAAGTTATATTAAAAGAATCAAAAACAAAAATAAGAGAATATAGTTTACCAGTAATACCTAAAACATATTTTGTTGAATTAAATGATGCTCAAATGGCCATTAAAGAAATAATAAAAGAATTAGATAAAAAACCTATTACAATAAATGTTTTAAATACAAGAGTTGATACTGCTCGTGACTTAGTTTTAAAACTATATCAAACAACAAAAGAAATGGTAAGAACAGCAATGTTTGCTGAAATGGCTATAGTTTATGGCAATCGATATAGAAGTGATGTTGAAGATTTAGATAAATATTTAAAATATTCAGAAAAACTATTTTATCGTGGTGAATACAAGAAGTCACTTGAAGTTAGTATAAATTCTTTAGATAAAGTAGAAAAAGGAATTTATGATAAATTACTTAAATTATATTCAAATAATTAAATAATAGTTTTAGCTATTATTTTTTTTTGCTATTTAAAAATATAAAAAATTATAGTAAAATAAAAGTGGAGGGTGATAGTATGCTTTATATACCACTTTATATAAAAACAGAATACTCATTACTTGATAGCATTATAAGAATAAAAGAGTTAGTTAAAGTATCTAAAGAATTAGGTTATAAAGCATTAGCTATAACTGATAATAATTTATTTGGAGTTTATGAATTTTATAGAGAATGTATCCAAAATGATATAAAGCCTATAATAGGATTAGAAGTAGAAATAGATAAGTTAAAAATAGTATTATATGCAAAAGGAAATGTAGGATATAAAAATCTAATAAAAGTATATGAAAATATAGATAATTATAGTATAGAAATACTAAATAAATATTCAGAAGATCTAATATGCATATTACCATATGAATCACTTAAATTATATAATGATTTAAATAAAATATATAAAGATTTATTTGTAGGTTATAAAAATAAAGAACAACAAGAAAAAACAAAAAATTATAAAAATATATACATGAAAGAGACATTATATATAAATAAAAATGATAAAATATATTATTTATATTTAAAAGGAATAAAAGAAAGAATTACAATTAATGAAATAGATGATGATAGTGATAATTATTTAGATATAAATATAGAAAATATTGATTTAATTAATTATCAATATATTTATGACAATTGTGATATAAAAATAGAAAAAGATAATGATTTATTACCTATATATGAAGTTCCTAAAGGATATGATGCATTTAATTATTTAAAAGAACAATGTAAATTAGGTTTAAAAAAGAGATTTGGTGAAAGAGTAAAAAAAATATATATAGATAGATTAAAATATGAATTAAGTGTAATAAAACAAATGGGATTTTGTAATTATTTTCTAATAGTTATGGATTATGTAAAATTTGCTAAAGAAAGTGGTATTTTAGTAGGCCCAGGAAGAGGAAGTGCTGCTGGAAGTTTAGTTGCATATGTAACAGAAATAACAGATGTTGATCCTATAAAATATAATTTGTTATTTGAAAGATTTTTAAATCCTAATAGGGTTACAATGCCAGATATAGATATAGATTTTGAATATGATAGAAGAGAAGAAGTAATAGATTATTGTATAAAAAAATATGGAGAAAAAAAAGTAGCGGGAATAATAACTTTTGGTACACTTGCATCTAGACAAGTAATAAGAGATGTAGGAAGAGTTATGGATTTAGATCCTAAAGAAATAGATTCTTTTGCTAAATTGATAGATTCAAAGCTAAGTTTAAAAGAAAATTATAATAATGAAAAAATAAAAAATATTTTAAATAGAAATAAAGAAATGAAAGATTTATATAAAATATCTTTAAAGCTTGAAGGAATAAAAAGACACACAAGTGTTCATCCAGCAGGAATAGTAATGTCTAATAAAAATTTAGATGAAGTACTTCCAATAGTAAAAAAAGATAATATGTATTTAACTTGTTTTACAATGAATTATTTAGAAGAACTTGGACTTTTAAAAATGGATTTTTTAGCTCTTAAAAATTTATCATTAATAACAAGTATTATTAATGATTTAAAAAAAGATAATATAAATATTGAATTTGATAAAATACCACTTAATGATATAAAAACATATCAAATATTTGAAAAAGCTAATACTGTAGGAATATTTCAGTTTGAGTCAGAAGGAATGAAAAATTTCTTAAGAAAATTAAAACCAAATAATATAGAAGATTTATCAATTGCACTTGCTTTATATAGACCAGGTCCAATGAATAATATAGATTTATTTATAAAAAGAAAAGAAGGAAAAGAAAAAATAGATTATATAGATGATAGATTAGAAGATATATTAAAACCAACATATGGAATAATAGTATATCAAGAACAGATTATGAAAATATCTAATATAATGGCTAATTATTCACTTGGAGAAGCTGATATACTAAGAAGAGCAATGAGTAAAAAGAAAGAAGAAATGCTATTAAAAGAAAAAGATAAATTTATAGATGGTAGTATAAAAAATGGATTTAAAAAAGAAACGTCTATTAAGGTATATAATTTAATACTTAAATTTGCTGATTACGGATTTAATAGAGCACATTCTTATGCATATGCGATTATATCTTATAAAATGGCTTATTTAAAGGCAAATTATAACAAATACTTTATGAAAAGTTTACTTGATAATGTTATAGGAACAATCAGTACAAAAGAATATATATATGAAGCTAAAATCAATGATATAAAAATATTAAAACCAGATATTAATTTAAGTAGTAATTTATATATAGTAGAAAAAGAAGGATTAAGATTTCCATTATCATGTATAAAAAATATAGGATATAATGCTTGTATAACAATACTAGAAGAAAGAAAAAATGGGATTTTTAAAGATATATTCGATTTTGTAAACAGAGTATATTCAATGAAGGTAAATAAAAAAACAATAATAAGTTTAATAAATGCTGGATGTTTTGATTCATTTAATATTAATCGTAAAACATTAATAGAAAATATAGATATTATAATAAATTATGCTGATATATATAAAGAACTAGGAGAAGATTTAGAAAAACCAAATTTAATAGAATATGAAGAATATGATAATAAAATATTATTAAATAAAGAGTTAGATGCCTTTGGTTTTTATCTTAGTAATCATCCTGTTCAAGAATATAAATTAAAAGATAAAAAATTAATATCATTAAATGAAATAAAAAATAATTTTGATAAATTAGTTAATATAGTAGTAGTAATAGATAAAATTAAAATAGTAAATACTAAAAATAATGAACAAATGTGTTTTATAACAGGAAGTGATGAATTTGATAGTATAGATATTGTTTTATTTCCTAAAACATATCAAAAATATAATAAATTTAATATAGATGATATTATAAAAATAAATGGAAGAGTAGAAAAAAGATTTGATAAATATCAGATAGTAGTTAATAGCATAAACTAGAGGTGATAACATGGAAAAATATATGAATAATTTATATGAAGAATTTAAAAAATCAGGAAGTAATGATTTTGAAATTTGGTTATCTAAAGAACAAGAAATAGTAAGATATTATAAAGCTTTTATAGAAACATTAGATTTTATTCCAAGAAGAGGAGTTTTAGAATTTAATAAAGGAAAATATAATTCTGTAGTGAATAATTTATCTGAAGGAATAGGAATATTAGTATCAGAAGAAAAAATAAATGATAAAAAGAATACTAGAAGTATAAATGGTAAAGTAGTGATAGATAAAAAGGATATAATATTAGAATATAATAAAATAAGAAGTAATATAAATTTTATTAATTTTTTCATTACACAATTTCCAACAAATAAAGAAACAATTAATATATTGGCTGATTTGTCTTTAAATGATAAAATCATATTTATTGGTGCATATGGTGATTTAAATGATAATGATAAAGAAGAAAAGTTAAGAAATTTATATAATTTAAAACAAGAATTACAAATATATTTAGGAAAAAATTTTTATGGTGAGGTAGTTAATACATCTAATTATTATTTAGCAACTATAACACCAAAATATAAATATAAAAAACATATAATAAACTAATTAACTTATTAATAAATATTATCTGCATATAATATATTGGGTGGTTAATTATGATACCAAGTATATCAATTAGAGATTTACTAAACAATAATAAACATAATATTATTGATATAAGAAGTATTGAAAATTATAATAATAATCATATTCCGAATGCTATTAATATACCATTTGAAAAATTAATAACACATCCGGAACAATATTTAAATAAAAATATTATGTATTATATATATTGTAGAAGTGGAATAACAAGTAAAAAAGCATGTGAAATATTAATAAAAATGGGATATAGAGTTACTAATATATCTGGTGGATATGAAGAGTGGTTACTTAAAGGGGAAGATTAACTTCCTTTTTTATTATAAATCTTTAAAAAAATAAAAAAATGTATTATAATTATATAGGAATGGAGAAAGAAAATGCAAGATATAATACAAGATGTAATATTAAAATTACAAGATTTTGTACTTAATAATAATATGTTTTTAAGTTTATTTGTAGGTGTTTTTATAATAGTTTTGGAATCTATTGTACCAATTCTTCCATTAGCACTTTTTATAGCTTTAAATATGATTGTATTTGGAAATTTATTTGGATTTATAATATCATGGATTGCAACTATTATAGGATGTTCATTAAGCTTTTTTATTTTTAGAAAAGGTGTAAGTAAATGGCTTTATAAAAACATTGATAATAAACCAAAAACTAAAAAACTTATGAATATAGTAAGTAATATAAGTTTTTCTAAATTAGTCATTATAATGGCTATACCATTTACACCTGCTTTCTCTATAAATATAGGAGCTGGTTTATCTAAAATGTCATATAAAAAATTTTTACTTGCTGCTTTAATAGCTAAAATATCAATTGTATATTTTTGGGGATTTATTGGTACAACATTTGTAGAAAGTATTACAGATGTAACAGTATTAGTAAAATTATTTATTTTATTAATAGTAGCTTTTATATTATCAAAAATAGTTATTAATAAATTTGATGTTGATTAGGAGGATTATATGGAATATTTAATGTTGACAATTTTAATTATTATAGTAGTATTAATCATAATTCTTTTATTTAAGGGAATAAATGAAGCAAATATAATAGAAAAAATAGGAAAAATTGAAACTAACGTCGTAAAAGAATTATCTGATTTTAAAAGTAATTTAACAAGAGATTTAAATGAAGATTTTAGTAAACAAAATGAAAAATTAGAGACTCGTTTAAGACTTATAAATGATAGTGTAAATGAAAGACTAGATCAAAATTTTGAAAAAACAAATAAAACATTTACTTCAGTATTAGAAAGATTATCTAAAATAGATGAAGCACAAAAGAAAATTGATACATTATCAAAAGATATAGTTTCATTACAAAGTGTTTTAACAGATAAAAAAACAAGAGGAATATTTGGTGAAGTAAATTTAAGACATATAATGGAAAATGTCTTTGGAACAAATGATAAAATATATAAAATGCAACATCAATTAAGTAATGGTACAATAGTAGATTGTGCTTTATTTGCTCCAGAACCATTAGGATTAGTAGGGATAGATTCTAAATTTCCACTTGAAAATTATAGAAATATGATAGATAAAAATAATAGTTTAGAATTAAGAAATAATTATGAAAAACACTTTAAATTAGATATGAAAAAACATATAGATGCTATAAGTAGTAAATATATAATTAATGGTGAAACTTCAGATCAAGCAATTTTATTTTTACCTGCAGAAGCTATATTTGCAGAACTTAATGCATATCATAGTGATATAATAGAATATGCTTATAAAAAAAGAGTATGGATAACAAGTCCTACTACATTAATTAGTACTTTGACAACTATTCAAGTAATAATAAAAAATATAGAAAGAGATAAATATGCTAAAGTAATTCATAGAGAACTTAAGCTTTTAGATGAAGAATTTAAAAGATATAAAGATAGATGGGATAAATTATCTAGAAGTATTGAAACAGTAGGAAAAGATGTTAAAGAAATACATACAACTACTGAGAAAATAACAAAAAGGTTTAATTCTATTAATGAAGTTGAAATGGAGAATTTAACATATGAAGAAGATAAATAAATTATTAATAATTTCTATGACAATAGTAAGTTATGTAATAGGAATTGTTAATTTAAAAAATGGTATGTATGTTGATGTTTTAATAGATATTTTAATATTACCAACATTATTACTACCTAAAATTCTTAATAAATTAAAAATAAAGATAACTGATAAATTAGAACTTATCTATATAGTATTTATGTTTTTTGCTTATTTTTTAGGAACGGTAATAGATTTATATACATATTTAGTAAATTATGATACTATAATGCATTTTTTATCAGGAATATTTGAAGCATTTTTTGGATTTTATATTTTAAAATTGCTTGATGTATATGATGAAAAAAAGATAATTTATAATATATTATTTATATTGGGTTTTGTTTCATTAATATCTGTTTCTTGGGAGATATTTGAATTTACATCAAGTATTTTGTTTAAGGTAGATCCTCAAAATGTTTTAACAACTGGAGTAACAGATACAATGAAGGATTTAATTGTTGCTTTAATAGGAGCTATTATTATTTTGGTAGAATATATAAGTGATAAAAAAATAATTAATAAAATTATTTAATTATATAGTTTTGTTTATGAAAAATATTATAGAAATTTTTATAAATTTATTAGAATTTAAAAAACAACATATGTTGTTTTTTTGATTAATTTAGGATATATGGAAATACATATAAATGAGTAAATATATAAATGTTTATTAAAAAAATAAATTCAATAGAAGAATATTCTAAAGCAAAAAAAGAATATGCAAATGACAAATAAATATAATATAAATAGATTAAATCTTGTTACAAATATAAAGGTAAGAATTATTTGATAAAATAATAAAATAGCAAATACAAAAAGGAAAGTAAACCATTTATTTCTACCACAAAACCAATTATTCCATCCATTTGGCATATTAATCACCTAGTTTATAATATGTTATAATATTTAACTAGTATGTATAAATGACTATGTTATATAAAGTTGGAATATAAAATAACACTATTATCATAAAATATATTGGTGATAATATGTATAATTTAAAAGATGCTTATTATATAGCATCAGTATTAGATATTAAATTTGATAAATTTACTGTTGAAGAGTTTTTAGATGGTATAAATATAGAATTAGAACATGGAAAAATTAATAGTAAAACAAATGTTACAAATGATGATTTATTATTAACAGCTAAAATAGCACTAGCTCATTTAAATGAATTTCCTAATTATTATAATCCTAATTATGGATTAAGAATGTTTGAAGGATTTCTAAAAGATAAATTAAAGTAGCTAAAACTACTTTTTTTATAAGTACATATTAAAAAAGTATTGAAGTAAAAAGAATATTAAAAATTTAAATAATATGTAGATTATCATTTTACATAAAAGAAAGTTTTAGAATAATAAAGTTTACAATTTGATAAAAGAGATGACAAATAATTATTTAAAATGTATAATAATGATATTAGGAGTTGATGAAATGAAAATAACTAAAAAAAATTCGTTTAAAGGTAAATCATTTAATTATTCAACATCTGTTACTGCAACCAAATTAGAAAATATTCTAGCTTGGATTTTAGGATTGTCGGTTATAGTAGGAGCTTTTTTAATATTCTTTTTTGTAGATTCAATATTGGTAATTATTATATCTATATTTGGGTTAATAATGTTGTTTTTTCTATTTGGGTTTATTGTAATATTTAGTAAAAAACATAAAGAAGAAAGAATAAAAAATACACAAATTTATAAAGATTAATACTTTGTATAAAAAATTACTTATATATAGAGGATATTAATATTCTCTTTTTTGTTGTATAATTATTTGTATAAAATAAATTATAGTGGAGGATTTATATGAAAAAAATATTTATTGTTTTATTATTTTGTTTAATTATCTCAACTGGTTGTAGTGATAAGAAAGAAGTAGATTATAGTAAATATGCATTTACTAACGTTAGTTGGACCAGAGATAATGGTCATGATATAGAAACTATCACATTTAATTCGGATGGAAGTTTCAGTTATTCTTGTGCTTGTGGTAATCCTGTAAATGATGCAGATTTATGTGAAAGGTTTAGCTATGATGAAGAGAAAAATGAAATAAAGTTAAATTGTTTTGAAACAACAGACGAAACTATCACCGATATTAAAATTGTAAAAGAAACAAATGATACTCTTGAACTTGACTTTAATGGTGAATTGAGAATTTTTACTAAAGAAAAATAAATATCAATTAAAATATTATATAAAATAGATAAAATTATATATTGAATCACTAGGAAAAACTAAACTTATTTTATTACCAGGTGATCATATGATATTTGAAGAAAAACCAAATGAACTAGCAAATATAATAAGAGAGTTTATTGCTAATCTAGATTAGATTATAGTAATTGCTACAAATAGTAGCATAAATGTAAAGTAAAAATGCTGTTAAAAATATTTTAAATTTAGTATTATGGTTTTGGAAAGAAGGAAGATGTTATGACATTAGGTCAAAAATTAAAAGAAATAAGAAAGAGATTTGGATTATCTCAAGAACAACTTGCTGAAATAATGAATGTTTCAAGACAAGCAATAACTAAATGGGAAAATGATATAGGCTTACCAGATGTAACTAATTTACAAGAATTATCAAAAGTATTTGGTATAACGGTTGATTATTTATTAAATGATGAAAATAATTTACCAGCATTATCTATTAGAAAAGAATTAGATAAAGAAAAATATAAGAATAAAATGACAATGTATTCAGAAGTATTAAAAGAATATTATCCTGAGCCATATGAAATATATATATTAACAAGACATAAGAAACTTAATTTTGTTGAATTAATATTAGATACATTTATAGCACCAGAAATTGGCCCTGTATCAACAGCAGACGGTTTTAGTGATCTGTCACCATATTATTTAGTAAAAAAAGATAATTTAAAACTATTAGTAAATATTAAAAATTATGTTTTAGAGGTTGTAGAGTTACCATCTAATACAAATAATAAAAAATTTATATATGGTAAAAATAAATTTACAAATTGTGGTAAATTAAAATTAGATAAATAATAAATTATAATTTAAAAGAGAAAATTTCTCTTTTTTATATACATATATTGTATTATGTGATACAATATCATAAAATACAAAAAGGAGGGGAGTATGCCAAAAAATATTAAGATTTCAAAAGATATGATATTAGAAGCTGCATTTGAAATTGTAAGAAAAGATGGAATGGAAAAATTAAGTAATAGAGAACTTGCTAATAAACTTGATTGTTCAATTCGACCTATTTATTATCAATTTCAAAATGTAGAAGAAATGCAAAAAGAATTATATAAAAAAATAGAAAAATATTTTTATAAATTCTTAATGGATCATATGGTTGATGATATTCCAAAATATAAACAAATTGGAATTAATTATATAAAATTTGCTAAAAAAGAGAAAAAATTATTTCAAACTTTATTTATGAGTGAAATAGGATTAACACCCAATGCATTTATATCTAAAGTTGGAGAAGATTATGAAGAAATAGCAAAAATGATAAAAATAAGTACCAATTTAAATGATGATGATATAAAAGATTTTCATACAAAAATGTGGATTTTCTGTCATGGTATAGCTTCTTTAGTAGCAAATAATACTATTCATTTAGAAAATAAACAAATTGAACAGTTATTGTCATATGAGTTTCAAGCATTGATGTTACTAGAAGAAAATCCAAATAATAAATGGGTATTAAAGGAGGAAAATAAATGAAAAAAAGATTATATAAAATAGAAGAAGGAAAAAAACTATGTGGTGTATGTGGTGGAATAGCCGAATATTTTGATGTAGATCCAACATTGATTAGATTGTTATGGGTATTTTTAATATGTTTTGTTGGAACAGGAATTTTTGCTTATATTATAGCAGCAATTATTATGCCTAAAAAAAGTGAAATTATATAAGAAAAGGAGAGAAGAAGTATGAATAAAATAAGTAATTTATTATGGGGATTGGTTTTTATTGTAGTGGGAGTTATTTTTGGTTTAAATGCTTTAGATATAACAAATATTAATGTGTTCTTTGATGGTTGGTGGACTTTATTTATTATTATTCCATGTTTTATTGGATTATTTAAAAATAAAGATATATCTGGTGATTTAATAGGCCTTATTATAGGAATATGTTTATTACTTGGATGTCAAGGACTTATAAAATTTACTTTAATGCTTAAATTAATAGTCCCAACTATTTTAGTTATGATAGGAATATCTATTATTTTTAAAGATACTTTAAATAATAAAGTAAAAAAAGAAATAAAAAAGCTAAATAAAAAAGAAATGAAAGAATATTGTTCATGTTTTTCAGGACAAACAGTAGATTTTAATAATGAAGAATTTACAGGATGTTCTATTAGTGCGGTATTTGGTGGGGTAAAATGTGATTTAAAAAATGCTATTATTGATAGTGATGTAGTAATTAATGCTAATAGTATTTTTGGTGGAATTACAATTTATGTACCAGAAGATGTTAATGTTAAGATTGGTTCTACTTGTATCTTTGGTGGAGTATCTGATGAAAGAAAAAATAAAACAAAAGATGCTAAATATACAATTTATATTAATGCAACTTCAATGTTTGGTGGGGTTGAAATTAAATGAGTAACTTACAAAAAATAATAAAATATTTAGCAATCGCTTTCGCAATATTTTTAACTTTCAATATTATATCTGGAATTATGTATGGTGTTTTATCTATAGCTAGTATATTTGATGATGATAAAGATAGTATTACAGAAAAATTAAATAATTTAGAAATTAGTGATAATACATTACTTTTAGATGTTGATATTTCAAGTAGTAATATTACTATTAAAAGTGGAGAAAACTTTAAAGCAGAAACTAATAATAAATATATAAAAACAAAACAAGATAAAAATAAACTTTATATTGAAGAAAAAAAACATAATTTTTTTCATAATGATGAAAGTGAATTAATTATATATATTCCTAATGATTTTGTTTTTGATGGAGTATCAATTGATACAGGAGCAGGTAAAGTAAATATAGAAAGCTTATCTACAAAACAATTATATTTAAATTTAGGAGCTGGTAAAGTAGATATAAATAATTTAAATGTGTTAGAAAACATAAAAATTGATGGTGGAGCAGGAGAAATAAATATTAATGCAATAAGTATAAATAATTTAAATTTAGATATGGGAGTTGGTAAATTATCGTTAACTTCCAAATTAACTGGAAATAATAAAATTGATTCTGGTATAGGTAAAATGGATTTATCTCTTATAGGAACATTAGAAGATTATAAAATATCTTTAGATAAAGGAATAGGAGAAGCTAGAATAAATGGAAAAAATATGAAAGATGATAATATTTATGGAATAGGAAATAGTAAACTAGATATAGATGGTGGAATAGGTAGTATAGATATTGATTTAATAGAAGAATAAAAGATTGGAAAAATATATGGAAAATAAAATATGTCAAAGTTGTGGTATGCCTATAACTTCAGATGAACAATTAGGAACAAATAAAGATGGAAGTATAAATAAAGATTATTGTAAATATTGTTATACAAATGGTGAATTTATAGATAAAGTTACAATGGAAGAATATATAGAAATGTGTTCAAAATATGGTTCTCAAGCAGGAATGACTAATGAAGAAATGAAAATTCTTTGTCAAAATTTATTTCCAACTTTAAAAAGATGGAAAAATAACTAGAAGGAAGGAAACTAATTATGAAAGATTTTATTTTAACTTCATTACCATTTATAATCATTGGAATTTCAGTTGCTGTCATAATAGTTAATAGTAATAAGAATAAAGAAACTTATATAAGTGAAGGAATGTGTTTAGGAATGAGTTTTGGACTTTTATTGGGAACCTCATTTGGAAATGAACATATAGGATTATTCTTAAGTTTAGGAATGTTAATAGGAGAAGCAATAGGCTCATTTATAATAAAAAATAAACTTGCTAATATAAATCAATAGTTTTTTATAAAAAAATAAAATTATTTAATTAAGTATATTATTGCATGACAAAAACACCTAAAATAGGTCCTAAAAAAATTAATTATACAATTTAATTAATTTGGCATAATATTGC
>JAGBES010000024.1 GCA_017936845.1 Bacilli bacterium
GAATTTATTGATGATATTATTTGGGATAATAACAATTATCGACCAAGTTATGCATTAAATTATAAAACCCCAATTGAATATAGAACTCAATTAGGGTTTCAATAATACTTTTTTAGTGTCTACTTTTTGTTGACAACTTCACGATTAGTTTACTTTTTTTTAATTGTTGATCATAAATAGATGTTGGAACGTTTGATAATATTTCTATTTTACCAATATGTAATATATCAATATATTTTGAAAAGAATTCTTCTGATATTTTGTTCATATCATCAAATTTTAATTGATTTGATGTTACTAGTTGTGATAATTCATTTAAACATCTAACTCTTTCTTCATTCCTCATAATAAAACATCCTTTTTGATTATTTATTATATCATATTTGTTAAGTTTTTCAATATTTTTTATCATATATAAAAAAAACACCAATAAATTGGTAATATTATATGATTAATACTAATTATTTTCTACATAATTCTTACCATTCTTTTTAGCTATTCCATTTCTTTTATCTGCTAGATTGTATAATTCCATAAACTTAGTACATTTATCAGTGTCTGTACAAGCAACTCCTACTGTTATTTTTACTCCTACTTTCTTTTTACCAAATGGTATTTTAGTACTAGCAACATCTTTTACAATTTTATTTAATAATTTTGTAAATTCTTCTTTATTAAAATCAAGTGAGAATATTATAAATTCATCTCCACCTACTCTTATAAAATAAGTGTTATTATATTTAGCTAGATTACTATTAATTACTTCACATAATGTAATTAACACTTCATCTCCAAAGTTATGTCCATATAGGGTATTAAATTTTTTAAAATCATCTACATCTATAAAAGCTATAGATTTATATTTATTTGTATTATAAATACTATGAATAGTTGTTTCTATAAATTTTTTATTATAAATTCCTGTTAAAGCATCTTTACATATATCATCTGATAATATATCTAGTATGTCATCTCGTTTTTTTATTAAAGAACAAGCTTTAGATAAGAAAACTCCTGATAAAACTACTAAAGCAATTTGAATTTCCCACATAGTTATTCTATCTTTTAATCCATATGATAATATACTACCATTATTTACAAACTCATTATATTGTATACCTATACATAAAATATTTATAAAAACAGCATATAAAAATAATCTTGATGTTAATTTTGAATCACAATATGCTATTAAAATTGATACCATAGGAATTACATATACATATGTTACAAATGTTTTTGTTGTTAATAATACAAATGTATATATAAACATAAATGATATACCAAATACATATTTTAAATTTAAATTACTTCCTTTATTTTTTTTATTGTATATAAGTGCATATAAATAAGGTACAACTAAAATTAAAAAGAAAATAATAAAATACATTATTGTTCTTAAACCTCTTAATACTTCAATAAAATAAGATATAAATAAAACAAAAATTATTAATCCCCAACATTCTAGTGTATTTTTATTTATTGCAATATTATAATCTGTTCTATCCATTTTAACACTTCCCTTAATCATTATATCATAATAATAATTTATATAGCAGTATAATTTTGACTATTTTATCTTAAAATATTTTAAATTCTTATAAATAAAAATCAGAATTTCCGCTCTCTTCAGGGGGTTACAAAAAATCCTTTTATCTACGACCTACATTTTTTACAAAAGGTTGAAAAACCTATACTTAAAAGGCATCTTAAATTTTCTTGTGTTATCAATGATTTCATATCTTGCCACCTAATTGCCACCTAAAATAATACTTATCATAATTTAATGCCACCCAAAATAAAAGAAGTCATAATTATAACTTCTTTGCTAATCATCTCTGTTCATTAATATTATTAATTGTGTTAACAATATTATCTAGTGTACTTTTAAAAAAATGAGAATAAGTATTTAATGTTTCATCAATCTTAGCATGTCCTAAATATCTTGCTACTAACGTTATATTAGCACCATTATTAATTAAGAGTGATGCACATGAATGTCTAAAATCGTGAATTCTAATTTGTTTAATTCCAGCTTTATTAGCATTGTCATTTTTTCTTCTTCTAAGAACATCTGGATGTATTGGCGATATATCTCCAAACACAAACCATTTATCTTCAAACCCATAGTATTTTTTAGAATCTTCTTTTAATAATTTAAGGTCTTGAACTAAAATATCTGGCATTGGTATTGTTCTATAAGAAGTTCTAGTTTTAGGTGTTGTTAAAACCCAATAGCCACTTTCACCAGAAACATTAACCACATTCTTCTTAACTGATAATTCTTTCTTATTAAAATCGATGTCTATCCATCTTAAACCTCTTAACTCACCGCGTCTTAATCCACAGTAATATAATGTTTCAAATAAAGCTTTAAATTTAAGATCATCTTCAACAGATATAAATTGTTGAAATTCTTCAAAAGTATAAAATTCCATCTCTTTAGGAACTTCATTAGCATTTTTGAAATTAGTCATCTTATTATACATTGAGAAAAAGTTAAAGTCATATTTCTTAGTTCCATAATTTAATACACTCTTCAAATATTTAAACAAATCATTCTTAGTTCTTGTAGCAAGAGGTGTTCCCGCAGGAGATATTTTCTTATTCATTCGTTTCTTCCAAGAATCTATATGATTGATATTTAATTCATCAAGGCGAATATCTTTTATAGAATCAAAGTGCTTAATCTTCTTTTCATAATTATTCAAAGTTGTATATTTAACTTCATCATTATCCCTTTGATAATTCATATGATCTAACATAAGTTCACCTAAAGTTTCCGGTCTCTTAATTCCACCACTTTCCTCTAATAATCTTTCCTCTTCTAATTTCTTTATATAAGTAGTCTGAGCTTGCTCTGCCTCTCTACAGGTTCTATACTTCTTAGATTTAAACTTCTTCCCATTAAATCTTCCCTCAAATATCCATTTACGACCATCTTTAGTCCATTCATCTTTGCCAACTTGTCGTACCGACATAATAATCATCCTCGTATAATCAATCTTAGGAGAAATCCTATAGATTGATTTTTTCTTTCTATTTATATTTTTTGAGTTATAATAACTCTTGCCTGTGGATTTGTTTCTATCATCCTACAGCTTTGACTGTTTAGAAAGGCTCTTA
>JAGBES010000025.1 GCA_017936845.1 Bacilli bacterium
GAATTTATTGATGATATTATTTGGGATAATAACAATTATCGACCAAGTTATGCATTAAATTATAAAACCCCAATTGAATATAGAACTCAATTAGGGTTTCAATAATACTTTTTTAGTGTCTACTTTTTGTTGACAACTTCAGAAAAATTCTTAACTTTTTTTTAATGATATATTTTATTATAAGAATATAAGAATTAAAATACCTACTATTAAGCAGTAATAAACAAAATAAATAAGTTTTCCGTTTTTTACTAAGTTTTTAAACCATTTAGTTCCAATATAAGTAAAGATAAAGGCAAATATCATACTAATAATATATAAACAAATTGTATTTAAATTTAGATTGGCATCAAACAAATCTTTAAATCCTAATAAAGTAGTTGCTACACTAATAGGAATATATAAAAGAAATGAAAAATTAAATGCAGTTTCTCTTTTAAAATTTCTAAACATACCACCTACTATAGTAGAACCACTTCTACTTATTCCAGGAATTAATGCTACAACTTGAAATAATCCAACAATTAAAGCATCTTTTAAAGTTATATTTTTTTTATCTTTCTTACCTTTAAAGTCTTTAATTAAGAATAAGAAAAATCCTGTAACTAATAAAGTAATACCAACAAATTTAACATTTTCTTCTAAGAAATCAAAAATTCCTAATTTAGTAACAATAAGTCCCATAATACCTGCTGGTATAGTTGCAAATATTATATACCAAGAATATTTATAATTAGAATAATATTTTTTATCTTTTGTTTTTAAATATTTAAAGAAAGAATTAATTAAACTAAATATTTCATCTTTAAATATTAAACATATAGCAATAAAACTACCAAAATTAGTTATAGTTGCTAATATACCATAATCAATATTATCAATACCACCAACTAATTTTTGAAAAATAAGTAAATGTCCACTAGATGAAACTGGTATTGGTTCAGTTATACCTTGTATAAATCCTAAAAAAATAAAAATAATCAAATTTATCATAAAATCACCTTAATACATTATACACTAAAAAAATAATTTAATAAATATAAAAATAATAAATATTATTAAGTAGGTGATATAATGTATCAAAAAATACTTTTATTTCTATTAGGATTTGGATTATCAATAATAGGATTTATATTTATAATAAGTTACTTAAATTTACTTACAATAGGGTATAATTTTTTATATTATGTCAATTTTATTATTAGAAGAATAGAATGTTTATATGCACCAATTGGTTTGATTTTAATTTTTATTTCAATAAATATAGATAAAGGAGAAAAATATGAATTACATATATGATATTTTACTAAATTTTAAAGAAGAATATTATGATTTTTATGACTGGAATAAAAATGATAATATAGTTCATATAAGAAAAATACCTATACTAAAAATAGATACAATAGATTTATATAATATAAAAAATAATAAAATAAAAATAGAATTAAAATTTTTAGAAAAAATTAGAAATAAAACAGAAATATTTACATCAAAAACAGTAAAAAATATAGAATATGCTTTTTTATTAAGTGATGGTAAAAAGGTATTAGCAATTTTAAAACAAGATAAAAAAATAAAAAAGAGTTCCTTATTAATAGATGAAGAAATGGATGTTTTAGAAGAAATTGAAAGAGAAGAAATGACAAAAATAGAATATAAAATAGTAGATAAAGAAGAAACAAAAGAACTAAAAACAAGAAAGCAAAATGAAATAGAAAAATTTGTTAAAAAAGAATTAGAAAAAATAAAAAATCAAGATGAAAAATTAAAGTATATATATTATGAATGTTTTAATAAAAAAGAAAAATCAAAAGAAAAAATATTAATAGAACTAAATAATATAAATAATCATATAATAAATGAAAAATTATATAAATTTTTCAAATTAATAGAAGTAAAAAAATAATATGAATAAAAAAGATAGAAATGATAATAATAGTAATAAGGAGGAATTTTATGAAAAGATTAGCAATTTTTTTATTAGCACTTATAACTGTAACAGGATGCTCTTGTGGTAATACTAAGCTTACACAAGATACACCAAAGAAAAAGGTAGAAACATTTTTTTCAAACTATCAAACACTCAATGATGATGTATTAACACAATTAGATGACGTTGTAAATAAACAAACAGATTTTACAGAAGATCAAAAAAATGAATATAGAGAATTGATGAAAAAGCATTACAAAAATTTAACTTATGAAATAAAAGATGAGGTAATAGATGGCGATAATGCTACTGTTACAGTAGAAATAGAAGTTACTGATTATTCAAAAATAATGACAGATGCTGATACTTATCTTTCTGAACATCCAGAACAATTTAATAATGAAGAAGGAGTATATGATGTAAGTTTATTTACAAAATATCGTTTAGAAAAATTAAAAGATGCAAAAGATAAAGTTAAATATACACTTAATTTAACGCTTACAAAAGTAAATGATGAATGGGTAATGGATACAATAAGTGATACAGATGAAAGTAAAATTCATGGAATGTATGTATATTAAAGACTATAAAGTCTTTTTTTCTATGCAATAATATTGTATAATATTAATAATAGTGGGATGGTGATTTTATGAAAATAAAAGTATTTTTGTTAAGTATTTTCTTTTTATTATTCATAGTTCTACTAAATTTAAAATTAGAAAATATAAGTTTTAAGATAATTAATAAAGAAAAATTAACAACCAATGAAGAACAAAAAATTTTAGATAAATATAACTATACAAATAAATATAGTTGTAATAAAGTAAAAGTAATAGATGAAAAAGGAAAAATCCTAGGGAATTATGATTTAGAAACATATGTTGCAGGTGTAGTATCGGGAGAAACTCATATAATAGATGATTCTGAAACTTTTAAAGCTATGTCAGTAGCAATTAGAACATATACATTATATGTTACAGATAATTGTAAATATTCAATTATAAATAGCGAAGCAAATCAAGTAATGGATAATCCTAATATAGTATCTAAAAAAATAAAAGAAGCTGTAAAAAGTACAGAAGGTGAAATATTAACATTAGATGATAAATTAGTAAAAGCTGAATATGATTCATTCTATAAAGGTGGCAATTTTTATTGTGATTACAAATATTGTTACAATACATATTATAAAGTTGGAAATAATAATATAAAACCAACAACACATAAAATAAAAGTTCCAAAAAGTTATTATAATGATTTAGCTGGAGGACATGGTAATGGATTAAGTCAATATGGAGCAAAATATTTATCAAGTATAGGTTATAATTATAAAGATATACTTAAATATTTTTATGCAGTTGGCATAAAAATAAGTACAATAATAAAACCAAATATAGATGGACTTGAAATAGATGAAGATAATTTTCTAACTAGAAGAACAAAACCAAATAGAAAAAATAAATTTTATTATACAAATGAAAAAGCAAATAGTTTAGAAGGAGACTCTACTTGGTATGTAACATCTAGAGCAAATGAAATACTTAATGAACAAAAAATAAGTTATTTGAAAAATCCAAATGATTATTGTAATATAAATGCTTTTAATAAATCATATGAATACAATAAACCAAAAAAAGGAGCAATAATTAGTTGGGGAAAACATTTAGCTATAGTAGAAAATGTATACGAAGATAACAAAATAGATATAACTGAATCATATATAGGTTTAGGATATTATGGAATACAGATGGCTAATGAATATTTAAATCCTACAGGAAAATTTTATAATGAGAAAACAAATATAGAAGATAGAAAATATAATTGTGAAAATAATAATTCTGGTTGCTTTAAAAGAACAGATAATATAAGTTTAGAACAAATAAAAAATAGATGGGGATATGATTTTAAATGTTACATATATTTAATAGATTAAAAAAAATATCAATAATATTTATAATTCTTATATTAACAGGTTGTAAAGCAACATATAACTTAAATATAGATAATACAGCTAATATAAAAGAAATAACAGAAATAATAGAAGAAAAAAAAGAAGTATTTGATAAAAAAAATGAAAATTTGTATGATGTAACTCCAAGCGATTATTTAAAAACAGATTTAAAGTGGCCTACTCCTGTACTAAAAGATGTTGAAATAAATCCATATGAACCAATAAAAATAAATAATACAAACTATTATACTAAAAGTGATTTATCAAGCTATAATAGAATAGGAATAAGATATTCATATAATTTTAAAAAAAGTGAATATAAAAAATCAAATATTTTAAATACATGTTATGATTATAAGATAATAATTAAAGATGATAAAATTTATTTTAAAACAAATAGTAGTTTTAAATGTTTTGATAAATATAAATTATTAGAAGAAGTAACATTTAACTTAAATACAACATGCAAAGTAAAAAATAATAATGCTGATAAAAAAGAAGAAAAATATATATGGAATATAACAAAAAATAATTATCAAAATAAAACTATAGAATTTGAACTGGATTGTCAAAAAAAACAGACTAAAAAAATAAATTATTATTATATAATTATTGTAGTAACAATTTATATATTATTAATAGTATTGATTTACATATTAGCAAAAAGAAAAAGAGAAAAAAATAATAAAATATAAGGACGTAATTGTCCTTTTTAAATTTATTTATAAGAATAGTATTAAACAAAAAATATTGTAAATAAATATAAAATATATTATAATATAAAAAAAATTAGAAATTTGAATGGAGAAAAATATGAAAATAGCAGTAGCAGGAACAGGATATGTAGGGTTATCACTTGCAACCTTACTTAGCCAAAAATATGAAGTATATGCACTTGATATAATAGAAGAGAAAGTTAATATGATTAACAATAGGATTTCTCCTATTAAAGATGAATATATAGAAAAGTTTTTTAAAGAAAAAAAATTAAATTTAACAGCAACTTTAGAATATAAAGAAGCATTTACGAATGCTAATTTTGTAATAATTAGTACACCAACTAATTATGATGCTGTTAATGGGTATTTTGATACTTCAAGTGTAGAAGATATTATAAAAAAAGTAATTGATATGAATATTGATACTACTATAGTAATAAAAAGTACTATACCAATTGGTTTTGTTGATAATATGAAGAAAAAATATAATATTAATAATATTATGTTTTCACCAGAATTTTTAAGAGAAGGAAAGGCTTTATATGATAATCTATATCCATCTAGGATTATAATTGGAGAAAAGAGCAAAAAAGCTTTAGAATTTGCTGATTTATTAAAATCAACTGCACTTAAAGAAGATATACCGGTTAAATTTATGGATTCTAAAGAAGCAGAATCAGTAAAATTATTTTCAAATACTTTTTTAGCAATTAGAGTTTCATATTTTAATGAATTAGATACATATGCAGAACTTAAAGGATTAAATACTAAGGATATAATAGAAGGTGTTTGTTTAGATCCTAGAATTGGAAATTATTATAATAATCCATCATTTGGATATGGAGGATATTGTTTACCAAAAGATACAAAACAGTTATTAGCAAACTATAAAGATGTTCCTCAAAACCTAATAGAGGCTATAGTTAAATCTAATGATACTAGAAAAAGTCATATAGCTGAAATGGTGTTAAAAAGAAAACCTAAAATAGTTGGTATATATAGATTAACTATGAAAAGTAATTCAGATAATTTTAGAGATAGTGCTATTCAAGGAGTAATAGAACATCTAATATCAAAAAATATAAAAATAATTATATATGAACCTACATTACAAGAAAAAGAATTTAACGGTTTAGAAGTAATAAATAATCTATCACTATTCAAACAAAAAAGTAATATAATTTTAGCAAATAGAATAGATGATGATATAAATGATGTGAAAGAAAAAATTTATACAAGAGATATCTTTTTAACAAATTAAATTATATAAAAATATAAGGACATAGTTGTCCTTTTTTTTCATATTATTAAATAGGTGATAAAGTGAAAAGAATAATTTTATTAATGATTACAATTTTTATGATAATACCTAGTAATGTTAAAGCAATAACAACTAGTGCTACAAGCTCTATTTTAATGGATATGGATTCAAATAGAATATTATATAGTGATGATATACATAATATAAGATCAGTAGCAAGTATTTCAAAAATAATGACAGCAATACTTGCAATTGAATCAGGAAAAATGAATAATAAAGTAATAATAGGAAATGAAATAAAAAAAGCATATGGATCAGGCATATATATAAAAGAAGGAGAAGAATTAACATTAAGAGATTTAGTATATGGTCTTATGCTTAGAAGTGGTAATGATGCAGCCCTTGCAATTGCTAATTATGTGAGTAAAGATACAGAAACATTTGTTAAATTAATGAATAAAAAGGCAGAAGAACTAGGTATGAATGACTCGACATTTAATAATCCAAGTGGTTTAGATAATGAAAAAGGAAATTATTCAAGCGCATATGATATGGCTATTTTAATGAGTTACGCCTCAAAAAATGAAGAATTTAAAAAAATAACTAAAACCAAGAAATATACTCTTAAAACTAATATGAATACCTACATTTGGTATAATAAAAACAAACTACTGTCAAATTATAAATATGCTACAGGTGGAAAAACAGGATTTACGGAAATTGCACGTAGAACATTGGTAACAACAGCGTCCAAAAATGATTTAAATTTAGTAGTAGTAACACTTAATGATGGTAATGATTGGACAGATCATAAAAATCTATTTGAATATGGATTTGAAAAATATAAAAAATATAAAATACTTGATAAAAATAAATTTGAAGTAAAAGATGATACATATTATGATAAATATAAATTATATATAAAAAATGATTATAGTTATCCTATATTAAATGGAGAGGAACAAAATATATTAGTTAAGATAGAATTAAAAAAAATAAGAAAATTAGAAGATAATCAAAAAGTTGGAGAAGCTAATATATATTTAAGTGATGAAAAAATACATACTGAAAATATATTTATTAAATTAAATAAAGAAAAAAAGATAAGTATCATTACTAAAATAAAGAAATGGATAAAAAATATATGGTAAATAAAATATGGTGTTTCTTTATAGTAAGTGGGATAATTATGTGTTTATTAAATGGAAAAGAAGAAATAATAAATAAAGAAATACTTAATTCAACAACTACTTCATTAGATATGATTTTAAAATTATTACCAATAATGGCATTATGGTTAGGAATAATGAATATTGCTAAAAAATCAGGATTACTAGATAAAATATCAAAAAAAATAAATCCTTTATTAAAAATTATATTTCCTGAAATTCCAAAAAATCATGAATCATTAAACTATATATCCTCTAATATAATAGCTAATATGTGTGGTCTTGGAAATGCAGCAACACCATTTGGACTTAAGGCTATGAAGTCATTACAAGAACTTAATAATAAAAAAGATACTGCAACTAGAAGTATGATAACTTTTTTAGTTATAAATACAAGTGGAGTAACAATTATTCCAACAACAATTATATCACTTAGAATGATGTATAAAAGTGCATCACCAACAGAAATAGTATTGCCTTGTATAATAGCGACTACTATAGCTACAATATCAGGAATAATAATGGATCGTATAATAGCAAGAAGGTGTAAAAATAAATAACCTATCAAATATAATATTACCAATAATTATTCTATCTGTTATGATATATGGAATAAAAAAGAAGATTGATTTATATGATACTTTTATAGAAGGATCAAAAGAAAGCTTTGACTTAGTTTTTTCAATGTTTCCATGTATGTTAGCAATGATATTTAGCTTGAATATATTTTTAAAAAGTGGGGTAATAAACTATATATTTGAATTATTAAAACCAATAGTTAATATTTTAAAAATACCAGCAGAAGTATTTCCAATGATGATTTTAAGACCTATATCAGGAAGTGCATCTTTAGCATTTTTAAATAATATATTTGAAACATATGGACCAGATTCAATAATAGGAATATTATCATCAGTAGTTCAAGGATCTACGGATACAACATTTTATGTTTTAACACTTTATTTTGGGAGTATAGGAATAAAAAAAATAAGATATTCATTATGGGTAGGATTATTTGCTGATTTAATAGGAATATTATCAGCAATCATAGTTGTAAAAATATTTTTTTAAAAATACAATTTTTTGTATTTTTTTTATATATGAAATTTAGATTGAAAAAAATTTATAAATATATTATAATGAACTAGTTAAGGTGATAAGATGAAGTATGATTTTAGAAAAATATTTGTGCTAATAAGTATTATATTTATAAGTTTTATGATAGGTTTTTATGGTACTAGACTTATTTATTATTATAAACAAGAAAATAGAAAAGATAATAAAAGTTATACACTTATAAAATATATAACAAAAGAAGAAAATCTATTAAATAGTACAATAGTAAAAGATAAAAATAACTACTATTTTCATAAAAAAACAGAAAATAATTATTTATACTATAGCGGATTAATGTATAGAATACTATATTTAAATGATAAAAGTATTTATGCTATAACAGAAGAAGTAGTAACAAATTTAAAATATGGTCAAGATGAAAATTATGATTCTTCAGATATAAAAGAATGGTTAAATAATGTATATAAGAAAAATTTAAATCAAGAATATATAAAAAATATAACATTGCTAGATAAAGATACATTTTATAAAATAGGAGAAGAAAAAAGCTATGTTATAGGTAATGATTTTTGGGTATTAGATAAAAATAAAGCTTTAGTAGTAGATGAAAATGGTAATTTAACAAAAACTAATAATTATAGTGATTTTTTAGGAGTAAAACCAGTAGTAGAAATAGATGGAACAAAAGATTATATAACTGGTGATGGAACAAAAGAAAATCCATATTTATTAGAGAACAAAAGTAATAATACTCTAAATGATATTTATGTAGGAGAATATATAAAATATAAAAATATAGATTTAAGAGTAATAGAAAAGAATAATGATGGAATTAAAGTATTAAGTTTAAATAAATTAGATGAAAAATGTAGTTTTTCTAATTATACAAATAAATATCAATTAAAATATAAAAGTGATCTAGGATATTACTTAAATAATACATATATTAAAAAATTAAATAAAAAGGATTTAATTCAAACAAATTGGTATATAGGTGAATATAAAACAACTTATAAAGAAACAGAAGATAAATATATAAATACATATATAGGCTTATTAAAAATAGGAGATTATTTTATAAATAGTATTCCAAATAGTTATTTAATAACACCAAATAATAAAGATATCTATATAATAAATGATAAAAAAACATTATATACAAATAAAACAAATGAAAAACTTGATATATATCCTGTATTTACTTTAAATAAAAATTTAATTATAAAAAGTGGATCTGGATATAAAAATAATCCTTATATAGTAGGTGATTAAATGAAAACAAGAATAAAAACATGGGTTATATTAATATTTATAATACTAGATATAGGAGCTATATCTTGTCTTATTTTAGCTTATGGTCCAAATAAAAAATTTAAAAACTTTTTAGTAACAACAGCTATGGCTACAATGAATCATAAATATTTAGCAAAAACAATATATAGTGAAAAAACTATAAATCAAGTATTAAAAGAAAATACAATAATAGAGTTAGATGAATCAACCAATACAAATGCTATAAAAATAGGTACTTATGAAACAAAAAATTATGAATCAAAATACGAAGAGGAAATATTAAAAAAAGATGAAAATAATAGTTTATATAAAATAATCAAACATAAAGAAAATGGAAAAACATTTTATATAACGGTAATATATGATCCATCAAAAATAAGTTTAGCTTTATCATCAAATCCAGGAGTAATAGGTGATACAATAAAAACAATAGCTAAAGATAATAATGCGATAATTGCTATAAATGCTAGCGGATTTGAAGATTATGGAGGAAATGGTAGTGGTGCTAGAGCAACAGGAGCAGTTATAAAAAATGGAAAATTAGTATGGAATGGTAAACCAAATAAATGGGGTGGAGGTTTAATAGGATTTAATAAAGAACATAAATTAGTTTTAACAAAAGAAAGTCCTACCATAGCTATAAAAACAGGAATGGTAGATGCTGTAACATTTGGCCCATTTTTAATAGTTAATGGAAAAGAAGCAACTGTTTTAGGTAATGGTGGAACAGGTGTTCATCCAAGGACAATAATAGCTCAAAGACAAGATGGAATAGTATTATTTATAGTAATAGATGGAAATGGTAATAAAACAGGATACCGTGGAGGCGTAAATTATAAAGAAATGATTGAATTACTAAATAACTATAAAGCATATAATGCCGCTAATTTAGATGGAGGAGCATCTAGTATATTAGTAGAAAATAATGAAATAATAAATAACCCAGTAGGATATTCTAATACAGGAGAAAGAAGACATCCTAATGCATGGATAGTAAAAAATGAAGAATAATCTTCTTTTTTTGTTTAAAAAAAATATATATAAACATAATAACAAAGAAAGGAGAAAATATGGAAGAAAAATATAGGGAAGTACCAAATATAATATCAGGAAAAGATTTAGATTATTTAAGTGATATGTTTGAATGGAATTATGGATTATTAAAAAATACAAATGAAGCAGTAAATAAAGTTAATAATGAAGAAATTAAAAATATATTAATAAGAGCAATGGATATGTTCATAAATAATATAAATAATATATTAGGAATTTTAGGAGGTAAAAATGAATAATAAAATAAGTAATCCCAAAATAGAAGTTCCAAAAGGTATAATGTTAAATGATAAAGATTATATAACTTCATTATTGACAGGTCTAAAAAATTTAGAAAAGAACTATGTAGTAGCAATGACTGAAGCAAGTAACGAAAATTTATATCAAAAGTATAAAGAAATTTTCGACAATATAACTTCATTTCAAAGAACGGTATATGAATTAATGTTTCAGTTTGGATGGTATCAATTAGAAAAAGCTGAATCAAATAAAATAGAACAAAAATACCAAACGTTGTTAAAAGAATATCAAGATTTACAAATGTAAAGACACTATGTCTTTTTTATTTTATAGAAATATTGTAAAAATAAGATTTAATATGTTATAATATTAGTATTAATGGAGTGATAAAATGAAAAAAATAAAATTTTTATTAGTAACATTATTTATAATGCTTACATGCTTTACTAGTATTAACTACGTAAAAGCAGATACGAATTCTACAGGAAATTATATAGGTAGCATTGAAAACTCTGATAAAAGTACTACAACAGATATTGTAGTATGTGGTAATTTAGGAGAGCCAGGTATACCAGCAGGTATTCCTAAATTAACAAGAGGATTATATAATCTAGTAAAATATATTGTTCCAGTTGCAATAATCTTATTAGGAATGTTAGATTTTGTAAAAGCAGTAATGGCATCAAAAGAGCAAGATATGAAGGAATATCAAAATAAATTTATAAGAAGATTAATAGCTGGAGTAGCTATATTTCTTGTTTTAGCTATAGTGAATTTTGTATTAAGACAAGCAAAATTTTCAGATAGTGAAAGTATGCTAGGATGTTTAAGCTGTTTATCAACTACAGAATCAGCATGTTCTAAATATACATTAAGTGATGATGGAACATATATAGAAGTAGAAAAAACATATGAAGAAAAACAATGTATGAGCATATTAAAAGAGAATGAATGTAATATGACATCTAAATGTACTTGGAATAGTAAATCAATTTCATGTGAATATAGTCCAAATAAACCAAGCTGCTCAGTTTTAGGCGTTGGTTCATGCAGTGAAAGATCAGATTGTAAATGGACTGGTTCAATTTGTGAGTATGATTATAGTAAAGTACCATGTTCTACTTTAAGTGTTAGTTCATGTAGTGAAAGATCAGATTGTAAATGGACAGGTTCACAATCTGGTGGAATTTGTATTTCAAAGGAGTAAAAAGATGAAAATAACAAGTGTTGATTTAACAATTAGTGCTGTAAGAAGAAGCCAATACCCAACAGATAACAAACCAGAATTTTTATTAGTAGGAAGATCAAATGTAGGGAAAAGTAGCTTTATAAATACATTAATTAATAGAAAAAATTATGCAAGAACATCAGCTAATCCTGGAAAAACACAAACGATAAATTTTTATTTAGTAAATAATAGTTTTTATCTAGTAGATGCTCCAGGATATGGATTTGCAAATTTAAATAAAAGTAAAAAAAGAAAATTTGGATTAATGATGGAAGATTATTTAACAAATAGAGAAAACTTAAAACAGGTATTTATGTTAATTGATTTTAGACATAAGCCATCAAGTGATGATATTATGATGTATGAATTTTTAAAATATTATAAGATACCTGTTACAATAGTTGCAACTAAATCTGATAAAATAGGTATAACAAAACATCAAACTCAAAGAAATATGATATTAAATGATTTAGAATTAGTAGTAGGAGATGATTTTGTTGTATTTTCAAATGTAAATAAAGAAGGAAAAACAGAAATATATGACAAAATAGAAAGAATAATTTAAAAGAATTTATAACAAATTCTTTTTTTTTCATACAATAAATTAGGTGGTAAAATGAAACTGATTCTTGAAAATGAAGATAATATAATACTAGCTATAAATAATGAAAATTTAGATAATATAGATTTTAAGAATAATGAAGAAATAAAAGAATACTTTAGAAAAATATTTTTCAAAATAAAAGAAAGATATAAGATTTTATTAAATGGATTTTATTATGTAAGAATATATAAAGATAAGTATTATGGAATATTTATAGAAATAGAAAAAAGTGAAATGGATTTTTATGACTATTATATTGATGAAATAGATATGCATATAGAAATAGAGCAAAGTATATTTTTATATCAAATAAACGATATATATATTCCAAAAGAATTAAAGAAAAAAAATGATATTATTTTATACCAAAATAATATATATTTAAAAGTAAATAGAGAATTAAGTAATATAGAAAAAGGAAAATTAACAGAAATAAGCAATATTTTATACAAAAATGTAGATAAAATTTTAAAATATGGTAGAATATTAACAGTTAATAATTAACTTTTAAATCAAAATTTAATTTGGTATAATTAAAAAGAGGTGACTTTATGAAAAAACCAGTAGTAGCACTAGTAGGAAGACCAAATGTAGGAAAAAGTACAATATTTAATAAAATAATAGGTCAAAAAATATCAATAATAGAAGATACTCCAGGTGTAACAAGAGATAGAATTTATGGAAATGCAACATATAAAAACTATAAATTTCATTTAGTAGATACTGGAGGAATAGATTTAGAAGACAATAGTTTTAATGAAGAAATAAAAATGCAAGCTGAAATAGCTATAAATGAGTCAGATATTATTGTTTTTGTAGTAGATGGAAAAGAAGGAATAACAAGTAATGATTTAGTTGTAAAAGAAATGCTTCAAAAAACTAATAAAAAAGTAATAGTAGCCATTAATAAAATAGATAGTAAAGAATCAAAAGAACATTTATATGATTTCTATGAATTAGGTTTTAATGAATATGTAAATATAAGTGGAGAACAAAATATAGGAATAAGTGATTTGTTAGATAAAATATGCATTGATTTTAAAGAGATAGAAGATGATGATTATGATTCAAATATAATCAAATTTTCTATTATTGGAAGACCAAACGTAGGAAAAAGTAGCTTAGTAAATGCTTTATTAAATGAGGACAGAGTAATAGTATCAAATGTAGCTGGAACAACAAGGGATTCAGTAGATTTACCTTTAACATATCATAATCAAGAATTTGTTGTAATAGATACAGCAGGTATGAGAAAAAAAGGAAAAATATATGAAAATATAGAAAGGTATAGTCTACTTCGTTCAATGAAAGCTATAGATAGGTCAGATGTTTGTGTAATAGTAATAAATGCAGAAGAAGGAATAATAGAACACGACAAACATATAGCAGGATATGCTGTAGAATCAGGAAAAGCTGTAGTAATAGTAGTTAATAAATGGGATACAATAGAAAATAAAGATCAAGAAATGAAAAAATGGAAACAATTAATAAAAGTAGAATTTGCTTTCTTAGATTATGCCCCAATAGTATTTTTATCAGCACTTACAAAAAAAAGAATTCATACATTAATGCCTGAAATAATTAAAGTTTATGAAAATAGTAAAAAAGAAATAAAAACAAGTGTTTTAAATGATGTAATAGAAGATGCATATCAATTAAATATTCCACCATCATATAAAGGAAAAAGATTAAAAATTTATTTTTGTACACAAGTTGATACAAAACCACCAAAATTCAATATACAAGTAAATAGTAAAGGATTAGTTCATTTTTCATATAAAAGATATTTAGAAAATAAAATAAGAGAATCATTCGATTTTGAAGGAACACCAATAATATTACAATTTAAAAATAAAGGTGAACAAGAATTATAGAAGTAGCTTGAAGAATAAAATATATTAAAAACAAAAGGTTATTTTTTTAATCTTTTGTTTTTTTTCTTCTTTTCTTTTTTACTTTTTTTGCTTTTAATTAATATATATATAAGAATTATAACTATTATTCCTATGCATATTACTATTATAGATAAGTCTTTTTTACTAAAAATAAATTTTTTTTCTTCTTCTACCTCTTTATCTTTTTCATATTTTTGGATTATTATCTCATCATCTTTTGAATAGCTGTAGGTTTCTCTAGCATATTTTGCTAAATATTCTGGATCTTTTAATTTTTCCATATCTGTTGATAAATTTTTTTCTTCTTTTTGTAATTCATATAGTTTATTTGATAATTGTTTTTCTTCATGTTTTAATGAATATATTTTATATATATAATATCCTGAACTGAATATAAAATAAAAAATTATTATTATTGAAATCGTTCCAAAGAAAGCAAGTCTTCTTTTTGAAGTTTTACTTATTCTTTTCTTTTTAGACATATAATCACCTACTATTAAGGTGATTATATCATTTTTTAATTTTTAATGCAATCTTCTTAATTTTTTTATTTATGACAAAGTTTTCCATTATATAACCAGTTATTATCGAAAAAATACAATAAATGTGTACTATTCCATTATTTATTTTTAAAAGTATATAAAAATATAGTAAGGAGTTAAATATTATAAATAAAAAAGTTCCTATTATCTTTTTAAATTTATTTTCATTATAAATTATTTTATAATTAATATTTAATAAAAAAGAAAAGAATATTCCATATAAAAAAGAAACTATTAAAGATATTATTTGTAATTTTAGTGTCATTTAAATAATTTACCTATGAAAGAATCTTCTTTTTCTTTTTTACCTGTATTTTCCATATAATTTAAACTATTTATTCTTCCTTTTATAGATACATTTCCTTGATATGTATCTAGTTTAATTATTTCTAATTCATTTCCTTTAATTACTATATATCCCATGTTAGTTTCTAATAAAAATTCTTCATCATCAAAACTATCTATTTTTTTTACTCCAGTTATAACAATATTTTTTCTTTCATTTATTGTAATATTATGATTTCCTACATTTATTATATCCTTGTCCATATTATCACCTAATAGATTATATGCTTGAATTTAAATTTTATACAAAAAAAACGCTTAAGCGTTTAATTCTTTATTATATGCTTCTAATATAGCATCTTCAAACATTTTTCTACATTCTGGTGTAATAGGATGTGCTATATCACGATATTCACCACTAGCTGTTTTACGACTTGGCATAGCAATAAATAATCCTTTATCTCCTTCAATAATTCTAATATCATGGATTGCAAAACAATCATCTAATAATATTGAAGCAATTCCTTTCATTCTTGAATCTTCTTTTTCAGTTATACGAACGTTTACAGATGTTATTTTCATATTTTTCCCTCCAGTACTGTTAACAATTTTATTTTAACCTATATTTTCAATAAAATCAATATTTTTAATAAATTTAGTAGTTAATTTTAATTGTTTTTGTTATTATATCTGAATAAGAAAAAGATTTTAATTCATTATTATTAAGTTTTACTATAAATACATGTTTATATAGTTCTTTTATAGTTACATCATATTCTTCAAATTTATTTCTACCTAAATTACATTTAATAATAGCTGTACTTCCTATATGTTTATTTAAATCTTGTTTTATTTTTTCGATAGTCATTAAATTCCCCCTTATCTTGGATAGCCTATATGCATAGTTCCTTTAGTAATTATTCCACCTATTCCTTCTGAACCATATTTAGTATTTTCAAGTATATCCTTAATATCTATATCA
This sequence comes from Bacilli bacterium, assembly GCA_017936845.1. Lineage (GTDB taxonomy): Bacteria > Bacillota_I > Bacilli_A > RF39 > UBA660 > OMSK01. Next base: position 16,230 of record JAGBES010000025.1, read on the forward strand.
TATGCTATATCTGATAAACTCATTTTTGTTGCAACTATAGCAGGATCTAATGCATGAATATTAACCCTTTTAGGACTAGATGCAAAATTTGCTCCTGCTTTTATTAATTCTTCATAATCAGACTGACAACCACCAGCTATTATAACTAGTTTTTCATGGCTTTTTTCAAATTTTCTGGCTTCCAATACAGCTTGTTTAAAATATTTACTGTTTTTATAACAATTTATATTTCTTTCATCTTTTCTTTTTTTATAATAAGCATCATGACCAGTTATTACTATAATATCTGGATTATATTCATTAAGAAGATCAATTATTCTATTAGGCATATTTTCCTCTTTTTCAAGTATACCAGCTGCCCATATGTTTGAATTTTCATAATATTTTAAGCATCGATTTAAATATTCTTCATCAGCATCTATATGTAGTATTTTTCCTGGTAAATAAAAATAATCATTTCTATCTAATTTATTAGGCTTTATTTTTCCTAAAAATTCTTCATCTCGATCTATATCTTCATCTTGTAATTTTAAATCGTTTTTTAAACTATCTGCACATAATCTTATATTAAGACCTTGTAAATAACATGTATCATTTTCTATTTTAACTATTTTAAATAATGTATCATTATTATAAGAATTTCTTGTTACAATATCACCAATTTTAAAATCCATAATATCACCATTTAAGTATATGATTTTAAAAAAATAGATATGAAAAAAATCTACAATTGTAGATTTTTTATATTTTTAAAGTTTCTTTTTTTTCACTGTCTAAGTTTTTGCCATCATAGTATGTTTTTTTCTGATATTTACATATTCTTGCAACTAAATTGGCTGGGAAAGTAGTGGTAAGTTTATTATAATCAGTAATGATATCATTGTAATATTTTCTAGCTGCTACTATTTCTGATTCTGATTCAAATAAAGCAAGATCTATTTTTAAAAAACTTTCATTATTACTTAATTCTTCATTTTCTTCTTTATATTTATTAAACTCATTAATAGATTCATATAACTTTCTATCTAATTCAAAATTTGATAGTTTTTTAGATTTCATTTCATCAACACTTTCTAAAACATTATCTTTCTTTTTTGTATGAGCTTTAATAATGTTTATAGATTTATTTAAAAGATCATATCTTTTTCTTAATGTAGTATCAATAAAATTTTCAGCCTCATTAATTCTTATTATATATGATTGAAAATGATTATATGTATTAATAAACCATATAAGTAGAAAACAAATTAATATAAATAGTATAATTAATATATAAAACATACTCATTATTATCACCTAAATTAATTATAGCAAAAAAGCTTAAAAATATCTAGGTATTTGGTACAAATTCTTCACTATAATTAATTGGTTCATCAAATGATATAAAATCAACATAAATCATAAGCAAAAGTTCCCATGTTCCGGTATTAGGTTCACTAAGAATTATATGATCACGACCAGATTGTTCAATGATACCTTTAAATTCTCTATCACGATATTCATTTGAATCTGGGAATGTCATATGTACTCTTACTTGTTTTCCTTTATTCAATCTTAGAATATTTTCAATATAAGATTGTTCACTAGGTAAGGCCATTGGTTCATAATTAGAAGTATAGTTTTGATTGCTAGGTGGTGTATTATTTACGTTGAAATTTTGGCTTGGAAAAATTGGTTTTCCATAATAATTATTCATAAAATCATCTCCTCTCATAAATTATATTACAATAAAAATAATTTATGATATAATAGATTAGGTGATAGTATGGAAGTAACAATAGGAGTATCAAATAGACATGTTCATTTAACAGAAGAAGATTATAAAAATTTATTTGGTAATGAAGAAATACATGAAATAAAAAAAATAAATCAACCTGGACAATTCGCATCTGATAAATTTGTTAAATTACAAAATGGAGATAACGTTATTGAAAATGTAAGAGTATTAGGACCTTTTAGAAAATATACTCAAGTAGAAATTTCAAAGACAGATGCATATCATTTAAAATTAAATCCACCGATTAGAAAATCTGGAAATTTAAAAAATAGTAGCCCAATAACTATAATAGGGCCAAATGGTAAAATTGATTTAAAAGAAGGATGTATAATTGCTGATAGACATATACATATTTTACCTAAACAAGTAGAATTATATGGATTACAAGGTATAGAAAAAGTATCAATTCTATTACCAGGAGAAAAAGGTGGAATAATTAATAACGTACATTTAAGAGTATCAGAACAATCTTATTTTGAACTTCATATAGATACAGATGATGCTAATGCACATTTAATAAAAAATGGTGACATAGGAATAATATTAAATAATATAAAATAGCTTGAAAAAGTTATTTTTTTTTACATATTTCGACAAAATTTGACAAACAATCATAATATAATGAAAATCGGTGATTAAATGAAAGTAAAGATATTTGATGAAAATCATGAAAAAGATTTAGAAAACGCTATTAATGATTTTTTAGATGATGATATAGAATTAATTGATATAAAATATGAAGTATCAGTAAGTATTTTTTCTGATGAACAAGTATTTTGTTTTTCAGCTATGATTATATATAGATAGTTGACAACTAAAAAAAAAGATGATATTATTTTGAACTATGTGGGAAAAAATAGTAATAAATAACACCAAAATAAATATAATGAATATTGTAATATAGAAAGAGTGATATAGTGAAAGATGTAATGAGAGAAAAAATAGAATTCATTCATGATAATAAAGATGATATACTTGAAAATTTGGGAATGGTAGGATATGATTTATTTACAATACTTAGTAATGATGACTCTTTATTAGAATTAAATGAATATAAAAAAATAAAGGAATTTTTAAATAATAGTAAAGCTAAAACAATATATACATTAAAAGATGAATTATATATTTTGTATTATTTATTGAGTGTTTTAGATAAAATTAGTATGAATTTAGAAGAAAAAGAGAAAAATAAATCTAAGATATCCAAATATATAGAATATATAAACAAAGATAATAATGATGTATATGTAAAAACAATAAAAAGAACAGCATAGTTTTTGCTATTTTCTTTTTTTTTTGCTATAATTTTAAAAGGTGATAAAATTGGATACTATAATAAATAAGATACATAATTACGCTTTAGAAGAAATAATGGGAAAAAGATATGGAGATTACGCTAAAACTATAATTCAAGATAGAGCACTTCCAGATGTAAGAGATGGGTTAAAACCTGTTCAAAGAAGAATATTATACGCAATGTTTAGAGATAGAAATACTTTTGATAAACCACATAAAAAATCAGCAACAGCAGTTGGAAATGTAATGGGTCATTATCATCCACATGGAGATTCATCAATATATGAAGCATTAATAAGAATGAGTCAATGGTGGAAGACTAATACACCATATATAGATGTTCATGGTAATAATGGATCAATGGATGGAGATGGACCAGCTGCTTATCGTTATACAGAAGCAAGATTATCTAAAATAAGTAATGAATTATTAAAAGATATAGATAAAGATACAGTAGAAATGGTGTGGAATTTTGATGATACACTAAAAGAACCAACTGTTTTACCCGCAAAATATCCTAATTTACTTGTAAATGGTGCAAATGGTATAAGTGCAGGATATGCAACTAATATTCCAACTCATAATTTAGGTGAAGTAGTAGATGCTACAATAAAAAGAATTGAATCTCCTAACTGTAGATTAGAAACAATACTTGAAATAGTAAAAGGACCAGATTTTCCAACAGGAGGAGTAGTAGAAGGAAAAAAAGGAATTATAGATGCATATACAACTGGACTTGGAAAAATAATAATAAAAAGTAAATATGAAATAATAAAAGAAAAAGGTAAAGAACAAATTGTAATTCATGAAATTCCTTTTGAAGTTAATAAAGCATTATTAGTAAAAAAAATAGATGATATAAGATTAGATAAAAAAGTAGACGGAATTCAGGAAGTAAGAGATGAATCAGACCAAAATGAACCAATGCGTATAGTAATAGATTTAAAAAAAGGTGCAGATAAAGAATTAATAATCAATTACCTATTAAAAAATACAGAAATGCAAGTTCCATATAGTTTTAATATGGTTGCTATTGTAAATAGAAAACCAATGACAATAGGTATACTTCCAATGTTAGATGCTTATATTGCTCATCAAAAAGATGTAATTTTAAGAAGAACTAATTTTGATTTAGCAACCGCAAAAAAAGAAGTACACATAGTAGAAGGTTTAATAAAAGCACTTAGCATATTAGATGAAGTAATAAAAACGATAAGACAAAGTAAAAATAAAAGTGATGCTAAAAATAACTTAGTAAAAGAATATCAGTTTACAGAAGTACAAGCAGAGGCTATAGTCATGTTACAATTATACAAATTAACAAATACTGATGTAACAGAACTAGAAGAAAGAAATAAAACTTTAAATTTAATCATAAAAGGTTTAGAAGCAATATTAAATGATGAAGAAAAACTAAAAAGTGTTATGAAAGAAGAACTTAGAAGAGTAAAAAAAGATTATGCAACAGAAAGAAAAACAGAAATAAAAGATGAAATAACAGAAATAAAAATAGATACAACTAAAATGATACCTAAAGAAGATGTTATTGTTGTTGTAACAAGTGAAGGATATATAAAAAGAGTATCACTTAGAAGTTATGATGAAAATATTGAAACAGGATTAAAAGAAGGAGATTATTTAATAGGTAAATATAAAATGTCGACTTTAGATACATTAATAATGTTTACAGATTTAGGAAATTATTTATATATACCAGTATATGAAATACCAGATTTAAAATGGAAAGAAATAGGTAAACATGTAAGTAATATAATATCTATTAAACCAGAAGAAAATATTGTTTATAGTATGCCAGTTTATGATTTTGATATAGATAAAAATATAACAATGTTTACTTTAAATGGTATGATAAAAAGAAGCAAAATAAATGATTTTAAAGCAACAAGATATACTAAACCATTAACTGCAATCAAACTAAAAGAAAATGATAAATTAATTAGCGTTGTTGATAGTAATGATCCATATGTATTTATATCAACAAATAATGGTTATGGACTTACATATGATGTAGAAGAGGTACCAATTACAGGGTTAAAAGCTAGTGGTGTAAAATCAATATCATTAAAAAATGATACTGTAGTAAGTGGTCATTTATATAGTGATGATTATGAATACCTAACGGTTATTACTAATAAAAATACAGGAAAAAGAATAAGATTAACTGAATTTGAAAAATCAACAAGGGGAAGAAAAGGTGTTCAAATAATAAAAGAAGTAAAAACTAATCCATATTATATTTTAAAAACATTTATTTTAGACTATAAAAATGAATTAGGATTAAAAACAGGAACAGAAATAAATGAAATAAAATTAACAGAACTTCCTATAAGTGATAGATATAAAACAGGATCAACTATATCAAAAACAGATATAATAGATGTATTTGATATAAAAAAAATAATATCAAAAGAAGACAATATAAAAATAGAAAAAGAAAACTTAAACTTAGATGAAGTTGATAAAAAAATATTAACAATAGATGACTTTTTAGACGAAGTTGAAAAAAGTTAGTTGTAAAAAATAATATAATTTAGTATAATTATACTGTTGAAAGGATGATATTATGTTAGCAGACATTTTATTAGTATTATTAGGTGTAGTAATAGGAGCAATTGTAGGTTTTTTGCTTGCAAGAACTTATATGAAAAAATATATGAAAAAAAATCCACCAATTAATGAACAAATGGTTAAAGCAATGATGAGTGGAATGGGTAGAACACCAAGCCAAAAACAAGTAAATCAAGTTATGAAACAAATGACTAAATATATGGATTAAAAAAAGCTTTAAATTTCTAAAGCTTTTTTGCATGCACTACTAAACGCATGCTAGAATCTTTGTAACAAGTAGATAATGTTAAAATATTACTATTACTTGTTACATCAATATTGAAATTATAAATACTTCTACTTTTAATTTTATCTAAAAAGTTTTTATATTCTTCATCACTAGAAAAATTAGTATAAAGATAATCATTAGTATTTTTTATAGTATAAATAGAAAATATTTGCCATTTCATATTATTATTTTCTGTATTAAAAGTTATAATTTGATTAGTTTTATTAGTATACCAATTTTTATTTAAAACTTTATAAAGAGAACCAAACATAACATAATAATTACCTGAATGACCATAAATAATAGTATTTTTATCTAAATTAATAGGATTGTTTCTATAATCCATAAATATCCATCCATTAGGATTTTTAGTTTTATCAAAACTATAATTTAAATATTTTTCATTATTATCAGTTTTAACAACAGGATAACTTATTGTTGAATTATTAATACTTAACCATCCAACTGTATCACTATTAATTTTTTTTAAATCACTAATAGTTTTAGAATAATTTTTAAAATAAGCACTTTTCTCTTTAGGTTTTTCCGTTTTAATATCATCTTTTACTTCTTCTTTTTCTGTTAGACTAACTTCTTCATCAACAGTAAAATTATTAGTAACAATTTCATTTATTTTATCTTGTGTTTCTAAAGTTTTTTTATCATTTTGTTTTTTTAAATAGTATGACATTCCAGTTAGTAATATAGATATTATTATAATATTTAATAAAGTGTTTTTTAGAATGTTAATATTAAATTCCTTTATTATATTATTTTTGATATATTTATCTTCATATTTTATTTTAAGAGCAATATTATTCTTTTTAATAAATCTTTTATTATTATTTTTAATTTTAGAAAAATTATTTAATATATTATTAATATTACAATCGTTTTCAATTATTTCTATTTTAATATTTTTCTTTTTATTTTTTTTAATTATTTTTAATATTTCATTTATAACATTTTGATCAAAATATTTAAGATAAATATTTTTCAAATATTTATTTATTTTTAAAAATTGTTCAAAAGAATTTAAATCTTTCTTTGTAAGATTTTTATCTATAATAATACTATTTTTATAATAAATATCAGAATAAGTGTTCATATTATTAATTCTAAATAAGTAACTATCATTACAATATTTTTTTCTAGTTATAATTTTTAACTTTCTAGATAAATTTAATCTTTCAAAAGTTATTTCATTAATATCATAACAATCAATAATTTTAATATTTTTATTATTTAAAATATAATTAAAATCATTAATATCTATTTTCTTCTTTTCATTGATAAATAAATAATTTAGTTCACCTATATTATTTATTAACTTAAAAACATTAGTATTAATTTCAGCTTTATCTAAATAGACTTTATGTATATTTTTTTTTAAAATATTTGATTTTATAAAATTAAATATAAAATTATAATTTTCATTAATAAAATCTTCACTAAGTGCTAATTCATTTAAATCTAACACATTAGTTTTAGATAATTCATCAATTTTATATTCATCATAATTATAAAAGCAAATATAATCATCTTTAAACTTTATTAGTATTTTCATATTAACACCCTATTATAATAATAACATATAAAATAAAAAAAATAAATGAAATGTTAGTGTAAAGTAATAAAAATTATATAAATACAAATTGACAAAATAAGACAAATGAATTATACTTATACTGAAGATAGGAGAGTATAATATGAAAAAAATAACTTATTTATTAACAGCTACTATATTTATGTTTTATGGAATTATTTCTACATTAGCATTTGATAATAGTATAGAATTATCAGAAAATATAAAATTTAATACATTTACAACAACAAGCAATAATTATGTTAGTTTGTATAATGATTTAAAAAATGATAACACTAAAGTTTATTCGGAAAATATTGAAATTACTCAAGAACAATTTAATACAATAAAAGATAAAAAGAATGGTCTTAATAATTATGTAAAAGAACAAAGTAAAATAATAAAAGAAAAAGCATATGCTTTAGCAAAAGAAGCAGAACAAATAAATGCTATGAATAAACCTGCAGGATATGAATCTATAGATGTTATCAAAATATTAGAAAATGATAACAGTGATAATACTATAACATCAGAACAATATGAATCTTTAAAACAAACAGAATATGCAAAAGCATATTTAGCTTACTTACAACATAAAAAAGAATATAACCAATATGTGACAACATTTAATTCAAATGTAGAACAAAAAGAAAAAGAATTAAAAAGTGTTATTCCATCATTTGATAATACAAAGTGGGAACAACTTAAATTACTAGAAACTTCAGAATTAGCTAACAGATACACTTTAAATATGCCAAAAACAAGTTATGCTGTAGTATGGATAAAAGCAAGTTTAAATAATAATGATTACTATAATGTAGGAATTTATTGTGCAAAAGAAGCTGAGACTATAGAAGAACCTAAAATTCCAGAAGAACCTAAAACTCCAGAAGAACCTAAAACTCCAGAAGAACCTAAAACTCCAGAAAATCCTAAAAATCCAAAAACAGGAATAAAAGAATATAGTATTTATACTGTACTTATATCTTTAGTAGCTGCAAGTGGATACGTAGTTGCAAGAAAAATGAGAAAATTTAGTAAGTAAAAAAATCACTATGTGATTTTTTTTTATAAATACTAGATTTTTTTTTGAATATTATTGATTTAATGGTATAATTAATATGGTGATGATATGTTTAACTATCAAGATATAAAAATTAATTATATTAACTATGGAAAGAAAAATTCTGATTCATTAGTTTTTCTACATGGATGGGGTCAGAATATAGAAATGATGAAAATGTTAGCTGATCCATTTGAAGATGATTTTAATATAGTAATAATTGATTTGCCAGGACATGGAAAAAGTGAAGAACCAAAAAGAGTATATACTCTTTATGATTATGTAGATTGTATAAATGAATTGTTAAAAAGTTTAAAAATTAAAAATCCTATTTTAATTGGTCATTCTTTTGGTGGAAAATTATCACTATTATATGCATCAAAATATGATGTTAAAAAATTAGTTCTTCTAGCAAGTCCATATAAAAAAGAAATAAAAAAATTATCATTAAAAACAAAAATACTTAAGACGGCTAAAAAAATTCCAATATTAAATAAATTTGAAGACTTTGCAAAAAAACATATAGGATCAACAGATTATAAAAATGCAAGCCCTATAATGAGACAAATATTAGTAGAACATGTTAATTTAGATATAACAGAAGAGGTAAAAAAAATAAAATGTTCTACTCTTATTATTTGGGGAACAAATGATTTAGAAGTGCCAGTAGAAGAAGCGTATGAACTTGAAAAGCTAATTAAAGATTCAGGTGTTGTTATATATGAAGGATGTACACACTATGCATATTTAGAAAGACTTGGACAAACTATTAATGTTTTAAAAAGTTTTTTAAATTAAGGAGGATTTATGTTAATAAAATTTATAGTTTCAATAATACCAGTTATACCATATATATTTTTAAAATCAAAAAAATCATTACATATGTTACAACAAAATTGGTATAATGATGGGAATAGATATTTAAAATGGATAAATAATAATAAGAAAAAAGTTTTTAATAATATAGATATATTATTTATAGTATTCATTTTTGGACTTTTTATAAATAAATTATTATTAATGACTTTATTTATCATTTTTTACTGTGTTATTTCTTTATTATATTTAAAGAAAATAAAAAATGAAAAACAAGTAAAACCATTAGTATTTACTAAAAGAGTAAAAAGACTTGTTATAACAACTTATTTAATATATATACTATTAATATTAATATCATCATTAACATTTAATGAAGAATATTTAACATATTATTATTTAATATTTGGATTAGCTATATACTTAAATTATTTTGTTGTTTATCTTGCTAATATATTAAATAAACCAATAGAAAAAATGATAAATAATAATTTTAAAAGAAAAGCAATTAAAAAGTTAAATAATATGAGTAATATGAAAGTTATAGGAATAACTGGAAGTTATGGAAAAACAAGTAGTAAAAATATATTAAACGATATATTAAATGTAAAATATAATTCATTTCCAACACCAAAGAATTTTAATACACCACTTGGATTAATAATAACCATAAATAATTATTTAGATAAATTTAATGATCTTTTTATAGCTGAAATGGGAGCTTTTAAAAAAGGAGAAATAAAAGAGTTATGTGATTTAGTTCATCCAACATATGGAATTTTAACAAAAATAGGTGTTGCTCATTTAGAAAGTTTTGGATCACAAGAAAATATTCAACAAGGAAAATTTGAGTTAATAGAATCCCTTCCAAGTGATGGAATAGGTATTTTAAACTTTGATGATCCATTACAAGTAAATTATAAATTAAAAAATAATTGTAAAATTGTAACAATAGGTATTGATAATAAAGATGTAGATGTAAGAGCTACCGACATTAAGTTAACAAATTCAGGAACAACATTTAATGTTCTATTTAAAGGTGATAAAACTAAATACAAATTTGAAACGAAACTACTTGGGAAAGCTAATGTTTACAATATCTTAGCAGGAATTGCTTTAGGATATAATTTAAATATTAGTATTGAACAATTAATGATTGGTGTAAAAAAAGTAAAACCAGTAGAACATAGATTAGAATTAAAGAAAATGGGGAATATTAATATAATAGATGATGCATATAATGCAAATCCTGATGGAACAAAAATGGCATTAGATGTATTAAATAGTATGCCAGGTAAAAAAATAGTAATATCTTCAGGAATGATAGAACTTGGAAGTAAAGAATATGAACTTAATGAAGAATTAGGGGAATATATGAAAGATAGAGCTGATCAAGTAATATTATTAGGAAAAGAGTTAACTAAACCAATTTATGATGGGTTAATAAAAACAAAATTTAAAAAAGAAAATATCTTTGTATTAAATGATATAAAAGAAGCAATTGAATTAATAAAAAATGAAAAAGAAGACACATATGTTTTAATTCAAAGTGATCTTCCAGATATATTTAATTAGTAGTAGAAAGAGTGATAATATGAAAATAAAAGTTGGAGTAATATTTGGAGGTAATTCAGTAGAACATGAAGTAAGTATTATAACTGCTGTTCAAGCAATGAGTTTTATGGACACTGAAAAATATGATATAATTCCTATTTACATAACAAAAGATAGACAGTGGTATACAGGAAAAATGTTATTAGAAATGGATGTATATAAAGATTTTGATTCATTAAAAAAATATGCAAAACAAGTATGCTTAACAAATATAAATGGAGAATTTTGTTTACAAAATACAAAAGGATTATTTAGAAAAACAATAGAAAAAATAGATATAGCATTTCCAATTGTACATGGAAAAGGTGTAGAAGATGGATCTTTAGAAGGGTATTTAGAAAGTATAGGTATACCAACAGTTGGTCCATCAATATTAGGTGCTGCTTTAGGACAAGATAAAATTGTTATGAAGCAAGTGCTTGATAGCTATAAAATAGCAAACCCAGAATATACTTGGTTTTATGATTTTGAATATTTAGAAAATAAAGAAGAAATAACAAAAAGAATCGAAAAATTAAAATATCCTGTTATTGTAAAACCTGCAAGATTAGGAAGTAGTGTAGGAATTAAAATAGCAAAAGATAAACAATCATTAGATATAGCTATAGAAGAAGCTATAAAATATGATTCAAAAATATTAGTAGAAAAAGTAATAGAAGATTTAAAAGAAGTAAACTGTGCAGTACTTGGAAATTCTGAATATCAAGAAACTAGTTTAATAGCTTTAATGAAAACAAAAAATGATTTTTTAACTTATGAAGATAAATATTTAAGTGGTGGTAAAAAGAAAACTGGTTTAAAAGGGTTAAAATCAGGAAATATGTCAACAAGCGAATTTGATATACCGGCTAAAATTGATAAAGACTTAGAAGAAGAAATAAAAGATTTAGCTAAGAAAACATTTAAAGCATTAGATTTAAGTGGTGTAGCACGTATTGACTTTTTAATAGATAACAAAAATAAAAAGGTATATGTAAATGAACCAAATACAATACCAGGAAGTTTATCATTCTATCTATTTAAACCAGCTGGAAAAGATTATAAAACATTACTAGATGAGATGATAACAACAGCAATAAAAAAATATAAAGAAGAAAGTAAAAAAGTTTCATCATTTGAATCAAATATACTAAGTACATATAATGGTTCAAAAGGTATGAAAGGAAAAATATAGTTTTTAAACTATATTTTATTTTGATAAAAATAAAAATTATGATATAATACATTTTATTCGGGTGATATTATGAATAAAAGTTATATGTATGCTAATGGAAATATACATGTTTTTGATGAAAAATACAATAAAAAAGTTATAGAATACACAGATAATTTTTTAAATAAATTAATAATTCAAAATAATTTAGAATCAATAGAAAGTACAATGATAACAAACAATGAAACAATAGAAAATTTAATTGATTATAGTTTTCAACTTTTAAAAGAGAGAACAATTGATATTCTCTTTATAACTATGGGTGGAGCATTTTCTGGTTTTTTTCTAAAAATATTTTGTAATTTAACAATAGAAAATTTACCAATTGTAATTGCAATTTTAGGATTAATACTTGGAATAGTAATAACAAATGATAAAACTAGAATATTAAAAAATATAAATTTAGAAATAGAAGGTTATCAAAGATTAAGAGAAATATTAAATTTTGAATATAATAAAAATAAAAAAGAATTAAATTTTTTAGAGTGGGATAAACAAAAAGAGAAAGAAGATTATTATAAACAAGATGGTATAAGATTTGAAACATTTGAAATAGATGATTTAAAAGAACAAAAAAGATTACAAGCATTAATAAATGCCTCATTTCTTTATGAAATAAATAAAGAATATTATAAAAATCTTTATTTAAGAGGAATTTTAAATGAAGAAATAGTAGATTTATTACCATTAGAAATAGAAATTATTAAAGAATTTATAAAAAAAGATATAGAATTAGAAGAAACAAAGAAATGTTTAAATAAGATTAAGATTAAATATTAAAAATATCAAAAGGAGTTATAAAATGATAAAATTAATCAAATTTGATGTTACTAAAGTAGAACACATAACTTTAAAAGATAAAATAAATGATGATTTATCTATAAAAAACAATGTTTTAACACTTGGATATATAGATAATAATGCATATGTTATAAATATAGATAATCTAAATATAGGGTTAATAAAAATAAACGAAGAACAAAAAGATAGCTATTCAATAGATATGGGAATATTAAAAGAATATCAAAACAAACATTATGGAACAAAATCATTAATAGAAACATTAAAAATAATAGAAAAAAATAATTGGAATAAAATAATATTAAGAACATCAAGTAGCAATGAAAAAGCTATAAAAAGTGCTTTCAATGCAAATTTTTATTTTGATATAGATGAAGTAGAAAAATGTATTGATGAAGGTAATGATTATATAGTATTATCTAGAACAAACCCTAATTATAAAAATAAGGTAAAAATAAAAACATAATTTATGTTTTTTATTTTGTATGTTATAATAATTAAGGTGATAAAATGAAAAAAATTACAATAGTTAGTATTATAACAATATTAATAGACCAAATAATAAAATATTTAATTATAACTAATTTAAAATTTACAGATAGTATAAATGTTATAAAAAATTTCTTTAGAATAACATATTTACAAAATACAGGAGCAGCTTGGAGTATTTTATCAGGAAATATAATATTATTAATATTAATAACATTAATTGCTTTAGTATTTATATTTATGATATTAAAAAAGAAAAAAGAATATTTAAAAATAGAATATCTATGCTATGGATTATTAATAGGAGGAATAATAGGTAATCTAATTGATAGAATAAGATATGGTTTTGTAATAGATTATTTAGATTTCAATTTTGGTGAGTTTAATTATCCTGTATTCAATTTGGCGGACATTTGTATTGTAGTAAGTGCTATAATACTAATTATAATAAGTATGAAGGAAGATAAAAATGGAAATAAAAGTAGAAGAAAGTAATGTAAGATTAGATCAATATTTAACAAAAAAATTAGATTATAGTAGAAGTAAAGTAGAAAAATTAATAAAAGAAAATAATATATTAGTTAATAACAAAGAAACAAAAAAAAGTTATATTTTAAAAGAAAATGATATTATTAATATAAAAGAGATAGATGAAGAAGAAATATATATAGAACCAGAAAAAATGGATTTAGATATAGTTTATGAAGATGATGATGTAATAGTTGTAAATAAAGAAAATGGAGTAGTAGTTCATCCAGCACCAGGAAATTATAAACATACACTAGTAAATGGACTTATGTATCATTCAAAATTAAGTAGTATAAATGGAGAATTTAGACCAGGTATAGTACATAGAATAGATGCATATACAACAGGACTTTTAATGGTTGCTAAAAATGATAAAGCACATATTGATTTAGCTAAACAATTAGAAGAAAAAACAACACATAGAAAATATATTGCTTTAGTATGGGGAGTTATAAATACAGATACAGGTACAATAGATGCTCCAATAGGAAGAGATATTAATGATAGAAAAAAAATGGCTGTAACAGATATCAATTCAAAAGATGCTATCACGCATTTTAAAGTACTAGAAAGATATAGTAATGCAACATTAATTGAACTTGAACTTGAAACAGGAAGAACACATCAAATAAGAGTACATATGAATTATATAGGATACCCAATTGTAAATGACCCTGTTTATGGAAAAAGAAAAATAATAGACAATACTGGACAATGTTTACACGCTAAAGAATTAGGCTTTGTACATCCAACAACTAAAAAGTATATGGAATTTACAAGTGAATTACCAGAATGTTTTTTAAATATATTAAGAGAATTTAAAGATTAATAAAGTAAATAGAAATACTTAAAATTAAAGCATAAATTAAGAAAATAATATAAAAAATTAAATAAATACTAGCTTTTTTATTAATTTCTTTTGTTTCATAATATAGGAATAAGGCAGTAAGTAAAGTTAATAAAACATCAATAAAAGCCAAAAAATTATTTTTTAAATAAAAAAATATAATAGTATATAATTGATTAAAAATATAATTATAAATTAAATCTTTTTTATATTCTTTAAGATTAAAATAGTTACTATTACTTACTTTAAAAACACTAATAGTTATTAAAATATATAAAATAGGCCATATAATACTAAATAAAAATTTAGGAATAGTAAAAAATGGTAAATTTATTGAATCGAAATAACTATAGTCATTAAATACTATACTAGTTAAAAACCAAGGAGCTAATAATAGAATAAATTTTAATATTTTTTTAAACATATAATCACCTTTACATATTATATTAAAAGTATTAAAATAATATTACAGGAGGAAATATGGAAGAATTTGTAATAGATAAAAATGATGAAATAGTAATGAAATTACTACATTATTTTATAACTGAAAAAAACTATAATCCAATAGTTTTACATGGAGCTAAAAATGAAATTTGGCTTGAAAATATGAATAATGAATCATATGAAATAGTTAGAATAGTTACTAATTATATTCATAATAATGAACAATTAAACTTTGATTTATTTAAAACAAAACAAATAACAAAACAAATAAAAAGAAAAACATTATCTTTTAACATGGATGTATTAAGTATATTTGTGAATTTAAATGATAATGTTGATATAAATTCAATGAATTATCATCATATAGATTGTGCTGGAATAAAAAATATAAATGATTTAAATAAATATGATTTTGTTATAAAAAATTATCCTGAAATAACTAAAGATACAAGTTTTAAAGAAAAAGGAATGAATTTATTTATGAAAATAACAGGTGATATAAGTAAAAAGAATGAAGAAGAAAATTATAAAGCAAATGATATATTTAGAAAAAAAAGACCAATCATTACATATATTCTTATAGCATTAAATATATTAGTATTTTTAGCAATGTACTTAATAGGAAATGGTAGTTATGATATAGATACATTATTAGCTTTTGGAGCTAATTATGCAGAATATGTAAAAGCTGGAGAGTATTATAGATTATTAACAAGTAGTTTTCTTCATATAGGATTACTTCATTTAATTTTCAATATGTATGCTTTAAAAATAATAGGACCACAAATAGAAAGTTTTTATGGCAAAACAAAATATTTAATAATATATCTATTTAGTGCTATTATGGGTAGTTTATTTTCATGTCTTTTTACAAGAAGTATATCAGCAGGAGCAAGTGGAGCAATATTTGGTTTGTTTGGTGCACTAATATATTTTGGATATCATTATCGCGTATATTTAGGAAATGTTATAAGATCACAAATAATACCATTATTATTAATTAATTTTTCTTTAGGATTTTTATTATCAGGAATTGATGTATCAGCACATATAGGAGGATTTATTGGTGGATTACTTATTTCATCAGTACTAGGTATAAAATATAAATCAACAAAATCAGAAAAAATTAATGGTATAATAATAACGACTATTTTTACAATTTTTATTATATTTTTATTGTTTAAATAATCATTAAATATAGTTTAACTATATTTTTTTATATTGTTTCTTTACATTAAATATAATAATTGCTATACTAAATATAGTTTCGAGGAAGATTAGTATGAGAAAGAAAATATTTATAACAATATTAAGTATATTATTTACATTGTTTATTTTAATAGGTAATTCATTTTTAATAAGTAATAGCTTTAAATTTATAACTAAAAATATACTTGTTAATTTAATAATAATAATAGTCGCATTTATAATATTTTATTTACTATTTAATTTATTATTTAGATTATTAGATGAAAAAAAAATAAAACAATATAAAATAATAAAAAAAATAGAAAAAACAAGAATATATAAACTTTTCATAAAACATCCATTTATATTTAGTTTAATATTTATTTTAATATGCTGGATACCATATATCATTGCGTTTTATCCAACTATATTATCACCTGATCCAAGCTTCCAAATAAAACAATATTTTGGAATAGAAAATAAATATTCAACCTATGTAATAATGAGAGATCCCAAAATATTAATAACAAATCATCATCCTGTAATACATACATTATTACTTGGAACATGTGTAAAAATAGGAAAAATAATTAATAATGTAAATTTAGGATTATTTATTTATAGTTTAATTCAAATTTTAATATTGTCATCAACATTAGCGTATACAATAAAATTTATGTCTAAATTAAAATTAGATAAAAACTATTTATTAATATCACTTATGGTATACTCATTAATACCAATATTTCCGTTTTATTCAATGAGTGCAGTAAAAGATGTAATATTTGGATCACTTATAATTTTATATATAATAACAATATATAAATTAGTTAAATGTGAAAATATAAAAATAGTTGATATAATAAAAATAATTGTCTTAATGATTTTGGTAATTTTATTTAGAAATAATGGTATTCATGTTATAATATTATCATTTCCATTCTTATTTTTTATAGATAAAAATATAAGAAAGAAAATAAAATTAATTTTAATTTTTATGATAATATTAGTTTTTAATTATTCGTACAATAATGTAATACTTCCTTATTTTAAAATAAGCCCAACAAGTGTTAGGGAAATACTTTCAATACCATTTCAACAAACAGCAAGATATGTAAAAGAACATGAAAAAGAAGTAACAAAAGAAGAAAAAGAAGTAATTGATAAATTGCTTAATTATGATACAATCGCTTCTAGATATAAACCAGATATAGCAGATCCTGTAAAAAATGAATTTAATAGATACTATAAAAAAGAAGATTTAACTAGGTATTTTAGAGTATGGTTTAAAGAGTTTACAAATCATCCAGTAACTTATATCGAAGCGACTATAAATAATACATATGGATATTTTTATCCATTAAAAACAAGATGGTTTATTTATTATAAATATGATGATAGAATAGTCGAAGATGGATTTGATTATCATTATAATTCTTTAAAAACAAGTAGAAAATTATTGTCGGATTATGGTAGAACATTTCCATACATTCCAATAATAGGATTAATAATTAATATAGCATTTAATGTATGGATATTAATATTTATGTTTACATATTTAATATATAAGAAAAAGTATAAAAGTGTTATATATTTAATACCATCATTTATATTAATATTAGTTTGTATAGCATCACCAGTAAATGCATATTTTAGATATGCACTTCCATATGTATTTGCCCTTATGTTAAATTTAGGAATTTTTATAAAAGAAGGTGTTTTAGATGAAAGATAAAATAGCAGTTTTAATTCCATGTTATAATGAATCAATAACAATAGAAAAAGTAGTAAAAGACTATAAGAAAGAATTACCAGAAGCAACAATTTATGTATATGATAATAATTCAAATGATAATACAGATGAGATAGCAAAAAAAGCTGGAGCCATTGTTAGATATGAATATCGCCAAGGAAAAGGAAATGTTATTAGAACAATGTTTAAAGACATAGAAGCTGATTGTTATTTAATGATAGATGGAGATGATACATATCCTGCAAATAGTGCTAGAGAAATGTGTAATTTAATATTGGAAAAAAAAGCTGATATGGTAATAGGTGATAGATTATCAAGTACATATTTTAAAGAAAATAAACGACCATTTCATAATTTTGGAAATAGATTAGTAAGATGGTTAATAAATTTCTTATTTAAAAGTAACATAAGGGATATAATGACTGGTTATAGAGCTTTTAGTTATGAATTTGTAAAAACATTTCCAATATTATCAAAGGGTTTTGAAATTGAAACAGAAATGACAATACATGCACTAGATAAAAACTTTTTACTTAAAGAAATACCAGTTGATTATAAAGATAGACCAAGTGGTAGTGTATCAAAATTAAATACATATAAAGATGGATTTAGAGTATTGAAAACAATTGAAAGACTATTTAGAGAATATAGACCATTTTTATTCTTTAGTATATCAAGTTTAATATTTTTAATATTATCTATTATATTTGGGGTACCTGTATTTAAAGAATATTTTGAAACAGGTCTAGTTCCAAGATTTCCTACGTTTATATTTAGTGGATTTTTACTACTTATTTCATTACTTTTATTCATTTGTGGAGTTATATTGGATGTAGTCGTAAAAAAACATAGGCAGTTATTTGAACTTATACTAGTAAGGACAAAAAATGAAAGAAATAATTAAACAATTATTTAAATTTGGTATAGTAGGGGCTATTTGTTTTCTAATAGATTACTTAATATTATATGTAAGTACAGATATATTTCATATTTATTATTTAATATCATCAATCATATCTTTTTCAATTTCAACTATATTTAATTATATATTAAGTGTTAAATGGGTGTTTGATGTAAAAAATAAAAATGATAAGAAAAGAAATTTTATTACATTTGTTATATTTAGTATTATTGGTTTAATTTTAAATCAAATAATTATGTGGTTTGGTACAGATATATTAGGTATTTATTATATGATAACTAAGGTAATTTCAACAATTGTAGTAATGGTATTTAATTTCATAACAAGAAAAATATTCTTAGAAAAATAGAATATTTTTTTGATTTTTAAACAAAAATAATGTTAAAATTCATATTATTGTGATATAATGTAGTAGTGTTTGAGGTGACTTAAATGAAAACAAACAATGAATATACTTCTATTGTTAATGATATATTAGATAATGAAAAATTTGATAAAATAAGATACATAGAGCATCATGGAATAACAAGATATGAACATTCTATACATGTATCATATATTTCATATAAAATAGCAAAAAAATTAGGACTTGATTATAGACAAGTAGCACGTGCAGGATTATTACATGATTTTTTTATGAGTGAAGAAAGAAGAACTATAAAAGAAAAATTAATATCTACATTTACACATCCTAAAAAAGCATTAGAAAACGCTGAAAAGAATTTTGAATTATCTAAAAGAGAAAAAAATATAATAGAATCACATATGTTTCCTATATATAAATGTTTACCAAAATATAAGGAAAGTATATTAGTAAGTTTTGTAGATAAACTAGTAGCAACTTATGAATTTTCTTTTAAATTTCGTTTAAAATTTAGATATGTAACTAATTTATCAATATTAGTATTATTTGGAATATTAAAATAAAATATTCTTTTTTTTTTATTTTGTGATATAATTTTTATATGTCCTCGTAGCATAATCGGATAATGCAATCGCCTCCTAAGCGATAGACTGGAGGTTCAATTCCTCTCGGGGACGCCATTATATAATATCTATGAACTTTTAATAGAGTTCATTTTTTTTATAAATTTTTCTTGTATTATATGTTATAATAATTAGGTATTAAGTAGGTGAATTATGAAAGTTATAATTGCAGAAAAACCTAGTCTTGCTCGTAATATAGTAGATGCGATAGGTAATATGAAAAAAAATAATGGATATTTTTCTAATAATGATTATATAGTAACATGGGCATTTGGGCATTTGTTTAGTTTATATGATATAGAAGATTATGAAAAAAATCCTGATAAGAAGTGGAAAATGGATAATTTACCTTGCTTTCCAGAAAAATTTAAATTTAAATTAAAAGAAGATAATAATAAAAAAGTAGATAGCGGAGTATTAAAACAATTTAATATTATTAAAGAATTAATAAATAAGAATGAAGTGGATGCAATTATAAATGCAGGAGATGCTGATAGAGAAGGAGAAATAATCGTAAGATTATGTATAATTAATGCTTTAAAAAGTAATAAGAAATTACTTAGATTATGGCTTCCTGATCAAACAAAAGAGACAATAAATAAAGAATTAACAGAAATGAAAGAAGAAGTAGAATATAATAATTTAGCTAATGAAGGTTTTGCTAGAACATATATTGATTGGTTATATGGCGTTAATTTAACAAGATATGCAACTTTAAAAACAGGTACTCTAGAAAGAGTTGGTAGAGTAATTATTCCAATTGTAAAAGCTATATATGATAGAGATTTAAGTATAAGAAACTTTGTCCCAGATATATATTATGGAATATCTAGTAAAGAAGAAACTAATGGCGAAGTAGTAGAATTAAATAGTAAATTAAAATTTGATAAAAATGATTTAAAAAAAGCACAAGAACAATGTGATAAATATAATAGTTTAAAAGCAGAAGTTATAGATAAAAAGATAAAAAAAGATAAAATGGAACCAGGTAAATTATATTCTTTATCAAAATTACAAAATGTGCTTGGTAAAAAATATAAAATGTCTATGGATAAATCCCTTTCAATTATCCAAAAATTATATGAAGATGGATATTTAACTTATCCACGTACTAATTCAGAGTATTTAGCAACTCCAGAAAAAGATAAAATTAAAACAATTATAAATAATTTAGCTAAATTAAATTATCCAGTTATTTTTAAAGATAAAAAAACAATATTTGATGATTCTAAAATAGAATCACACTCTGCTTTAACACCTACCTATAAAATACCTGATATAAAAAAACTAACAGAAGATGAAAAAATTGTATATAAAACAGTACTTAAAAGATTTATTGCTGTCTTTTGTGATAGAGAATGCTTAGTAGAAAAAACAGAAATAAAAATTAAATTAGATGATGAAGAATTTAATTTAAAAGGAACAGTTATCTTGGAACCAGGTTGGACAAAATATGATGATTATAATTCTAAAGATAAAATACTTCCTAATTTAAATAAAGGAGATATAATAAATATTGATTTTAAACCTATAGAAAAGAAAACTACAGCTCCTAAACATTATACAATAGAAACACTAAATAATTATTTAAAAAATCCCTTTAAAGAAGATAAAGCTAAAATAAACCAGGATGAATATGATGATACTGAAGATTATAAAGCAATATTTGAAGGTTTAGAATTAGGAACAGAAGCAACTCGTACAGGTATAATTGATAATGCAATTAGAAGTGAATATATAAGTTTAAAAAAAGATGTCTATTATATATTACCTAAAGGTGAATATTTAATTGAATCACTACTTCAAATGGGAATTTCTATGGATAAATATAAAACTAGTGAAATGGGTAAAGCTTTAAAAAAAGTATTTAGAAATGAAATAAAAGTAGAAGATTCCGTAGAAATAGCTAAGAAAGAAATAAAAGAAGTATTTAATAAAAAAGAAGTTCCTATTGAAAAAGATACAGATAATGGTTTTTATGGCGATTATATTGGAAAGTGTCCTAAATGTGGAAAAGATGTATTAAAAAATAGATATGGTTATGGATGTATAGGTTATAAAGATGGTTGTGATTTTAAAATTAATGGTGTTATATGTAAAAGAGTTATTTCTAAAAGTAACGCTGTTAAATTATTAAATGAAGGTAAAACTTCTAAAATAGAAGATTTTATATCAAAAAAAGATACTAAATTCAATGCATATTTAGTACTTAAAGATAATAAAATTGAATTTAGTTTTGAGTAATTGACATTTATAAAATAAATAGTATAATAAAATAAAATTTAGGGGGACTAGTTATGTTTAAAGTATTAAAGGAAAAAATAAAAGATTTGTTAATTAAATCTCAAAGAAAATTAATATTTGAAGAAGCTGCTAATGGCTATATTGGTGATTATAAAATACAAGATGATAAAGTAATATGTTATGTAGATAATAAATTGTTAAAAAAATATATGGAAAAAAATCATTATAAATTAGAATTATGTGGTTCTTATACAATGGAAGAAAAATTAAAAAAAATATGTGATGATTGTGGGATTTTAAAACCAATTTATTATATTATAGATGGAATGGAATTTGCTTCTTATGTATATATTTTTTCTGTTAGGGATGCACATATAATTTTTAAAAATTGTACTTTCAAAAATGCTATTAAAATATATTTTGCTAATGATATAATATTTGAAAATAATAAATATGAATATCCTTATCCATCAAAAGACTATGCATTTTTAACAAGTAATGGGCCTACCTATAATATAAAATTTATTAATGATAATTTTATAAATAGTAATAAAAAACATCCAGTAAAATTTGGAATGGAGATTAAAGCTAATAATGTAGAAATAAGTGATACAAATATTAGTGGTGATGATAATTCATTAGTACAAATTGAATGTGATAATTTAGTAATTGGAAATTCTAATATAAATTGTGATGAAATAGTTATAAGTTCAAAAAAAATAAATTTTTACGATGCATCAACAAATGCAAATAAAGGCTTTATAATGAATAAAGATACAATGTATATAGATTTTGATCAAGAAAATAGAAAAGAAAAAGAATTAGAAAATTCAAGAATTAATTTAATTAATTCATTAAGAAATTTAAGAGATAAATGTAATCAAGATATAGAAAATAAATTAGAAAATAAAGAAAATAAATTGAAAAATAAGAAAATAAAGAAGTATTTTAAATAACATTAAATAATATTATATTGATAAAATAAGTTAAATATGATATTATGTATATAGATGAAGTTATCTTCATAAAATAAAAAGAGGATATACTTAACTTTCGTGTGGTTAGGTACACTCCTGATTTGGTGTGCACACTAATACTCCAGCTCGAGCGTTAGTGTGCTTTTTCTATTTAAATATTATTACAAATACTAATATAAATAGGAGGATAATTATAATAAATTGAGAATTTTCTCTTTTTGTCATAAATATCACCTCCTTTATTTTTTTATAAAGGAGTGCACCTAACGCAGGTTATGTATATCCACTAATATTATAAAAAACAAATGTTTGATACACAACAGTTTAGGAGTAATTTATGGAAAAAATAGATAAATTAAAAGAAATAATAAAAAGTAGTAATAATATAGTTTTCTTTGGAGGAGCTGGTGTTTCTACAGAAAGTGGTATACCAGATTTTAGAAGTAAAGATGGTCTTTATAATCAAAAATATGATTATCCTCCAGAAGAAATATTAAGTCATACTTTCTTTTATTATAATACAGAATACTTTTATAAATTTTATAAAGATAAAATGAATAGTCTAAGTATTAAACCTAATATAACACATTTAAAATTAAAAGAATTAGAAAAAAATGGTAAATTAAGATGCATTATAACTCAAAATATAGATGGATTAGATATAAAAGCAGGTAGTAAAAATGTACTTGAAATACATGGTTCAATTTATAGAAACTATTGTACTAAATGTAATAAATTTTATGATGCAGAATATGTTTTTAAAAGTAATGGAATACCTTTATGTGAATGTGGTGGAATAATAAAACCAGATGTAGTTTTATATGAAGAGCCATTAAATAATACATTTGATGAAGCTATAAATTATATTAGAAAATGTGATACATTAATAGTTGCTGGTACATCTTTAACAGTTTATCCAGCTGCTTCTTTAATAAGATATTTTAATGGAAAAAATTTAATTTTAATAAATAAAGATAAAACTAAATATGATGATTTTGCTACATTGGTGTTTAATCAAAATATGAGTGAAATATTTAAAGAATTATAGTGTTGATAAAATATTTAAAATATGATATTATGTATATAGATGAAGCCTTCTTCATAAAATAAAAAAGGATACATTTGACTCTCTGAATCAGATGTTATCCCTTATTGGATTGGCATCTGAAATCACAAAGTTGTGAAATCAGATGTTTTTATTATCTATATAGTAAGGTGATTACTATAAAAAATAATAGTATAATTATGATAAATTGAGTTAATTCTCTTTTTATCATAAATATCACCATCTTTCTTTTTCAAGAAAAGGAAAACTTCTGATATTTCAAATGTATCCATTAATATTTATCAAACAAAAATTCGTAAAACAATATTTTGATATTAATTTATTAAAAATTTAAAGGAGTAAAAATATGAATTTTATTGTAAAAGAAGAAATAGAATTATTAGATTTTTTATACAAAAATATTAATAAATCTAAAAATAGTATTAAAAACATATTAAAAGATAATACTTATGTAAATGATAAAAAAATTAGTAAATTTAATTATTTATTAAAAGAAAATGATATTGTTTCTATTAAAAATAAAATAGATGATATTGAAATAATATATGAAGATAAAGACTTTATAGTTGTTAATAAACCATCTAATTTACTTACAATCGCAACTAATAAAGAAAAAGAAAAAACTTTATATCATATGGTATCAAATTATATAAAAATAAATAATAAAAATAATAAGATCTTTGTAGTGCATAGATTAGATAAAGAAACTTCTGGCATAGTAGTATTTTCTAAAAGTGAAGAATTAAAAGAAAAATTACAAAAAGATTGGAATACACTTGTTAAATTAAGAGGATATGTCGCTATTGTAGAAGGAAATACTAAAGATGCAGGAACAATAAAATCATATTTAAAAGAGAAAGATATGTATACATATTCTACTAATAGTAAAGATGGGAAACTTGCTATTACACATTATAAAAAAATAAAGAGTAATGATAGATATACGATGCTTGATATTAATATAGAAACAGGTAGAAAAAATCAAATAAGAGTTCATTTAAAAGAAATGGGCAATTTAATTGTTGGTGATAAAAAATATGGTTCAAAAGATAATTCAATTAAAAGAATGGCATTACATGCTAATAAATTAGAATTTTTTAATCCAAAACAAAAGAAAATGATGAGATTTGAAATAGATATACCAAATAGTTTTAAAAAATTGATAAAGTAAAAGACAAAATGTCTTTTTTTTGTTATAATTTTAAGTAGGTGATTTGATGTTTAAAATTGGAAATATCGAAATAAAAAATAATGTTGTTTTAGCACCTATGGCAGGTATTTGTAATCATGCCTATAGAACTATTATAAAGGAAATGAAAGCAGGACTTATATATGCAGAGATGGTTAGTGATAAAGCTATAAGTTATGGTTCAAAAAAAACAATAGATATGCTTTATATGACAGATAATGAACGACCAATTGCTCAACAAATATTTGGTAGCGATAAAGAATCGTTTGTAAAAGCAGCTAAATATATAGAGTCAAATATGCATCCAGATATTATAGATATTAATATGGGTTGTCCAGTACCTAAAGTAGCTTTAAAGTCACAAGCAGGTAGTGCATTACTTAAAAATCCAGAAAAAGTTTATGAAATAGTTTCTGCTGTTGTAGAAAGTGTAAATTTACCAGTAACAGTTAAGATTAGAAGCGGATGGGACTCAGGTAGTATTAATGCAGTAGAAATAGCTAAGATAGTAGAAAAAGCTGGAGCAAGTGCGATTACAGTTCATCCAAGAACTAGATCACAAGGATATAGTGGTAAAGCCGATTGGAATATTATAAAAGATGTAAAAGAAAATGTAAGTATTCCAGTAATTGGAAATGGAGATATAAAAAGTTGTTATGATGCTAAAAGAATGTTAGATGAAACAGGTTGTGATGCCATTATGATAGGTAGAGGAGCACTTGGTAATCCTTGGCTTATTAAAGAATGTGTTGAATACTTAGAAGATGGTATCATACCTAAAACAATATCAAATGAAGAAAAATTAAAAATGATATTACATCATTTAGACTTACTTAAAGATTTAAAAAATAGCAAAGTTGCTTTACTTGAAATGAGAAGTCATGCAGCTTGGTATTTAAAAGGAATACCTAATACAGCAAAACTAAAAGAAGATATTTTTAAAACAAAAACAGTAGAAGAATTTAAAGAATTAATTAGTAATTTCTTAAAGGAGGGGTCTTATGAGTGCTAATGCATCAAAAAGAATAATTGCTTATATAATTGATTTTATATTCATAACAGCAATATTAATGATAGTATCATATTTTATACCTAAAAATAGTAATGTTGAATTTTTAAATAATGATATAAATAATTTAACAGAACAAGCCTTAAATGGTGAAATAACATTTGATGCTTATGCAAGAGAATATTCTATTTATTTAAGTAGTATAGATAGTGAAAATGTAGTTTATAATGTTGTAGGTTTAATAATAATGCTTATATATTATGTTATAATACCCGTTATATTTAAAGCTACATTAGGTAAATATATAATGAAATTAGAAATTAGACATAAAGATTCAAAGAAACTAAATTTATTTAATACATTTACAAGAAGTATAGTAACAGAAGGAATGCTATATTCACTTGTTACAATCTTTTTAGTACAAATAGTTAGTAGTAACACATATTTAATATCATTAATTATTTTAGGATTTATCCAATTTATACTAGTAATTACAAGTCTTTTTATGATATTATATAGACATGACAAAAGAGGATTACAAGATATTTTAAGTAGAAGTATTGTAGTCGATAAAGAGGTGAAAGAATGAGAGAATTTACAGAACAAGAATTAGTAAGAAGAGAAAAATTAGAAAAATTAAAAGAACTTAATTTGGATCCATTTGGAGAAGCATTTAAAAGAGATGCGTATGCAGAAACTTTAAAAGAAAAATATAAAGATATTGATCATGAAGCATTTGAGAATATGACAGATACAGCTACTGTAGCTGGAAGAATTATGTTTATAAGAAAAATGGGAAAGGCTTCTTTCTTTTCAATTAAAGATAAAACAGGACCTATTCAAATATATATTTCCATAAATGATGTTGGGGAAGAAAAATATAACTTATTTAAATCAGCAGACATAGGAGATATTGTTGGTGTACATGGTAAAGTTATGAAAACAAAAACAGGAGAGGTTACAATTAAATGCTTAGAATATACACATTTAGTAAAAGCATTAAAACCACTTCCAGAAAAATTTCACGGGCTTACTGATATAGAAGAAAGATATAGAAGAAGATATGTTGATCTAATTATGAATGATCAAGCAAAAAAAATAGCTTTCTTACGTCCAAAGATTATAAGATGTATTCAAAATTTTATGGATAATGAAGGATTTACAGAAGTGGAAACACCAGTTTTATCAACTTTACTTACAGGAGCTAGTGCAAGACCATTTATTACTCACCATAATGCTCAAGATTTAAATATGTATTTAAGAATAGCTTTAGAATTACCACTTAAAAGATTATTAGTCGGTGGAATGGAAGCTGTATATGAAATAGGTAGAGTATTTAGAAATGAAGGAATGGATCCAAAACATAATCCAGAATTTACTTTGATGGAAGCATATTTAGCTTATAGTGATTTAGAAGGAATGATGGATTTAACAGAAAAAATGTATCAAAAAATAGCTAATGAAGTAACTGGTAAAATGGTATATAATTGGTATGGACATGAGATTAATCTAGAAGGTCCATGGAAAAGAATTAGTATGGTAGATGCAATAAAAGAACAAACAGGAATTGATTTTAAAAAACAGATGACTGTAGAAGAAGCTTTAAACTTAGCTAAAGAACATAATATAGAAGTACAAGAACATGAAAAAACAGTAGGTCATATTATTAATTTGTTCTTTGAAAAATATGTTGAAGAAACTTTAATTCAACCTACATTCCTTTATGGACATCCTGTAGAAATATCACCACTTACTAAGAAAAATCCTAAAGATCCTAGATTTGTAGATAGATTTGAATTATTTATAGGTGGAAGAGAATTTGCTAATGCATATACAGAATTAAATGATCCAATAGATCAATTAGAAAGATTTGAAGCACAATTAAAAGAAAAAGATCTTGGAAATGATGAAGCAAATGATATAGATATGGATTTTATAGAAGCACTAGAATATGGAATGCCTCCAGCAGGTGGAGTTGGTTATGGAATAGACCGATTAGTAATGTTATTTACAGAATCAGATTCAATTAGAGATGTAATTCTATTCCCAACAATGAAACCAGTTGAAAGAAATTAAAATGATATTATATTTAGTAAGACACGGGCAAACAGAAAAAAACAAATATGGATTAGTACAAGGACAGACGGAGACAGATTTAAGTGTTGAAGGAATAGAAGATGCAAAAAAATTACAAGAGTTAGTCTCTTCATTAAATATAGATGTAGTAATATCGTCACCACTTAGAAGAGCTCGTCAAACAGCAAAAATTATTACAAATAATAAGTATCCAATTAATATTGATGATAGAATTATAGAAAGAGATTGGGGTTTTTGTGAAGGTGCTAATATAAATGATGTCGATACAGTAAAATGTTGGAATTTTTATATAAATACAAGTGAAAATAAAATTGAATGTGTTCAAGACTTTATGAAGAGAATAAATGAATTTATAGAAGAAATAAGAATAAAATATAAAGACAAGAAAGTTTTGGTAGTAACTCATAGTGCAGTACTTAGAGCAATACATTATGCTATTAATGGAATTCCAGAGGATGGAGATATGAGTAAGATAGATATTCCAAATTTAAGAATAGTGGAATATAAAATTTAGAAAGGTTTGATAAAATGAAATTATTATCAGTAAATGCAGGGAGTTCTACATTAAAATTCCGTTTATACGAAATGCCAGAAGAAGAAGTATTAATGAAAGGTACTTTTGATAGAATAGGATTAGAGGGTAGTAACTATAGTATTCGTGTAAAAGAAGAAAAAATAGGAAAAGATATAGTAATAAATAATCATGAAGAAGCAGTAAAACTATTATTAAATGAATTATTAGAACAAAAAATGATAAAAAGTTTAGATGAAATAGCAGCGGTAGGACATAGAATAGTTCATGGAGGAAATAAATATTCAAGAAGTGTTGTAATAGATGACAGAGTAATTCAAGAAATAGAATCAATTTCTGATTTAGCACCACTTCATAATCCTGCTAATTTAGTAGGAGTAAAAGTTTTTAGAAATGCTATACCAACTGCTGTACAAGTGGCTTGCTTTGATACTGCATTTCATCAAACAATGAAAGAAAAAAACTACTTGTATTCAGTACCATATGAATGGTATGTAAAATATCATGTTCGTAAATATGGATTTCATGGATTAAGTCATAGATTCATAACAGAAAAAATGAAACAAATATTAAATAAAGAAAATCCTAACTTAATAATTTGTCATATAGGTAATGGAGCAAGTATAGCAGCTATAGAAGAAGGAAAGAGTATAGATACTTCAATGGGATTTACACCAAATGCTGGTATAATGATGGGAACTCGTAGTGGAAATATTGACTACAGTATGTTAAATTATGTAAGTAAAAAAACAGGATTTAATTTTGATAGAATAGATAGTTTATTAAACAAAGAAAGTGGCTTAGAAGGAATTGCAGGAATGAGCGATTTGAGAGATTTAGATAGAGCATTCTATGCAAATGAAGAAAAAGTAATTTTAGCATTTGATATGTATACAGATAAAATAGTAGAATATATAGCAAAATACTATGTTAAACTAAATGGAAAAATAGATGCTATATGCTTTACAGCTGGTGGAGGAGAAAATGACTCAATTATAAGAGGAGAAACATTAAAAAAATTAACTTCTTTAGGAATTGTTTTAGATGAAGAAAAGAATAATGAAACGATAGTAAGAAAAGGAAAAGAAGGTATAATTACAAAAGAAGAATCAAAAATACCTGTATATGTAGTA
Source organism: Bacilli bacterium (assembly GCA_017936845.1). Lineage (GTDB taxonomy): Bacteria > Bacillota_I > Bacilli_A > RF39 > UBA660 > OMSK01. Next base: position 46,657 of record JAGBES010000025.1, read on the forward strand.
GCAACAGATGAAGAATTGATGATAGCAAGAGATACATATACACTATCAAAAAATTAATTTATATAAAATGGGAATAAAAATTTTTATTCCTTTTATTATTGCTAAATTTATAGTATAATAATATAGTAGAAAGAAGGTTTATATGAAAATAATATCAATTAATGCAGGAAGTAGTTCTTTAAAATTTAGTCTATTTGATATGACTAATAAAAATTGTATAGCAAGTGGTTATTTTGAAAGAGTTACTTTACCAAATAGTTTTTATACAATAAAATATAATGGTGAAAAAATAAAAGAAGAAATTGAAATGCCAAATCATACTGTAGCTGTAGAAATATTATTAGATAGGTTAATATCATTAAATATAATATCTTCATTAGATGAAATAGATGGAATAGGTCATAGATTAGTTCATGGAGCAGATAAATATAATAGATCAGTTATTATTACTGATGAAGTAATAGAAGATTTAAAAAAATATATTCCTCTAGCACCACTTCATAATCCAGCTAATATCCTAGGAATTGAAGCTGTAAAAAAAGTTTTACCTAATGTAAAAATGGTAGGGGTATTTGATACAGCATTCCATCAAACAATGAATGAAGTAAATTATCTATATCCAGTACCATATGAGTGGTACACAGATTATAAAGTTCGTAAATATGGATTTCATGGAACAAGTCATTGTTATATAAGTAAACAAATTCCAAGATTATTAAATAAAGATCAATATAAAGCAATTATATGTCATCTAGGTAGTGGAGGATCATTATCTTTAGTAGAAAATGGTAAATGTTTAGATACAACAATGGGATTTACACCATTAGCTGGTATAATGATGGGAACTCGTAGTGGTGATATAGATCCATCAATTATTCCATATATTATTTCAAATACTGGAAAATCATTAGATGAAGTAATGAATGATTTAAATAAAAAATCTGGATTTTTAGGATTAAGTGGAGAATATAGTGATTTTAGAGATATTTATGCAGGAGTAAAAGCAAATGATAAAAGATGTATTTTAGCCTTCAATAAATATGTAGATACAGTAGTAAAATATATAGCTGAATATTTTGTAGAAGCAAATGGTGTAGATGCAATTATATTTACTGCAGGATTAGGAGAAAATGCTAAAGAAGCACGTGAAGCAATAATTAATAAATTAAATTGTTTAGGAATATATATAGATAAAGAAGCAAATGAAATAAGAGGAGAAGAAATAAAAATAAGTAGTAAGGATTCAAAAGTATTAGTGTATGTTATACCTACAAATGAGGAATTAATGATAGCAGAAGATACAGCTGAATTAATTGGAGAATAATATGTCAAATAAGATGTTAAAAAAAATATATAATCTAATAAAAAAATATGATAATATTGTAATTGCTAGACATGTTGGACCAGATCCAGATGCATTAGGAAGTAGTATAGGATTAAAGCAAATAATAAAAAATACGTTTCCAAATAAAAATGTATATGTAGTAGGATGTTCTGCATCAAAATTTAAATATTTAGGAAATTTAGATAAAGCACCAGAAGATACATCAAATATGCTACTTATAGTAACGGATACACCAGATATGTCTAGAATAGATTCAGCTATACCTAGTGAATTTGCATATTCAATTAAAATAGATCATCATCCTTTTATTGAAAAAACTTGTATGCTTGAATGGATAGATGAAACATCAAGCAGTGCATCACAAATGATTATAGAATTAGCTTTCAATACGAAATTAAAAATGAGTAAAGGTGCTGCTGAAAATCTATTTATAGGTCTAGTAGCAGATACAGATAGGTTTCTATTTTCATATACTACACCAAAGACATTTGATTTAGTATCAAGATTAATAAAAGAAACAAAAATTGATTTTACCAATTTATATAAAAATTTATATATGAGACCACTTAAAGAAATTAGATTTCATGGTTATTTACAAGATAATATTAAAGTAACAGAAAATGGTTTTGCATATATAAAAATAGATGATAAAACGCTAGAAGATTATAGTGTAGATGCAGCAACTGCAGGAAATATGGTAAATGATTTTAATTATATTGAAAATATAAATGCATGGGCAGTATTTTCTTTAGATAAAAATAATAATTATATAAGAGGTTCAATAAGATCAAGAGGACCTATTATAAATGAAGTTGCTAGTAAATATAATGGTGGTGGCCATAAATTTGCTAGTGGAGTAAGAGTTAAAGATTTTGATGAAGTAGATAAATTAATTAGAGATTTAGATTTAATTTGCAAAGAATATAATGAAACAATAGATGAAAAATAGACAATGACGTCTATTTTTTTATAAATTAGGATTTCCACTCCCTGCAATTATTGAGTAATTTTCACCGTAAGATTTTATTACTACATATAAAACTATTAATGTTGATAAAAGTGATATTTCTGAAGCCATTACTTGTAAGTTAAATAGATTTGTTTTTTGCCCTTTTTCAGTAGCTATTTTTCTATTGTTATAACTTATATATAGATAGCTTAATGATAAAATAACTACTAATGTACGATTAAAAACAGAAATTTTAGAAGTATCTGGGTAATTTATATTAGGATTAAGAGTTGATTTTTTATCAATATATGTAATATAAATAGATATTAATAAACTTATTATAAATATACCTGTAGTTAAATTTTGTAAATCTAATAATTTAATTTCTTTTTCTTTTAAATTATTCATTGATTTTTCTTAATTTTTTTATTTCCTGTAATTCAGATACAGTAACAAATTCAAAACCTTTTTCTTTTAAAATAGGTATTATTTTTTTTACAGCATCTACGGTTCTTTTTTTAGTATCATGCATTAATATAATATCTAAATCCTTAGTATTCTTAGTAGCTCTTGATACAATTTTATCAACGCTTTTATATTTCCAATCCATGGTATCAACATTCCATAAAACAATATTTAAACTAATATTATTTCGCATATTATTGTTGATAGAACCATAAGTTGGTCTAAAATTAGTAGGCATGTAATTTAAATTTTTAAATATAATATTTTGTGTTTTATTAATTTGATCTTGGAGTTCATTATTATCAACTTTAGTTAACCATTTATGATTGTAAGAATGATTTCCTATTTCATTTCCATTATTTATAACTTTAATTAAAGTATCAGAATAAATTTCAACTTTATTTCCTAATATAAAGAAAGTACCAACAACATCATTTTCTTTTAAAATATTAATTAAATCATCAGTATATTTACTAGGACCATCATCAAAAGTAAGTGCAACTACTTTTTTATTAACATCTACAATCTTATTAGCAGGTATACTTGCTTTATTCAAGTTCTTCTTTTTACTTAATTTAATGTTTAAATTTTTTAAAGGAATCATTACTTCCATAATATCATTATAATTACTATTAGGATTAAAATAAATATATAAATATTCCTCATCAAAACTAAAATTATCATATTGATTTTGAATATTGTTTAATGTATTAATATCAATGAAATTTTTATAATGTTTTATGATATAAGATTTTGTTAAAGAATTAACAGTTTTAAATTTATCTTCAGATAAAATATCACTTAGGCTAATCATACTTTTTTTATTAATATCGTAATTATAAGTTTTAATATAATTTATTTTATCACTTAATTTTGAACTGTTTATATATATGTTTAAAATTATAGTTATATAAGTATCATTTAATATATTATAAGTATAATCAATATTTAATTCAGATTTATCAGTTAAATTAGAAAAACTTTCATATTCATCTTTAAAATCATTATATATAACTTCAATATCATTGCTTATTAAATTATCAATTTTTTTATAGCCAGTAGTAGGATAATTTATACCTACAATTATATTTTTGTTTTCTTCAATAACAGTGTTAATATTTTCATTAAATTTTTTATTATTACAACCTGTACAACAAATAAAAAGAATAAAATAGATAATGAATAATTTTTTAAACATATAATCACCTAGAAAATTATATTCAATAAAGCAAAATAATTGTTAAAAAATAAGCTTTTTTTACTCAAAAGTGTTGCTTTTATTAATAAAAAATGGTATTCTTAGAATGTAAGCAAGATAGCTTAGAAATTATGGGAGGTAATTAGAAATGTCAAAGACTGAATTAGTAAGTTTTATTGCTGAAGAAGCAGGATTAACAAAAGCAGATGCTACTAAAGCATATGATGCAATGGTAAAAGGAATTGAAAAAGGATTAAAAGAAGAAGGAAAAGTAACATTAACAGGATTTGTTACTTTCACAGCTAAAGAAAAAGCTGCTACAACTGCTCGTAATCCAAGAACTGGTGAAAGTGTACCAGTACCTGCAAGAACTGCTGTTGTTATCAAAGCTGGTTCTAAATTAAAAGAAGCATTAAACTAAAAAGCCAATGGCTTTTTTTTATTGACATTTAAGCTAACAAATGTTAATATATGCGATAAAAAAGGGGGCACTATAAATATGGATAATGAAGAATTAAAAAAAATAAAGAAAAACTATGGAGAAGAAATGATGCATCTATGTAGAGAATTATTCCCAAGTTTATTAGAACAACCTAACTTAGTTTATAATATATTAAAAGAAAATATAGCTTTTACAAAAAACTTAGCTAGTGAAATAATAGAAAATAACTTAGAAGAAAAATTTAAAAACTATATATATAGTTTTGTTGATGTAGAAAAAGAAATTATTACAACAAATAAAAGCCCAGAAGAATTATTAAAAGAAAAAGGTTATATATTATATGAATGTAAAAGTGAAGAAGATATTCAAAAATTTAAAAGATATTATTCTAAAGGTGAAGAACTATGTACTTTTAGAAATAAAAGATTAAAAAGTTGTTATGTATTCTTTGCCGTAAAAGAAAATGTAGAAGAAATAAAAAGAGAAGGCTTTAAAAATCCCAAAAGAGAAGATTTATATGGAACATCAGTAATAAGTATCCAATTTACAAGAGGTGATAATAATACATTATCAATAAAGAATAGATATAATCATACAGTAAAAAATCCAGACGCAACGTATGGAAATAACTTAGAAAATATAATACCAGGCTTAACAACAAGTTTTGAAAAATATTATAATTTAAATATCAATCAAAATATGAATATTTATTCTTCCTTTTTAACAGATGAGTTATGTTATGTAAAAGGAAATGATAAAAAATATTATAGATATAATTGTGAACTAAGCAATATTTATTATTGTGAAAATAATATCATAATAGATAATGGAATTGTTATAGATAGATATAATAAAGAAAAAGAACGATATATTTTAATAGATTACTTTATAATAGATAGAAAAGATAAAATAATAGAAACATATGACAAGAGAATTAATGATAGTCTTATAGATTCTATAAAAGAAATAGGAAAGATAAAAGATATAGAAGTAACCAAAGATAAAAAAATAACGATTAAATATGAAGATTTGAAAGAAATAAATATAGAATTAGATAAAACTAATAATATAATTAGTTATAAAAATAATTATATACAAAATATTAAAGATAGATTTTTATTGTTTAATGAATATGCAAAAAATATAGAATTACCAAATGCTAAAATTATAGGAAATTACTTCTTATATTATAATAAAAAAATAACAAATATAGAATTACCAAATGCTAAAACTATAGGAAATAATTTTTTATATTATAATAAAAATATAGTAAGTATATCAATTTCAAATGTTCAAAATATAGGTTTAAATTTCTTATATTATAATGAAAAATTAACAAATATAGAATTATCAAAAATAGAAAATATAAGAGATAATTTTTTATATAATAATAGAAGCATAAAAAGAATAGAACTACCAAAAGTAAAAAATATAGGTGATTCTTTCCTATGCTATAATCAAAATTTAGCTTCAATAGAAATGCCAGAAGTGGAAAATATAGGAAATTTTTTCTTATATTATAATGAAAAAATAGTTAGGTTAGAAATGACAAAAATTAAAAATATAAAAGATAATTTTCTATATTATAATGAAAAATTAAAAACTATAGAAATACTAAATGTTCAAACTATAGGAGATAATTTTTTATATAGCAATGAAAAATTAGAAATTATAAAATTACCAAAAGTAGAAAGTATAGGAAATTTTTTCTTATATTGTAATGGTGAATTAAAAAATATAAATTTATTAGATGTAAAAAAAATTGGAATTGGTTTCTTAAATAATAATAAAAATATAAAAAAATATAAAGTTAGATAACTATTATTAATAAATATTTGATAATTTATAGTAAATATTAAACAAAAAGTCATTGGCTTTTTGTTATTTTTTTGTTATTATTTAATTGGTGATATATATGTATGAAGTGGCTTTAAGTATTTTAAATAACTTAGAAGAAAATGGATTTAAGGCATACATAGTTGGAGGATATCCTAGAGATAAATATATGAATAGAAATTCTTCTGATATTGATATATGTACGAGTGCTAAAGTAGATGATATAGAAAAAATATTTAGTAACATAGATAAAAAATATAGTAAATATGGTAATGTAATCATAATTGAAAATAACTATAAATTTGAAGTAACAACATTTAGAAATGATATTTATTTAAAAAATAGAAATGATATATTAATTAATTATGTTGAAACATTAAAAGAAGATTTAAAAAGAAGAGATTTTATTATAAATACATTGTGTATAGATAAAGATGGTAATTATGTTGATTTAATGAATGCTAGAAATGATATAGATAATAAAACAATAAGATTAGTAAGAAATGATGAGGAATTAAAAGAAGATCCTTTAAGAATACTTAGAGCTATAAGATTTGCTACTATATTAAATTTTAAATTAGATAAAGAATTAGAAAAAGGAATAATTAAATATGGATATTTAATTGATGATTTATCAATTAATAAGAAAAAAATAGAAATTGATAAGATTATTAATAGTTATAATAAAGAATATGGATTAAAATTAATAAAAAAATATAAATTAGATAAATTTATCAATAAAAATAATGTATAATAAAGTAGGTGATTAATATGATGGATAAGTTTATAAATATATTAAAAGATGGAACTATAAGTATACCTAAAATATTGTTATTAAAATATAAAGAATTAAAATTAAAAGAAAAAGATTTAGTAGTATTAATATATATAATAAATGAAAAAAAAGAAACATTTAATCCAGAAAAAATAGGTAGAGATTTAAATTTGAAAATACCAGAAGTGTTAGAAATAATAGAAAACTTAAATAATGCAGATTTAATATCAATTGTAACAAGAAAAAGTAACAATGTTATAGAAGAAATAATAGATATGTCTAGTTTGTATAAGAAATTAGCATATTTAGTTATAAATGAAGAAAAAAAAGAAAAAGAAAAATCAAATATATATGATAATTTTGAAAAAGAATTTGGAAGAACTTTGTCACCAATAGAATATGAGCTTATAAGTGGATGGTTAGATAATTATAATGAAGAAATCATTAAATGTGCTTTAAAAGAAGCTGTATGGAATGGTGTATCAAATTTAAGATATATAGATAAAATATTATATGAATGGAAGAAGAAAGGGATAAATAGTAAAGATGATGTAGAAAAAGATAGAAAACAATTTAAAAAAAATAATACAAAAAAAACAGAAATGTTTGATTATGATTGGTTAAATGATGATACAGAAAATAATTGATTATTTAGATGAAATAATTATAAATCCTAGATGTGAATTAAATTATACTAAGGATTATGAACTTTTAATAGCAGTTATGCTTAGTGCACAAACAACAGATAAAAGAGTAAATGAAGTAAACAAGATATTGTTTTCTAGATATAAAAGTTTAAAGGAATTAAAAGACGCTAATATAGAAGATATTATAATTATTATCAAAAGTATTGGAACATTTAATAAGAAAGCAAAAAATATTAAAATAATAGCTAATTCATTGCTTAAAGATTACAATGGTATAGTACCAAATAATAGAGAATATTTAGAATCATTACCAGGCGTAGGTAGAAAAACAGCTAATGTTGTCCTTAGTGAATTATATAATGAGCAATTTATAGCAGTAGATACTCATATAAAAAGAGTAAGTATAAGACTTGGACTTGCTAATGAAAACGATGATGTTTTAATAATAGAAAAAAAGTTAACTAAAAAATTTAAAAACTATAATGCTAAAAGAATACATCATCAATTATTGTTATTTGGAAGATACTATTGCAAAGCAAGAAATCCTTTATGTGATAATTGTAAATTAAAAGATATATGTAAAGAAAAAAGAATTTCAAGTTAATTTGAAATTCTTTTTATTGTATCGTTACATTTCTTGATATTGATTTTGATTCGTAATTATAAGTAACAGTATATATTCCAGGCATAGAATTCATTAATTCAAATGTTGAAGGAGTATTTGTAGTATTATTATAATATGTAATAGAAGTTGGTGTTAAAACTGTTTCTTCTCCATTTTTAATTATTATAATACCTTGTTCACTATATGAACCCTTTGGAACAGTTATTTGGCTTTCTCCTTTAAGTTTAAGTGTTATTTCATCAGTAACACCTGCTAATGAAACTGTTGTAGAAACACCATCACTCATATTTGAAGTAAATATTGTATAAGAAGATTTTACAACATAACTTGTAGGAGAAGAAGAATTAACAGTAATAGTAATAGAATTAGATGAAGTTGATTCAATTAAGTTTAAATTACCGTTATCATCTTTACTATATATTTTGTATACTAAGCTACCTATATTTTTGTTATTATAAGATTTTCTAGATGAAACAAATTTATTTTGAAATCCATTTGTTTCAAATAATGATTTAGCTAATTCTTTTATTTTTTCTTCATTTAAAGCATCTGGTGTTCCAATAGGATCCCAACTAAGAGTTAATTGATTACCAGATACGGAACTTTTTAGATTAGTAACATCAGCTAATTTACTAAATCTTGTAGAAGTTTCAGTAGGTTCAGTACCTGCTTTAAACAATTCAGTAACAATTAGATTTTTTGGAGTATATTCACTAGGAAGTTTAGCTGGATATGTTTCAGTTTCAACAGCAACTTTAGAAACACCGCCAGGGTTTTTAAAAGAGCTTCCTTTTTTAAATATACCTTTTCCTACCTTTTGAAACAATCTTTCATGATAAGTTGTACCAAAAATATTGTGATATTCTTTATTTGGCTTTTCATAACCATACCAAACAGAAATAGCATAATCAGGTGAGGTACCAGATACCCAGTAATCATTAATTGCATTATCTGGAAGATTTCTAGCTTTTTTAGTTTTATCATCAAAATTTGATGTACCAGTTTTTGCTCCATAAACAGTACCATTTATATTTGCATGATTCAATAATCCTCTTTTAGCTGATGATTGTAATAAATCTGTCATGATATAAGCTGTTTGAGGACTAAATACTTTTGTTGTAGTTACTTCTTTTTTAGTTTCTTCACCTGTATTTTTATCAACAACTCTTATATAACTATGTGGAGAATTATAGACACCTCCATTAGCAAAAGTAGCATAAGCAGCAGCCATAGTTACTGGACATTCACCAGTATAACCACCAATTGCATGTGCCTGATGTAAATTTTCTTCAGGATGTAATCCTAATTTTGTAACAGTTTCTTTGATGTTACCATTTTTATTTTTTTTGAATGCTTTAACAGCAGATGTATTTCTTGATTCAGCTAGTGCTTTTCTTAAAGTTAAGAATCCCATATAAGAACCGTCCCAATTACTAAGACTAGTACCATCTGAATAAGTAATGTTTTCATCTGTAAAAGGTTCATAAGTTGACCAATTTTCATATTCGATACCTACGGAATAATCGTAAAGAGGTTTTGCGGTAGAACCAATTTGATTTTTTAATTGTGTTGCAGTATTAAATGTTCTTTCTTTAGTTTTATCTCTACCAGCACCAACGGCTAATAAATTACCATTTTTAACATCAATAACAGCTATACCAGCAGTTGCTTTTTCATCTTTCCAATCCCAAGTTTTACCAGTCATTATATCATTTATATATTCTTGTTTTTCTCTATCCATTGTTGTATATATTTCAAGAGCTGTTTTATTATCATAAGGATTAATTCCATCATCTATTAATTCTTCAATAACAGTATCTATAAATCCTTGATATTGGTTATTAGAAGTTTCTGATTCACTATTTACCAAAAGTTTATCTACAGTTAATTTTTCAGCAGCTTGTCTTTCTTGTTTTGTAATATATCCATGTCTTTCCATTAACTTTAAAACTATTTTTCTTCTTGCTTCTGCTTTTTCTGGATATCTAAGAGGATCATCACTACCAGGTGATTGGAATAAACCAGCTATTAAAGCAGCTTCAGCTAAATTTATATCTTTAGCAGATTTCCCAAAATAAGTTTTACAAGCTTGTTCAACCCCATATGATTTTCCACCTAGATAAGGAGCATTAATATAAAATTCTAAAATTTCTTCTTTAGTATAATGTTTTTCTACTTCATATATAGCCATATATATATCAGTGAATTTTCTTGTTAAACTTTTTTGAGTTGAAGTATAGTGGTTTTTAACAAGTTGCATTGTTAATGTAGAAGCACCACCAGCACTACTACTACCCAATAAAGTTTGAAGACTTGCTTTAGTAAATCTAGGAAGATCAAAACCATTATGTTGATAAAATCTTGAATCTTCAGTTGCTACTATAGCATTTATTAATACTTCTGGTAAATCATCATATTTAATTATTTCTCTATTTTCAGCACCAAGTTTTCCAAATTCTTTACCATCTATATCATAGAAAGTTGAGGCTTCCTGATGATATAATTCATTTGGATCAAATTTAGGAGCATTCATAACAATATACCCTATAAAAGCACAAATTGCTAACACACCTATAATACATAGAATTAAGAAAATAAAGATTAATTTTTTAATTAAATTTTTTCCATTTTTTCTAGAATTCTTTTTCTTTTCGTGTTTTTTCTTAGGTTTAACTTGTTTTTTTATAGTAGCTGCATGTCTACTAGTTTCAATTTTTTTTCTATTTTTTAATAAATTTGGAATAAATAAGACTAAATCAGCAATACCTATAACAATTAGTGAAATCCATATATTAATTGCTAAACATCCAACTATAAATGCTATTAAGCTAACTATGATAATTATCACATAATCTTTATTATTTTTAAAAAAATCTTTCATTTTACCTCTCCTTTTTAATCTTTATAGATATAATTATCGATAATTTCTAAATAATCTATTCTTGGATTAAACTTATCTTTAATTAAATAACCATAATTTTCAAAATAATTTAATGGAATTGATTTTCGTGTACTTTCTTTTATAAATTTAACTAAATTTTTAGTTTCAAGTAGAAAAGTTTTATTTTTTAATGTAAATCTAACAATTAAGAAGCTTATACCACCGTGTTCAGCTATTTTTTTTAAATGTTCTATCTGATGAACGTGTATATTTGATAAAGGAAAATTATTATTTTTAGTCTCTTTAGCTTCAAAATCAATATATTTACCTTTATATATTCCATTATAATCTGTAGTTGATGGAATTTTAAAATATGCTTCTTTAATAACTGCATCCTTACGATTTGGAAAATCAACTTTAGTTATAGTAATAGGTGTTGGTTTTTTATAGATGATAGCTTTATTGTTAATTAAATAAAAGTTATTTGTTTCATTTAAATCATTTTCTAAAGACATACCTCTATTTCCATATGAAATACTCCTTTTATTATTTTTTAATTTTGTTGGATATTTCATTATTATCACCTTTTTTAATTATACAATAAAAAAATATTTTTTACTATAGAAATTTATGAAAAAATATAAGTTCTAAAAATAGCTAGTTTTGTCGAATTTAATGTTTTAATAAAATATGTATGATAAATTTATTTTGAGGTGAAAATATGAGTAGATATAAACACATGAATATAAATCTTTTATTTGATGAAATGATTGAAGATGTAAAGTTTTTGAAAAAATCTACAGTATTTATAGAAACAAAAAAATAATCATGAAGATTATTTTGATTCAATGTGATTAAAAAGAATACCTATATTGATAATTCCACATATACCAACAATAATATATATTAGATTGGCTAAAAATTTGATATTAAGTAGTTCAACAAAAAGGTAATCAACAATATTGAAATTAAAAATTCCAATAATTCCCCATACAATAGCTCCTATAATTGTAAAAATAAGAGCTGTTTTTTGTAAACTTTCCATGATATGCTCCTTTCTTTATTAATAGAATGTCCTAAATAATTTAAAATATTCATATAAAGAAAATAAATCCATATAATTAAATGAAAATAATTTATGGGGTGAAAGAATGAAAAAGAAAATATTGTTGATTCTTATGTTAGGATGTTTTTTCTTTACAGGATGTTTTAAAAATAATGATGAATCAAAAAAATTTATAAAAAAAGTAGAAAAAACAAAAAGTTATTATTTAAGTGGTGAACTGGAAATTATAAATAATGAAGATACATATTATTATGATGTAAATGTATCATATAAAGATAAAGATTATTATAAAGTAAGTTTAAAAAATAAGATAAATGATCATGAACAGATTATATTAAAAAATGATGATGGAGTCTATGTTCTTACACCATCACTTAATAAAAGTTTTAAATTTCAAAGTGAATGGCCATATAATAATTCACAAAGCTATTTATTACAAAGTTTAGTAACAGATATTGAAAAAGATAAAACAAAGAAAATAGAAAAAAATAAATCCACAACTATTATTACTACTAAGGTAAATTATTCTAATAATAAAAAATTAAATAGTCAAAAAATATATTTAAATAAATCATCTATGGTAGAAAAAGTAGAAGTTTATGATGAAGATAATAATATAAAAATTAAAATGAATTTTGATAATATAGATTTAAAATCTAAATATGATAAAGATTACTTTGATATAAAAAGTAATATGAGTATAAAAGAAGTAAAAGAAACATCTAAAAGTTTAAATGATATAGTATATCCAATGTATATGCCGGAAAATACTTATTTAGCAAGTGAAGATAAAATATCTGTTACTAATGGAGAAAGAGTAATACTTACATTCTTAGGAGATAGTCCATTTACAATTATAGAAGAAACTGTAAATGTAAGTAAAGAAATGGAAACAATAAATATGTATGGAGAACCAACATTATTAGTAGATACAGTTGGATCGTTAAGTGATAATGAAGTTACTTGGATAAGTAATGGAATAGAGTATTATGCTACATCAGAAGTAATGAATGAAACAGAACTTTTAGAAGTTGTGAAATCAATAAGTGCTATGCCAGTTTCAAAATAATGATAGAAAATAGAAAAAAAGTTTCTATTTTTTTTTAAATATGTTATAATGCTTTTGGTGATATAATGAGTAAAAAAAACAAACAAGTAATTTTAAAAAACAATTCATCAGTAGAAAGCAATGAATATAAAAAATTAATAACTATAATTATTATAGTAGCTACTATATTTTTAATATTTTATGTAATAACATTATTTTTTACTAAAAGTGATAAAGATAATATTTTTAAAAATGATTTAAACGCATCAGAAATACAATATGATGAAATAATCATAGGAGAAATGTTTAATAAAGATGGAGAATATTATGTATTATTATTAGAAGGTGAAGATCCTTACAAAAGTATATTTGATAGTTATGTGACAATGATAAGAAGCGGAAAGACTAAAATATATACGGTTGACTTAAATAGTGCATTTAATAAAAGTTATAAAGATGAAGAAAATAATTATGAAAAAGATAATTTTAAAGTAAAAGGAACACTATTGTTAAAACTTGATGATGGAAATATAAAAGATCATTATGAAAATAAAGAAGAAATATTAAATATTTTAAAAGAACTATCAAATACCCTTGAATAGTTCTTTTATTTTTTTATGTTGACATTTGTTATTTATAATAATATAATACATAACTATTGAGGGGATGATTAGATGAAACCAATAATAGGAATAGTAGAATGGCCATATACAGATAAAGATGGAGATTTAATATATGAAGTTATAAATCCTATTATAGAAAAAGTATCACAATATGGAGGAATACCTATTGGAATATTTCCAACGCAAATAGAAAATTATCAAAATAAAAAAATAAATGAAATAAAAAAATTAACATTAGAAGAAAAAGATGATTTGAATCAGTCATTAAAAATATGCGATGCTATTATAAAACCAGGAGCACTAAGAATATATGGATATGAAAAATATATATATAATTATGCTTTTGAAAAAAATATGCCATATATAGGAATATGTGCAGGCATGCAACTTATGGCAGCACACCAAAAAGAAATGAAAAATGTAAGAAATTCTGAAAGTAATGTAATACATCATTCAAAAGAAGAATATGCCCATAGCATAAAAATAATGAAAGATACATTATTATATAATATATTAAAAAAAGATGAAATAATGGTAAATAGTAGACATAATTATCATATAGAAAATCCAGGAATAAATAAAATAAGTGCATATTCAGAAGACTCTTTAATAGAAGCAATAGAAAATCCGACTAAAGATTTTCAGATAGGATTACAATGGCATCCAGAAATGTTAAATGATGAAAATACAGAACATATATTTGAAAGTTTTATATATGAGGCAAATAAATATAAGTTAAAAAGAAAATAATTTTTAACTTTTTTATTTGCTATTAAATTAATAATATGCTAATATAATTATGGTGATAATAATGAGAACAGTTGATGATAAGAACAATAATAAAAAAATAAAAGAAAATTTAAAAAGCAAAAAAATAATGACTGAAGATAAAAAAAATAAAGAAAAACAAATAAGCAAAAAAACAATAACTAAAAATCAAAACATAGAAAAAGAAAAAGCAAAGAAAAATAAAATAAAAGAAAAAAATACATTCACAACAATAGAAGTTGTATCATTGATTATAATATCAGTCATAGTAAGTTTAGTTATGGGAGGATTAATATCATCTAATTTAAATAAAGGAAAAACAGTTAATAATGATAAAGATTTACAAGAATTTATTAAAAATTATAATTATATAATAGATAACTATTATGATGAAGTTGATAAAAAAGAATTATTAAATGATGCTTTAAAAGGAATGTTAGATTCACTTGAAGATGATTATTCTTATTTATTAGATGAATCAGATTCATCAAACTTTAATATTCAATTGGAAGGACAATATCAAGGAATAGGAATAGAAATAGTAAGCTTAACAAATGGAGATATAATTATATATAATGTATTTGAAGATTCACCAGCAGATAAAGCAGGGTTAAAAGTAGAAGATATTATATTAAAAATAAATGATGAAGATTTTTCTAAAAAAACTCCATCAGACATTTCATCATATATAAGAGATAGCAAAGATAAAGAATTTGTTTTAGAAATAAAAAGAAATAATGAAATAAAAAAAATAACTGTTCAAAAACAATCAGTTACAATAAAAGCTGTAAAATCTAAAATATATAATAAAGATAATAAAAAAATAGGATATATATATATAGATATATTTTCAAATGTAGCATATAAACAATTTAAAGAAGAATTACAAAAATTAGAAAAAGAAAAAATAGATTCACTTATAATAGATGTAAGAGATAATACAGGTGGACATTTAACAACAGCAACTAATATAATCTCATTATTTTTAGATTCTAGTCATGTTATATATCAAACAGAAACAAAAACAAATATAAAAAAATATTATTCGGTAGGAACAGTAACTAAAAAATATCCAATTATTATATTACAAAACGAAAATTCAGCTTCAGCATCAGAAATGTTAAGCGCAGCATTAAAAGAGGAGTATGGGGCAACTATAATAGGAAAAATTAGTTATGGAAAAGGAACTGTACAAGAGATGCTAGAATTAAGTAATGGTAGTGAATATAAGATAACTACAAAAAAATGGTTAACACCAAAAGGAAATTGGATAAATAAAAAAGGTGTAGATGTTGATATAGATATTTCATTGGATGATAAATATAAAGATAATCCTACTGATGAGAATGATAATCAATTACAAAAAGCTATAGAGGAAGCAGCAAAGAAATAAAATTCTTTGCTTTTTAGTTTTTAAAAATTTTGCTTTTAATAAAAAAAATGTATATAATAGATATAAATGAAAGAGGTATAATATGAATAAAATATGTATAGGAGATAAATTTCAAATTCAGTGTTACAAGCATGATGGGAATGTCCATAGATGTTGGGAAGAAGCTGTTGTATTGGATATGAATAAAGATTATATTGTATGTGGTAACAATAGAACATTAGTAACAAGATCAGAAGGTGTAACTTGGAGAACAAAGGAACCAGCCATAATGTATTTTTTTAAAAATGAATGGTACAATGTTATTGCACAATTAAAAAAAGATGGAATATATTATTATTGTAATATAGCAACTCCATATATTATAGAAGAAAATACAATCAAATATATTGATTATGATTTGGATTTAAGAATATTCCCAACAGGAGAATATAAGATATTAGATAGAATGGAATATAAATATCATAAAAAATTAATGAATTATTCTGATGATTTAGATATAGCAATAAAAAATGGATTAGATGATTTAATAAAGAAATATAAAAATGGATCACAGATATTTAATTCTAAAAAAAATTATGATTATTATAAAATATATTGTGATGTAAAAAACTATAATGAAAAACACAATTTTTAGTAATATAAATTATAAAATATAATATAATGTAAATAGATATATCAGTAAGAAATATCAAATTTACATTTTTTTGTAAAAATAAAAAAATTTTTCAAAAAAAGTATTGACTTAAATATTCTAATTTGATATATTAATGTTGCTTTTCAAAAAGGAGTCAAAATATTACAAAAATGTCATATTTTGTCAAAAAAATATTTTTTTAAAAAATTTAAAAAAAGTATTGACTTAATGAAAAGTATTTGATATATTAGTAATGCTTCTTGAAAAGAAGACATGAATGATCTTTGAAAACTGAGCAAAAATGTCAATTCAATAAGTTAGGAAAAAAACAATTCAAACAAATTAAAAGTTATTTTTTTTTGGAGAGTTTGATCCTGGCTCAGGA
>JAGBES010000003.1 GCA_017936845.1 Bacilli bacterium
AAATATTAATATTAAAATGTCATTTTTATCTAGTGGTAATAATTTATTTAAAACAATGAAAGATTTAATATCAATAGATAATAACATTAGATTTATTTAATTTATTTTACAATTAAGAACAAAGGCAAGCTTTGTTAAATAAAAAATTTTAAATAATGAAATTTAAAAGTCAAGGGTTATAATAAACTCAACTTTGTTTCGCCCTTGACTATTAAATATTCATTCAAATAAATCATTTATTATTGACTTAATAATTTGATTTATTTATTATTAAATTAACTTAATTATATTGTACTTTTTTAGGTACTAATCCCCAACATATTCTACACTAACCTTAAATATGAAAAGCCCTATCAATATTGATAGGACCGCATTTTTAATAATATTTTTCCAGTTTTAATGGATTTGTCTCAGTTATTTTAAGGTTATATCTGATTTTTAGTATCGCTTCTATGGTTGGAATTATTGTCCCAATATCACATCTACAATTAAATATATCTACTGCTGAGTTAATATGATTATATAATTTAGATTTATCTAAACATCCTCTTGAATGTGCATTTGCAATATAAAATGCAACTGCATCAGGTATTACAAATCTAATCATATACTCATCAAAGTTTTCATGAAATGGTAAATATTTTCTTTCAAATTCTTCATCTGAAATATTTCCATCATCTATTATTTCTTTTTCTTCTGTGTAACTCATATTATAACTATTTCCTCATTTCTTTCTATTTTATTTGGCTTTAATTGTTATACATTCGTTACACAATGACTATCTCCACCACATAGATTTATGTCATTTCTATTAAAAATACTGTTCTAAATTCTTTATAACATTTTCAAATTCATTTACCATTGCAGGCCTATTTCTAAAATATTTTTCATTTATTTCACTTAATATTGCTCTTACAACATCAATAGAATTATCCATATCAATTATATGATTAATTTGAATAGCAACATCTCTATATGATTTTCTATTACTTGATTTAGATGCTGAGTTAAGACAAGAATTTTTATAAATATCTAATAATTCACTATTATATTTTGGTAATAAATACTTTTCATATTCTTTTATATAACCCATACCATAATTACATATATTCAAAAATAAATCATCAAACATTTTTTCTTCTATATAAATTTGATTTAAAATCCTATCAACATATTTATCTTTCTTAATTTTTTCTATAATTTTTATTTTCTCTTTATCCCAATCCATATTAGAATATAATTCTTTAATTTTAAGATAAATATCAAAATCATAACTAGAATACTTATAAAATATATCATATAAAATGTTTTTATATTCTTCATTCATTTTATTATCATAATATACTTGTCCTAATTTAAGAGCATATTTTTTATTTTTATAATTATCTTCACGTAAATTACTTTTTAATATTTTTATAGCATCCTCTAATTTATTTTCTTTAACTAATTCATCAACATACATCATACAAATATTCTCATCATAAGAATATTTCTCCAATAATTTAATTATATTTTCTTCATCATCATTCAATATATATATTTGAATTAAATAATTTATATAATCTTTTCTACAATAAAAATATTCTTTATCTTTAGAATTATCAAGTGCAGTCTCCAAAGAATTCTTTATTTCATCTAAATATAAATGTTCATTAATAAAATACTCCAATATACCCTTTAAATCTATACCATAATTATATAAATATAAACTTTTAACATCACTAATAACATAATTTAATATATCTTTAAGTAACCTATCATCAGTATTTATTATATCTAAAATATCAAATATTATCTCTATACAGGAATCAGCAACCATTCCTGTTGAACCATTCGAATCATCTATTTCAGTTCTAGGAATTGAGTCCAATAAAATAGTTACTATTGTAAATGCAGTATTATAATCCCCATTATCTACTAACTTTTCAGCTTCATTAATAAATTCTAACATAACATGCTCATATCTATATGCATTACTATAATCAATAAATCCATATTTTCTATCTCCGCAAGAACGAATAGCATTATATATTTTATTTTCATAACTTTTCTTAGATAACTTGGGAAAAAAATCACTAAATTCAATTCTAAACTTATTTAGTAAATCATCATTATTAATTAAACTATTATAAAGAAATTTTTTTATCTTTTTATCATTTATTTTATTAATTATATCTTCTAAATTATACCTGTTATTACATTCAGCTCCCTTTTCATCATTCAAGTAATACAATACCGCAGCAATATGTTTACAATATTCTCCATTAGCATTATAAGGACAGCTACATTCACCATTAATAAACACACCATCATTTATTTCAATTTTTACATTATACTCATCATTTCCATGTACTATCGCTGTTACATAATCTTTACTATTTCTAACTTTAGAAACTTTACCTGAAGCATAATAATCATATCCTCTACTTAAAATATAATCAAAAAATTCATCTTCAAAATCTATTTTCATACACTACACCTATCCTATTTTTTGAACAATCTCATTACATTTTTCTAAATTAAATTGATTTATATCGTAATCTCCCCAATCAGTATCTTCACCATTAAAAATTCCATAAAGACAATAAACACCACCACAATCATCAATTATTCCATAACCTTTTCCTGATAAAACTTCAAATTCTTTTTCATTAGTACCATCTATTATTTTACTAAGAGTTAAATTAAATTGCCAATTATCTCCCCAATCATAAATGATTTTTAACTTATTTTTTTCTCTTAAATTCAAATAAAATAATTCAAGTTCACTATAATATTCTCCCAAATATTCTTTACCTATTTTAACATCAAATGGATGCGATAAATCACCATTCATAGATAAAATTACTTTTTCACAAAAATTATTTATTATTATATTACTATTTACTAAAATTTTTCTTTTAATTTCTTTATTAAATCCCTCTAACGAAACATTAAATATATATTTTTTAGGTAACAGCATATCTTCTTTACTCTTTTTATAATCATCAATTCTCTTATTTACTTCATTAACATCAAAACTTTTCTGTAAATATTCTTTTTCGCTCTTTAAATAATAAGAGTCATAATTCTTTCTTTTTTCAGCAAGCAATGCTACTAAATAATTACACATTTTATCATCTATTATTCCATATCCATTACCTGTTATTACTTTAAAATCAATATTTTCATTATCATTATCTTCTTCTATAAAATTATCTACAGTTAAATCAAAATAATAAAAATTATCAAAATTATACCTAATACAAAAAGATTTACCTTTTTTTAAGTTTAAATTTCTTAAAGTTAATCCTAATAAAGTTTTCTCGTTTTGAATTTCTTCTATATCATATGGCCAATATATATTTCTACCATATTCAAGTTCATAAATAGGAATTTTTTTACCATTCATAGAAACTATTACATACTCACATAAATCTGTTAAAAAGATATTTTCATCAACCAATATTTGTCTATTTATTTTATCTTCTAATTCGCATAAAGTTACATTTAATAATACTTTCACAACACACCATTCCTAATTTTTATTTATATTATTTTTTATTTTCCAGTCTTTTATTACTTGTTCATAATAATAATTTGAATATTCCAAATATTCTTTAAACAACCCATATTTTCTTAAATTATTGTAAAATTTATCCATATAATCATAATTTCTAAGTGCAAAAAACAATGCTTGTCTAATTTCTTTATCATTCACATTCTTTTTTACATATAAAGTCATTATCTCTTTATGATTTAAATCTTTATAATCAGGAAGCATATAAATATTTAAATCTTTATAATCCGGTATATTTAATTTTTTTATCTCTTCATCCGACAATTCATCATAATTATCTGGAATATATTTTTCCATATAATCATAAGGTTTAACTATACTATTAATATCAGTCTTATAATATAAAATCATTCTATCCTTTATAATTCTTATAATATCAATTAAATTAATTCCTTCATATTCATCCTTTACAGAATTAACATTAATTTTAGACATAAAATTATTATCATCTAAATCAAAATCACGATAATCAAATAATTCTTCTATCTCTTCATCTTCATTAACAATAGTTACTCTATAATTCGAATGCCATAAAGTATCAGTTTCATCTACTATTTGCTTTAATTCACAACCACTAACATAATCAATTGCTCCTTTTCCAGCACCATCGATTATCTTAGGATAATCATCATCTTCAGCTAGATTTACACAATCAATAAATTTAATAACAAAATCTATTTTACTTTGATAATTATATTCCAAAATCAACTCTTTATTAGTATCAAAATCAATATCTTTTAACACAATTCCCATAGCAGACTTATAATCATCATTATCAAAAATTACATTTATACTATCATATTTCATACCACCACAAAATACAGTAAAAAACTCATTAGAATATAACTCAAATGATGCTAAAATAAAATATACTAAATCAGCTAATGTAACACTATTTTTTATTCTTATTCTACGCCAAATTTTACTCTCTAACCCTTTTACTCCAACATTAAATATTAATTCTTTGTACATACCATAACTCCACTTATATTATAAATGATAAAATTTAATAGATCTTGAAAGTTCACTATTAACTATTTTTTCAAAATCATTACCCATCTTTATTCCAAAATTCATAATTACCCCATCATAAATAAGTACATCTTTAAAAGGAAGTATCGTCATTATTACAGTTTCAGGTAAATCTTTATATGAAATAACATTATCTAAATTATCATTTATTCCTTTTATCATATATGTTCTTTCTTTATTCATAACAGCAGTATATTCTTCATAAAATTTTGCTACAATAAACATATCTCTAATACCTTTTTTAAACTCACTAGCTAGTTTTAATTCCTCGCTACTAAATTTATAAGGATTTGCTAAACAAAATTCTAAAACAATAACATCTTTATTCTCCCAAAATATATCGATAATATCTTTAACATCATATGGATTTATACCTTTTTTATTATATATTTTATAATTAAGTCTTATTTTATATTTATTGTTCGTAAATTCAAGTAATCCAAAATATATTTTATAAAATAATTTAGCATCCTCTCTAGACAAACAAGCATTTTTTTGCTTTATGTATTTTTTCTCTTTCTCATATCTATTTTTATTTTCTTCAATTTTAATCATTTTAGCCTCATTTGGAGTAAATCCATTTAATACTCCACTAGGCATCTCATCCATAGCTTCATCTAATATTTTAAAAAAATTTGCTAAATCACAATTTTTTAGTGCTGGAACATTTGAAATTGCATCTTTTAATGGTTTTCTATCAATATTTAACACCGCAAATTCTCTTATTATATCAAGTGCAGAAAACCAAAAGAAAGGTAATTTTTTTATTTCATCCAAAAATCTTTTTATTTTTTTATTATTAATATCAAAATCATTATAAAATAAAGTTTTATATAATTTAGGATCTATTGGTAAATCGCCTGCTAATCCTTGTTTCATTCGCTCTTCATCTATTTGTTCTTCAATACCATAATAATCTTGATACAATGCTACAAATATATTATCTCCTAATCCATCTATATTCTTAGGATAAACCATTACATAATAATTAAAAACTTTATTATGTAATACATGAGTATATATATCATTTTCACTAATACCACTCATCATAGAACCAAACGAACATACAGTATTTAATAAAGAAGAAGCCTGTATTTTACAATAACTAACTAAAATTTCATTTAAATCATTTAATTTTTTTACAGTTTCCCAATTAACATTTTTAATAGCCTTTCTTACATTAGCTATTATTTCATCAGGAATAAATACTCTATCCGGATAATCAGTTTCTACCAAAAACTTACAATGTAACGTTTTTCTTTCCCATTCATATTTTTCATCTAATAATTCCTTCATAGCTACTTTTCCATCAAGTATCATCTCTATATATTTTAGTTCTCTTACCGTACAAATATCAATAATATTATTATAATCCTCATATACTTTATATATTGCATCCAACATTTTAACAGCTGTTATTTTTTCATAATCTTTAAATGGTTCTACAATCCTTGCATATTGATTATGAACAAATTCTTTTTTATACCATTTTATTCTTTCATACATCTTACTTGTTTGCATTTATTACCACTCCTAACATTATCTCAATAATCATTAATTTCTATATTTTTATCACAATATGATACTTACAACTAAAATATATCATAATATGTTCCATTATCAAAATCATCTAATGTTTCAAAAAAATCATCCATACTGTCTTTAATAAAAATACACATATCTTTGTAATCTTCTATACTAACATAATTATTTTCACTCATATATTGATAAAACTTCTTTAAACTAGCAATCATTTCCTTTATTGAATTTTTTGAAGCCCATAAACATTTTCTGATAAACCATCCATCTATAAAAGAATAAATATCATCTATACCATCTTCAGCCTTAATAACATCATAATAATTTAGATAATCATTAATATATAAATTAACATTACTTAAATGCTTTCTTATCGTTTTCGATACTAAACCTTTTTCAATTAACCACTTTTCAAACCCTTCAATATATTTTTCATTTCTCTTACTATTTTCTTCTACTTTAATTTCATAATCAACCATTATATACACCTACTTTAAATATTTCTCAATTAATTTTTTTGCTAATTTTTCACCTTCAGGTGTTAAAGATACTGATTTATTTTTGTATTTACTAAAGTATAAATATTTTTCATCCATTAGTTTATTAACAACATCAAATGAATACCCTTTCCAACAAGTTTTAATTTTTGCTTCTTTTGGAATACCGTTTTCTAAAGCTACATATCCTTCTTCTTCCCAAGACGTTAAATACATAAGTAACAATGTTAATTCTTCAATATTTTTTTTCATTTACTATACCACCTTTACTACAAATTTTTAAATACATCTGATAATATTTTAATAGTTTCCTTAACATTATCAATAGTTATTACACTTTCATTATCCATTATATATATTCTTTGCATTTTATTAAAAGCATTAACCAAATCCTCACTAAACTCCAACTTCATATAATCAAAATCAATTACATCTTTATCTTCAGGTATTCCACCTATTCTAGATTCTTCTTCTTTCCTTTTATAACCTATTAATTTAGTTAATTCAGATTTATTTTTTAACAGTTCTTTAATATCATTACTTTTTATCATAATAGAAATATCATATAAATGTTTAGAAACATCTTCATACATTTCTCTTTCATAATAAAATTCTGCCGCAAATATTTTATCAATAAAGATTCTTTCTAGTTTAATAATTTCTATTTCAAATTCAGATATATTATATTTTTCTTTTAATATAGATTTCTCTTCTTCAGTTGCATACTTATAAACAAGCGGTTCAATAGTATAAATAGAAACTGGTTCAGATACAGTAAATGAAGTTGCTTCTATTTGTATTCTTTCTGATTTAAAAAGTTCATTTAAACTAAATAACGAATCATATTTATAAAATGATGTAATACTTCCTTTTTTATCAATCGTTTCATCATCTACTAATGATAAACCATCAATACTATATCCAAGTGTAGATTTTTTTAATCTTGTTTTATTACTATTATTTGATTCATTTTCATTTATTTTAACAGTTAAATCAATATCTTCAGAAAATCTATTCATATGATCTAATATTTTGTAAACAGCCGTTCCCCCTTTAAAATAAGACTGTAATTCTTTTTGTTTAGAAGCCAATTCTTTTAAAATAAGACAAACATAATAGTCTTTCTCTAAAATATCATTTCTAATACCAGTTCTACTATTAATATTTAATATTAATTCTTCTAATATTTCTTTATTCAATATTTTCACCCCCTAATTCATATAATCTTTTTATTGGTTTTGAATTATTTATTTTATTAGCATATTCAAATATTTTTTCAAATTCTAATCCATTATCTTTAATGAATTTATAAATAATTTCTTTTTCATTATCAACTTCAATTTTTATATTATCCTTATTAATTAACACATCAAAAAGTTGAAGATATTTATAATTATCATCATTAATTTCAATTTTAGGTCTTCTAATAATAACACCCAAATTCTTATTATTATAATCATTTGCATTAGGACACTCATTAGTAACAATTAAAATTTCTTTTGGTATTTGCGTAGTTAAACCTATTTTATTAAATAAATAAGCACCTGTTAAATACCCCTTTTGTCTAGTTCCATCATGTATATATTTTTTATCAATAACTTTATTAATATTTAAAAGTTTATTACCAAATGCACCTGTTAAAGGTTTATAGTAAATTCCTTTAATAAATTGAATAAGTTTATTATCTTTTACTAGTCTATTAATATATACATAAATATTTTTAAATACATCATCAAAATTATTTTTAATATAATTTTTAAAAAAATCTTTGATATCCTCAATAAAAATAGGTTCATCATATGGATATTCATCAATATATTTAATTAAAATATCATTATAATTCATCTATATCCCTCCCAGATATATTATGTTATTACTTTATTAAAATATACATAATATTTCACTTGTTAATAACATTATATATTATTTATAA
>JAGBES010000026.1 GCA_017936845.1 Bacilli bacterium
AGAAAGGCTAACTATTAAAAGTCAATAGTTTTTCTAAAAAAAATAGAATTGGAAAAGAAACCCACGCCAAAAAGATTTCACGTTAGTGAAATTTTGAAAAAATTAAGTAATTAATTATTTCAATAAAGACGGATCAAATTGGATATTTTTAGTTTCGAGAATGTAAATAACTCTAATAAGTTTCCTGCAAACATGTGATAATGCAACTCTATGACATTTACCTTCAGATATTTTCTTATAGTAATAGTCATAGAAAGTATTATTAAAACGAATAACAGTAAGAGCAACATTCATTAGTGAATATCTTAAATATCCTGACCCACGCTTAACCATTTTTCCATTTGAAGACATGGTTCCTGATTGTATAATACCAGGTTCTAAACCAGCAAAAGATAACATCTTACTAGGATTAGAAAATTTAGAAATATCTCCAAATTCAGAAATGATTGAAGCACAAGAAATTATACCAATTCCAGGAATAGAGAGAGTTGGTGGATTAAGATCTTTGATAATTGTAGAAATTTGTTTATCTAATCCGATAATTTGAGCATCTATGTTTTTATAAAGATTAAGAATAGAAGTTACTTCTAGTTCGAAAATATCATTGGATTCACCAATAGTATTTTTGGCTAAATCTTTAAGTTTAACAAATTTAGCATAAGTGAATTTACCACGAGATATTTTATTTAAAGAATCAAAATCCCTCATATTAGTGATTTTTTCTGGTGTTTTATACTTTTCTAAAAGATAAAGCGATGTAGCACCAAAAGCATTACTAAAAAAAGGTTTAAATTCAGGAAATATCATATCTAAAACATTTGTTAATTGAACTTTATATTTACTTCTTTGTTTTACTAAAGTTTCTCTTAATCTTGTAAGTGACTTAATTGAATATTTATGATAAAATAGTTTAGGATTTGGTTTATATGGAACTGACATTAATTTTTGTGCGATGACAGTCGCATCAACTTTATCAGTTTTAGTTTTTCTTAAAGTTAAGGATTTATAAAATTCTTTAACTAAAAGAGGATTAAATTCCATAAAACTATAATTATTCTTTTCTAAGAATAATTTCAAATTCAAACCATAATGTCCAGTGGCTTCTAATCCGATACGGACATTAGAATTATCATAGGGTTTCAATAAGTCTAAAAACTGTTGAAATCCTTTTTTGTTATTATCAAAAGATAAATTTTCTACAATAACTTCGCCTGTATCATTACAGATGAAACAATCGTGTTTGTATTTTGATATATCTATTCCAATATATATCATTTACATGCACCTCCTTGGTTAGTTTTTAATGCCTGTATGTTTGCCACATAGCTTTCTATCTTGTAACCTCGCTGAACCTATAAAACATCAAAGTGTTAACTAACTAATCAACAATTAAAATAAAAAGTCTGTGGTAAGAGCCTTTCTAAACAGTCAAAGCTGTAGGATGATAGAAACAAATCCACAGGCAAGAGTTATTATAACTCAAAAAATATAAATAGAAAGAAAAAATCAATCTATAGGATTTCTCCTAAGATTGATTATACGAGGTGTGATGATATGATTTTAAATTTATGGGATAATATAGAAAAAGTAAGTAACAATTTTAAAGACTGGATAATAGAAAATAATGGTCCAGTATTAATGATTGCTTTATTTTTAATAGGTCTTTTAGTTTTTGGATTGACATGGAATGCTTTACATAAAAATGACTAAAATTTTACAAATTAGAAAATATATGATAGAATATACCTACTAATTTATGAAAAGGAGAAATTTTATGAGTAATGATATAACTTTAGTAATTTTAGCTGCTGGAATGGGTAGCAGATTTGGAGGCTTAAAACAAATAGAACCATTAGGACCTCATGGAGAATTTATAATTGATTATTCTGTATATGATGCAATAAAAGCAGGATTTAATAAAATAGTTTTCTTAATTAAAGAAGAAAATTACCAAGTATTTAAAGAAACAATAGGAAAAAGAGTAGAACCACATATTAATGTTGAATATTGTTTTCAAAAAAATGACAATATTCCAAGTAATATAGAAATACCAGAAGATAGAGTTAAACCACTTGGTACTGCTCATGCTATTCTTTGTTGTAAAGATAAAGTAAAAGAACCATTTATGATTATAAATGCTGATGATTTTTATGGAAGAGATGCCTTTATTAAATCAGCAAATTTTTTAAAAAATGACTTTAACGAAAAAAATAATAATTATGGTATGGTAGGTTATTTAGTTAAAAATACTATTACTGAAAATGGCTCTGTAAAGCGCGGGGTCTGCGTTGTAGAACATAATAAACTTTTAAAATTAACAGAAAGTAAAGTTGAAAGAGTAGATGGAAAAATAGTTGCAAGACCATTAAATGGTGATCCTATGTTTTATGTAAGTGAAGATACAACAGTATCAATGAATATGTTATTATTTAATCCTTCAATATTTTATTATATTGAAAAAAAATTACCAGAATTTTTCTTAAAAAATAAAGATAATATGAAAGATTGTGAATATTTAATTCCAGATGTATTATTAAATGCCATAGAAGAAGGATTTGCAACTACAGAAGTTTTAAGAACAAAAGCAACTTGGTATGGTGTGACATATCGTGAAGATATGGATAGTGTAAAAAAGGCTTTAAATGATATGACAGTAAGTGGAGAATATCCTTGTGATTTATGGTCAGAAGAAAAGATTAAAATAAAACATTAAGAGTTTATAAAAAATTTATAAACTTTTTTTTCTTTACTATATTATATATATGTGTTAAAATGTTTATATCAAAGGATGTGTAGTATGGAAAAATATTTACCAGATATGTATAAAGAAAATATATATAAAATTAATTATGATAAATTAAAAGAAATCGGTATAAAGTGTTTATTATTTGATTTAGATAATACAATAGTTCCTTTTAGAGAAAAAGAACCAAGAATGGAGACAAAAGAATTATTTTATAAATTGAAACAAAAGGATTTTAAAATTATTATTTTTTCAAATAGTCCTAAGATAAGATTAATGCCTTTTAAAGAAGAATTAAATGTAGAGATATATGGAAATGCTAGAAAACCTCATAGAAAAAGTTTTTGTAATGTTTTAAAAAAATATAAATTTAATGAAAATGAAGTTGCAATAATAGGTGATCAAATGTTAACGGATATAGTAGGTGGAAATAGAGTAGGTATAACAACAATTTTAATAACTCCACTTGAATCTAAAGATCCTTTTTGGACAATACCAAATAGAATAAGAGAAAGAAGAATTATGCAACAACTAAGAGATAAAAGTTTATTTAAAAAAGGAAAATATTATGAATAAATGTATTGGATGTGGGGCCTTATTACAAAATATCAATAATAAAGATATTGGTTATACTAAAAATATAAATTCTAAGTATTGTGAAAGATGTTTTAGAATAAAGAATTATCATGATTATAAATTAGTTGATATAAATAATAATGAATATGTATCAATATTAAAAAAAATAGGTACAACAGATAGTTTAGTTATATTGGTAGTTGATTTATTTAATATAGGAAAAGAATTGGAACTAATAAGTAAATATATAAATAATAATATTTTACTTGTTCTAACTAAAAGAGATATTTTACCACTTTCAATATATGATAATAATTTGGAAAAATATTTTGATGATTATAATTTAAATATTATAGATAAAGTTATAATAAGTAGTAAAAATAATTATAATTTTGATTTATTATATGAGAAAATATTAAGATATAAGACAAAAGAAGTATATGTTGTTGGATTTACAAATGCTGGTAAATCAACTATGATAAATAAGTTACTTTATAATTATACTAATAATAAGATTGAAATAACTACAAGTTATTTAAGATCTACTACACTGAATACAATTGAAATAATAATGAATGATTTTAAATTAATAGATACACCTGGTTTATTAGATGAAGGAAATATAATTAATTATTTAGATGTAAAAGAATTAGATAAAGTTATACCTAATAAAGAAATAAAACCTCGAATTTATCAAATAAAAAATAAACAATCAATTATAATTGATAAATTATTACGATTAGATATAGAAAATGATAATGTAATAGTTTTTTATGTGTCTAATGAATTAGAATTTCTAAGATTATATAAAAGTAATGATAAACTTACTAATTTAAAAAAACATATAATAGATATAGATGATAATATGGATATTGTAATAAATGGTTTAGGATTTATAAAAGTGAAGAAAAAAGCAAAGATAATTTTATATACATTAGATAATGTTTTAGTTTATACGAGAAAAAGTTTGATTTAGCTTTTTTTTTTATAAAAAAAAAGGTATAATTATTATAATAGGAGTGGTAACATGTTAGGAAATATAATTTCTATTGAGGATAATACGGTAACAATAAAATTAGAAATAGAAGTTGATAAAATACAAAGCTTAACTAATTTACTTGTTGTTATGCAAGATAATAAAAATAACTTTATAGGTGAAATTACTAATATTAAAAAAGATATAGCTGAAATAAATTTGTTAGGCGAAATGATTGATGATAAATTTGTTTTTGGTATTGTAAGAAAACCATCATTTGGTTCTATAATAAAACTTGTTTCTAAAGAAAAAGTAAAATCAATAATTAGTGTTGACAAATATGATGAAAAAAAAGATTTGTATGTTGGAAAAAGTATAATTTATGATGGTGTTGATATTTGTGTTGATATAAATAGTTTTTTTAGTGAGCATTTTGCTATTTTTGGATCAACGGGTAGTGGTAAATCTTGTAGTGTTTCAAGATTAATTCAAAATATTTTTTGTAAAACGAAGCAAATACCTTATAAAGCAAGCTTATTTATATTTGATGCTTATGGAGAATATCATAGTGCTTTTACAAAGTTGCATGAAAAAACTCCAGAAATTAATTTCAAAGCATACACAACTAATGTAAATTCGACTGATACAGAAATTTTAAAAATACCATTATGGTTACTTGGAGTTGATGATATCGCATTATTACTTGGAGCAACTAAACATTCACAGTTACCAATAATAGAAAAAGCTTTAAAATTAGTATCAATATTTGCTAAAGATGAAAGTGAAGTAATAAAAACAAAAAATGATATTATTGCCAGGGCTTTACTTGATATTTTATCTAGTGGTAGAGAGTCATCTCAAATAAGAGATCAGATATTTTCTGTTTTATCTTATTACTATACAAGTGAATTAAATCTTGATACAGTAGTAGAACAACCTGGATATAGTAGAGCTTTAAAACAATGTTTTAATTTAGATTCTACTGGAAAAATAAGAGAAATGGAACTTATAATGAATTTTTTTACATCTTATTTGAATGATGATTATGAACTTAATTTGCCAGATGGTTCTTTTAAATATAATTTACATGATTTAAAAGATGCATTTGATTTTGCTTTAATATCAGAGGGTGTTTTAAAAAGTGATAAAATATATGATGAAACAAATATATTAAAAGTTAGATTACATTCTTTAGTAAATAGTGATGATGCTGAGTATTTTAACTATCCAGTTTATATTTCAAAAGGTAATTATATAAGAGAACTTATTACTGCTTCTAATGGTAAAAAAGCACAAATTATAAATTTTAATATAAATTATATAGATGATAGATTAGCAAAAACAATAACAAAAATATATTCAAAAATGTTATTTGATTATTCAAAAGAATCAAAAACAAGAGGAACATTACCATTTCATATTATTCTAGAAGAAGCACATAGATATGTTCAAAATGATAATGATGTATTTTTACTTGGATATAATATTTTTGAGAGAATTACAAAAGAAGGTAGAAAATATGGTGTTTTATTAGGATTTATTTCTCAAAGACCTAGTGAACTTTCAGAAACAGCAATATCACAATGTAGTAATTTTATGATTTTTAAGATGCTTCATCCTAAAGATATAGAGTATATAAAAAATATGTTACCTAATGTTACTAATGAAATAATTAAAAGACTTAGAATTTTACAACCTGGTAATTGTGTTGCTTTTGGAAGTGCATTTAGAATACCAGTTTTAATTAAGATGGATATGCCAGATCCTGCTCCTTCTAGTAGTAGTTGTGATATTAGTAATAATTGGTTTGTAGAGAAACATTAGTTTAGTATTCATGATATGATAATTATTATAAATAATAGTATATTGTATATAGTAGGAGAGTGTAAAAATGAATAATAAAAAAGGATTTACATTAATAGAATTATTAGCTGTAATAGTAATACTAGCAATCATCGCACTTATCGCAACCCCAATAATATTAAATATGATAAATGATGCTAAAAAAAGTGCAGCAAAAGATTCAATTTTTGGATATGTAGAAGCAGTAGAAAATTATCAAACATTACAAATGTTAAAAAATGAAGATGGGTTAGTAAAAGGAAAA
>JAGBES010000027.1 GCA_017936845.1 Bacilli bacterium
TAAGAGCCTTTCTAAACAGTCAAAGCTGTAGGATGATAGAAACAAATCCACAGGCAAGAGTTATTATAACTCAAAAAATATAAATAGAAAGAAAAAATCAATCTATAGGATTTCTCCTAAGATTGATTATACGAGGATGATAAGATGAATGAAGATATAGAACATTTAATGTTAAAATATGAATATGCATTACAAAAAATAGAAACAGAATTAAAAATAATAATAAAAGAATATGAATTTAATAATAAATATCAACCAGTAGAACATATAAAAACAAGGATAAAAACAAAAGAAAGTGCAATTAAAAAGCTAGAGAAAAAAGGGTATCCCATAAGCACAGAAAATTTAAAAAAACATGTTCATGATATGGTAGGAGTAAGAATTGTTTGTTCTTTTTTATCAGATGTATACGATATAGTAAATATAATAGAAAAATCAGAAAATATAAAAATAAAAGAAAAAAAAGATTATATTGCTAATCCTAAAGAATCAGGTTATTCAAGCTATCATTTAATTGTACTAGTTCCAATTTATTTAGAAAACAATATAGAATATATAGAAACTGAAATACAAATAAGAACAATGGCTATGGATTTTTGGGCAAGTTTAGATCATAAAATACAATACAAATTTAGTGATGTAATACCAGATGAAGTAAGAAAGGAAATGTTTGATTGTTCGGTTGCAATAAAAACATTAGATAATAAGATGTTAGGATTAAATAGAATAGTAAATAAATATAAAAACTGATTAAAAAATCAGTTTTTATTCTACTGTGACAGACTTAGCTAAATTTTTAGGTTGATCTATATTACAATTTCTTAATTTAGCAACTTCATATGAAATTAGTTGTAAAGGTATAATAGTTAAAAGTGATTGTAACAATTTATGAACTTTAGGAATTTTAATATTATAATCAAAATTATTATTTATATCACTATTAGTTATAACAGTAGTAATAGCTCCTCTAGATTTAACTTCTTCAATATTACTAATAGTTTTTAAAATTAAATTTTCTTCAGTTAAAATTCCAATAACAGGAGTACCTTCTTCAATTAAAGAAATAGTACCATGCTTAAGTTCTCCAGCAGCATATGCTTGACTATTAATATAAGAAATTTCTTTTAATTTTAATGAACCCTCCATAGATAAAGCATAATCAATACCCCTACCTATGAAAAATATATTATCATTTTTATATATTGCTTCAGCAATATTTTTATAATCACTATTTAAAATAGTATTTTCTATTTTAACAGGTAATTCCTTAATATCTTTTAAAATTACTTTCATTTCTTCTTTATCAATATTTCCTTTAGCACTAGCTAAATTAAGAGCAATTAAGCTTAACATAGCTACTTGAGCAGAATATGCTTTAGTAGTTGCTACAGCAATTTCTCTTCCTGCTTTAATTTTAAGTAAAATATCAGCTTCACGAGCCATTGTACTACCTTCAACATTAACAATTGCTAATGTGTCTATATTATCATTTTTAGCTTTTCTTAAAGCAGCTAAAGTATCAGCTGTTTCACCAGATTGTGAAACAACAATAACTAAAGTTTTATCATCATAAAAATTATTTTTATATCTATATTCACTTGCTACTTCAACATTAACGGGAACTTGAGCAAATTCTTCAATTAAGTTTTTACCAACTAATCCTGTATGATAAGCACTACCACAAGCAACTATATCAATACGATTATATTTAGTAAAATCAGGCATTTTATCAATTAAAGAATCAATTCCATTTTCTAAATAAGGAGATACAGTATCTCTAAAAACTTTAGGTTGCTCATGTATTTCTTTTAACATATAGTGATCATATCCACACTTATCAGTGTTGTTGGTAGATTTATCAATTGATTTAAAATTGGATTCAACTTCTTTTAAATCTTTATCAAATAAAGTGATTTTATCGTTAGTGATTTCTGCTATGACATTTTCATCTAAATACATAACACTATCAGCATATTTAGATACAGCAATTGTATCAGAAGCTATAAAATTACCAGATTCATTCTTAGCTATTATTAAAGGACTATCTTTTCTAACAGAATAAATAGTATCTGAATCCTTACACATTATACCCAATGCATAAGAACCTTTGATTTTTTTCATAAATTTTACTAAAGATGTTTTTATATCTTTATTTTCTTTATAATAATAATCAATTAAAGCACAAGCAACTTCAGTATCAGTTGTTGAATTAAAATGATAACCTTTACTAGTTAATTCTTTTTTTATTTCATTAAAATTTTCAATAATTCCGTTATGAACTATAGTAATATCTCCTACATTATGAGGATGACTATTATTCTCATTAACACTTCCATGAGTAGCCCATCTAGTATGACCTATTCCTATATTAGTATTTAGATTAAAATCTATTTTATTTTCAAGTTCATTTATTTTACCAACACTTTTAATAATATTAATTTCATCATTTTTGTATGCTATACCAGCTGAATCATAACCCCTATATTCTAAAGCTTTAAGTCCGTCAATTAAAATGCGTAAAGTATTTTTGTCTTTACCATTATAACCAACAATTCCACACATAAAAAAACCTCCATAATTGTGTTAATATATTCTTTGTTGTAATGTTTATTTTACTTTTTAAAATATATCTATCGAGTACACTACCCGTAGTAGCATCCGCCGAATTTTCGATAACTACTATCCTCGTCAACCATTTAAGGTTCTGGCGCTAAATATATGTTTTACTCCTTTCACCATATATCTTTATAACCATTATATACGAAAAACTAAAAAGTGACAATTATCTATAATTTCCATTCCTTAAATTATTTATTTCTATATCAATAGCATTCCTCATTTTTTCTAACATTTCAACCGTATAATTTGAATCATTATAATTATTATTAATCGTATTAGATCTTCTTACATTATTATTTGTACCAACATTAGTAAAAGATCTTCCAAATTTTTCAATATTAGTTCCTCTTTCATTTTGTACCTGTAAAAAATAGGCATTAGTACATAGAATTTGAGCTATTAACATTAACCAGTTACCTAGAGCATTTTGTTCATTCGCAGTCGTATCATCTATAAGCAAATATCCAATAATAACAGCACTTCCTGTAAATGCTTCAGGAGGAACATCTGGTATCAAACGCATATTATCCCTCCCCTATTTAAATATATGATTTAAAATTATTATAAATGTTTGATATTTAATTTATAATACATTATAATTAAATTGGTGGTATCATGAATATAGAAAATAATACAATTTTAATCGTACCTAATAAATTAAAGAAAAAGGTATTAAAAAAAATAAAAAAACTCATAAATTTTAAAATAATATCATTAGAAGAATTTATAAAAAATTATTATTTTGATTATGATAACAAAACTATATATTATCTAATGAATAAATATAATTTAAAATATGAAGTAGTAAATGTATATCTAAAAAATATATATAATATAGAAAATAAAGATTATCATAATGAAAAATTAAATAAATTAGTAAAAATAAAAAATGAATTAGAAGAAAATAACTTGCTTATTAAAAATAATAACTTTAAAGATTATATAAAAGATAAAAAAATAATTATTTATGGATACCAATATATAGAAAAAAAATATAAAAATTTACTAGATAAATTAGGTGCTACTTATATAGAAGAAGATCTGGTATACAATAATCAAAAATTATATGAGTTTAAAACAACAGAAGAAGAAATAGATTTTTTAATATCCAAAATAATAGAATTGAAAGAACAAAATATATCCTTAAATAAAATAAAAATAATAGAAAATGAATATAAAAGTGATATAGAAGAAAAATTAAAATTATATGATATAAATTATAATGAAGAAATAACTTTATATGGAACAAATATAATAAATATATTTTTAAATAATTTAAATAAAGATATAGATAGTACTTTAAATATAATAAAAGAAAAAGTAAATCTAGAAAATGAATTAAATCTAAAAATATATAATAAATTAATAAATATAATAAATAACTATACTTTTATAGATGATATAACAGCATTAAAAGAAATGCTTATATACGATTTTAAAAATACAAAAATAATAAAAAATAATTATAAAGAAAAAATAGAATTTATACAACTTAAAAACAATATTATAGATAGTGATAATTATGTTTTCTTACTAGGATTCAATATAGGTTTAGTACCAGAAATAAAAAAAGATGAAGACTATATAACCGATAATATAAAAAATTTAGTTGATTTAGAATTAACAAAAGATATAAATAAAAAAATAAAAGCATTAACTATAGATAGAATAAAAAAGACTAATAATTTAATAATTACATATAAAACATTTGAAACACAAGAATACTATATTTCATCATTAAATGAAGAATTAAAATTAGATATAATTAAAGATTATAAAATACCTTATTATCTAAATTTAGATAATAAAATTAAATTAGCTAAAAAACTAGATATACTAAATAAATATAATATTATAGAAGAAGATTTAAGTTTACTATATAATAACTATAAAGATATACCATATGATACATATGATAATAAATTTACAGGAATAAAAAGAGAAAAAGAAAAACTATTATTATCATATTCAAGTATGGATAATTACTTTAAATGTGGATTTAAATACTATATAGAAAATATCTTAAAACTAAATATATATGAAGAAAAATTCGCAAACATCATAGGAAATCTATTTCATTATGTACTTGAAAAAGCATTTAAAACAAACTTTAATTTAGATATAACTTATAGTGAATATTTAAAAGACTTAAATAAAAAATTTACTAGTAAAGAAAAATTATTTCTAAAAAATTTAAAAGAAGAATTAAAATTAATAATAGATACTATAAATAAACAATTAAATTTAATATCGTTAGATAAAACCTTATATGAAGAAAAAATATATGTTAGTAAAAATATAAATGTAACATTTATGGGAATAATAGATAAATTAATGTATAAAGAACAAGATGATAAAACATTTGTAGCAATTATAGACTATAAAACAGGAAATCCCAATCTAAATTTAAATAATATGATATATGGACTTGATATGCAATTACCTATATATTTATATTTGTCGAAACATACAAATAAACTAAAAAATGTAGAAATAATAGGATTTTATCTTCAAAAAATCTTAAATAATGAAATAAATATAGATAAAAATAAAACATATCTAGAACAAAAAGAAGAAAATTTAAAATTACAGGGATATAGTATAGACAAAGAAGAAATACTAGAATTATTTGATAAAACATATAAAGATAGTAATTTAATTAAAAGTTTAAAAATAGGTAATAATGGATTTTATAGTTATTCCAAAATATTAAATGAAGAAAAAATAAATAAAATAATTGATTTAGTAGATAAAAAAATAGAAGAAGCAAGTATAAATATAGAAAATAATAATTTTAATATAAATCCTAAATCAATAAATAATGAAAATATATCATGCAAATTTTGTAAATATAAAGATATATGTTATAGAAAAGAACAGGATATAATATATTTAAAAGAACATAAAGATTTAGATTTTTTATAAATATTCTTGCAATTTTTTCTTCTTTATGTGATAATAGCATCTGCAAGGAAGTGATTATTTTGGATAATTATTCAAAATTTGAAGAAACAAAAATAGAAGATATAGGTCTTATTACAGAAAAAATATATAAAAATTTAAAGAAAAATAATATAAATAATTTAAAACAATTATTAGAAATAGTAGATGGAGAATTTTTAATTTCTATGCATCCAAAAACTAGAAGTGAATTTGTTGGCTTGTTAAAATTAATAAAATTTAAATATTTAAATGAAACAATTAATTTAGTTGAAATATTAAACGAAACTCCTGTTTTAATAGAAGCTGGGATAAATAAAGGAAAGTATAAATTCAACAATTTATATAAATTGGGATTTGATACAATAGAAGCAAATAAAATAAATCAACAATTACATAGATATGATATTAATGAAATTAAAAATATAAGGTTAATATATATATTAAAAAGTTATCCAACAAATTTTAAAAGTTTAAATGGATATCAATCAAAGATTCAGTTAAATAAGATAAATTTACTAATTGAATGTTATTACAAAGAACAAGAACAACCAAAAAAGCAAAAATTATTAAAAGAATTAAAGAGATTAAAACTAGAAAGTTATAGAGTGAATGAAGATATTAAAAATTTAGAACAACAAATTTCTAAACAAAAAGTAAAAAAGTAGAAAATACCTACTTTTTTTAGTATAATAAAACTTAGGTGATAATATGCCAAAATGGACAAATGAACAATTAGATGCAATAAATAAAAGTGGAACAAATATAATAGTAAGTGCTGGAGCAGGAAGTGGAAAAACAGCAGTTTTATCAGAACGTGTACTTAGAATATTAAAAGAAGGAACACATATAGATGAACTTCTTATTTTAACATTTACAAATGCAGCAGCTAAAGAAATGAAAGAAAGAATAAGAAAAAAAATAAAAGAAAATCCTCTATTAATAGAAGAATTAGATTTAATAGATTCTGCTTATATTACAACATTTGATTCATTTGCTTTATCAACACTAAAAAAATACCATTACCTTTTAAATATAAGTCCTAATGTAAGTATTATAGATGAATCAATAATAAATATAGAAAAAAATAAAATAATAGATGAAATATTTGAAGAATACTATAATAAAGAAGATAAAAAATTTATAAATTTAATAACAACCTTTTGTACAAAAGATGATGAAAGTATTAAAAAATCTATTTTAGAAATATCAAAGAAACTAGATTTAAA
This sequence comes from Bacilli bacterium, assembly GCA_017936845.1. Classification (GTDB taxonomy): domain Bacteria; phylum Bacillota_I; class Bacilli_A; order RF39; family UBA660; genus OMSK01. The sequence goes on from JAGBES010000027.1 coordinate 6,789, forward strand.
AACAGATAAAGAAAACTATATAAAAGAATATATAAATAATTATTTTAACGAAGAAAAAATAAATAATGATATAAAAGAATATGAAGAATTAATAAAAAATAAAATAGAAGAAATAAATAATATAATAGAAGAATTAAGTTTAGAATTAGATGACAGTTATATAGAAAAACTAAATGACTCATTAATAAATTTATTAAATTCTAATAGTTATAATGATATAAAAATAAATCTAGAAATTAAATTACCAACACTTCCCAAGGGATCTAGTGATAATGTAAAGCAATTAAAAGAAAATATAAATAAAATAATAAAAGAATCAAAATCTCTAACACAATATTCATTAGAAGAAATAAAAGAAAATATATTAAGTACAAAAGATTATGTAGAAGTAATACTAGAAATAATAGAAAAGTTAGATAAAAAAATAAATGAATATAAATTTAAATATGATGTATATGAATTTAATGATATAGCAAAACTATCAATAAAAATAATAAAAGAAAATAAAGAAATAAGAGAAGAATTAAAAAATAAATTTAAAGAAATATTAGTAGATGAATATCAAGATACTAGTGATATTCAAGAAGAATTTATAAATTTAATTGAAAATAATAACGTATATATGGTAGGAGATATTAAACAATCAATATATCGTTTTAGAAATGCTAACCCTTATATATTTAAAAATAAATATGACATGTATTCTAATGGTTTAAATGGAATAAAAATAGATTTAAATAAAAACTTTAGATCAAGAGAAGAAGTACTTAATAATATAAATATCATATTTAATAAAATTATGGATGATAAATTAGGTGGAGCTAATTATAAAAAATCACATAATATGATATTTGGAAATAATTCTTATAACGAAAAAGGAACAACAAAAAATAATCATAATATGGAAATAATCAGTTATGAAGATACAAAAGAATATAAAAAAGAAGAAATAGAAGCATTCATAATTGCTAATGATATAGAAGATAAAATTAAAAATAAATATCAAGTATTTGATAAAGATAAAGGTATTTTAAGAAATATAGAATATAGTGATTTTGTAATATTAATGGATAGAACAACAAATTTTGATACATATAAAAAAATATTTACATATAAAAATATTCCTTTAATTCAAATAAAAGATGAAAAAATGAATGATGAAATAGATTTATATGTAATAAAAAATTTAATTAAATTAGTATTAAAAATAAAAGAAAATAATTTAGATTTAGAATTTAAATATTTATTTATAAGTATAGCACGTAGCTTCTTATTTAAAATAGATGATAATGAAATTTATAAGATATTTAAAACAGAATCTTTTAAAGAAAATATAATATATAAAAATATAGAAGAAATAGTAGAAAATTATGATAATTTAACACCTAAATTATTATTAGATACATTACTTAAAAAATTTGATTATTATAATAAACTACTTACAATAACAAATATACAATCTTCATTAATTAGAATAAATAAATTAAAAGAATATGCATCTAACTTAGAAACATTAGGATATACTATTTACGACTATAGTAACTATTTAGAAGAATTAATTAAAAATGATTATGAAATGAAATATTCTTTAAATGAAGGAAATACTAATGGAGTAAGAATAATGACTATTCATAAATCAAAAGGATTAGAATATCATATTTGTTATTATAGTGGACTTTATAAATCATTTAATATAAGTGATATAAAAGAAAGATTTACGTATGATAATAAATATGGAATAATAACACCTTACTTTAAAGAAGGAATAGGAGAAACTATATATAAAACACTTATGAAAGAAAATTATATAAAAGAAGAAATAAGTGAAAAAATAAGATTATTTTATGTAGCACTTACACGTTCTAAAGAAAAGATGATATTAGTAGAACCAAAAAAAGAAGTAACGGAAAAAGAATTAAATAATAGTATAAAAAATAAATATCGAAGTTTTAAAGATATATTAGACTCTATAAAATTTAATATATTAGACTTTTATAATGAAAAAAATATAGATGATATAAAAATAGATAAAAATTATAGAATAAATAAAAACAATAATATATTAGATACAATACCGACAAATAATAAAATAGTAAAAGAAAAAAATTTAAATATTGACAAGCAATTGTTAAAAGAAAATACATATTCAAAAAAACAAGATAAAATTATAACAAAAGAAATAAAAGATAATATGGAATATGGAAAACATATGCATGAAATATTTGAATTAGCTGACTTTAAAAATAATACTAATAAAGAAATAGAAAAATTTTTAAATCATTTTGATAAAGAAAAATTAATGAAAGCTAATATAATAAAAGAATATGAATTTATCTTTGAATTAGAAGATATAGAATATCATGGAATAATAGATTTATTAATAGAATATGAAAATAATATTGATATAATTGATTATAAATTAAAAGATATTAGTGATTTAGAATATTTAAATCAATTAAGAGGTTATAAAGAATATATAGAAAATTTAACAAATAAAAATGTAAATATATATCTATATTCAATAATTAATGATACTTTAAAAGAATTAAAATAAGGAATAGAATTTACATTTGTTGTAATTTGTATTCTCTTATTTCCTCTAAAGAGAGCGAAAGCTCTCATTTTTATATGTAATAAAAGGTATAAATCAATTTTAAAATATTTTAGGGACCGTTTTAGGTACACAAAATTAAAAAGTCAGCTATCGACAATTTGTAGCCGGTTGAAAAATGTTCAGGTGGTTTCATTTTGTAACCAACTGTCCGAAAAAATCGGACATCTGATAAAATTGAGTCGGTGAGGAACTGCCACCAACTTAGAATATATTCTATAATTATGGTTTTAGTTGCCTAGAATTATTAGACAACTGAAACAAAATATTTGGTAAATTAGATTTTTGGTTAAAAAAATAAAAATTTACTTTAAAAGTGCCATATTGTTACTGTGGTAATAAATATATATATTTATTACCATAGGAAAAAGTAAGTAAATAAAATACTTTTATTTGACAAAACTAATGATAAATGATATAATTTCATTAGTTTTGTCAAAGAGGGATATTTATGAAAAGGATGACAATAAAAGAATTTACAAATCAAAGTAATATAGAAATTATTGAATCAATTATGAAAATGAATAATGGATATATTACTTCTAAAGAACTATCTAATTTTGGTATTCATAGAATGTACCTTAATATTATGAAAGAAAAAGGCATGATAGAAAAAGTTGGTAATGGTATTTATATTGATTCTAGTAAAATAGAAGATAGTTATTTTGTTTTAAATTTAGAACTTCCTAATATAATTTATTCCCATATGACTGCACTTTATTTTCATGGACTATCTATAAAAGCACCGAATGATAAATATGATATAACAGTACCAAATAACTATTTTAATTATAAAATAAAAAATCATAATGTTTTTTATGTTGATAAGGATATTTATAAATTAGGACTAATTCAAGTTAAAACACCAATGGGTAATGAAGTAAGAACTTATGATTTAGAAAGATGTATGTGTGATATTATTAGATCTAAAAATAGAATGGATTTAGAACATGTAAAATACGCAATAAGAGAATATCTTAAAAGAAAAGATAAGAATCTTAATAAACTTTCTGAATATTCAGAAAGACTTAAGATAAAAGAAGAAGTAATGAATTATATGGAGGTGTTCTATGAATAGCATGTAACTAAAAGATAAATTAAAAAATATTTCTAAAGAAAAAAATGTAGATTTTAATACATTACTAAGAATCCATATGTATGATAGATTTATAGAACGACTTGCAGTTAGTAATTATAAAGATAATTTTATATTAAAAGGTGGTTTTTATTTAAGCACATTATTTGGAGTGGAAAATAGAACAACAATGGATATAGATACAGCTTTTAAAAATGCTAATTTTAATGAAGAAACAATAGTTAAAATGATTAAAGAAATAGTATCTATAGAAATAGATGATAATGTAAAACTTAGCTATTTAGGAATATCACCAATAAGAGATGAAGATGAATATGGAGGCTTTAAAATTGGAATATTAGTAGAATTTGAAAATATCAAGGAAAAATTTCATCTTGATATAGCAACAGGTGATCCTATAACACCAAAAGAAATAAAATATAGCTATAAGCCAATATTAGGGGAAAGTTATATTAAACTATGGGCGTATAACATTGAAACAGTACTTTCTGAAAAAATAGAAACAATTTTAAATAGACTAGAATTAAATGGTAGAATGAAAGATTATTATGATATTTATTTAATCTATAAAAAAGATTGGAAAAATATTAATATAGAGCATTTTAGAAAAGCAATAGAAAATACCTTTTCTAAAAGAGAATATACTAGAGATGTATATGATGATTTAAATAAAATTAAGACAAGTATTTCATTAAAAAGAAGATGGGATATTTATAAAAATAAATATGATTATGCTAAAGATGTAGCTTTTGAGGATATATTAATTTGTTTAGAAGAAATTATCAGCGTATTAATTCTTGAAACAGTTTAGTAAGTAGGTGATACCCTTGCAAAGAATAATAGATAGAATAAAAACTAATAAAATTAAATGTAACAAGTGTAGGGATATAATTGAATCTACAAGTGTTCATGATTTTAAATGGTGTTCATGCGGAGCTGTTGCAGTAGATGGTGGACATGAATATTTAAGAAGATTAGGAAACGAAGAAGACTTTGAAGATTTATCTTATGTAATGAAATTAGTTGAAATTAAAACAGATGGTTTTAAAGTAATAAAAAATGCATTGTATAAAAAGGATGATAATAGAAAATGTCCAAACTGTAATTCTGATAATATAACTTATGAAAAAGGTGATGGTGAATTAATTATAGGTGATGATCTTATTTCATTAGCATGTCATGATTGTGAAATCATTTTTGAATTTATAGATGATAAATATAAATATTAAACTTATGTAACAGATATTAATTATCTGTTTTTCTATGGTATAATCTAAATAACGAGGTGTAACTATGCTAAACAGGATTGATGAAGAAATACATAAATGTAATATATGCAATGATATGGTAGAAAAATTTCCTGATGCTAAAACAGTATCGATAGGCAAAGATAACAAAATAGTTATATTAGGAGAAGCACCAGCAAATAATGGTTGGAGAAAAAGTGGAATAGCTTGGTATGATATTAATCATAAACTAGTACCATCAGGAGTAGTAATGCAAAAACTACTAGATATAGTAAATATAAGATTAGAAGACACATATTTTTTAGAAGCTATAAAATGTTATCCTAAAGATAGAAAATATTTAAATAAATGTAGTAATAATTGTAGAAATTTTCTATTAAAACAATTAAATACTATTAAACCTAAGGTTATTTTATCACTTGGTGATGCTGCAACAAAAACAGTATTAGATATTAAATATAAAAAGTTTAGTGATGTAGTAGGTATGAAGTTTGAACTAAATGGTATGACTGTAATACCGATTTATCATCCAAGCCCTATATCACCAAAAAGTTATACAGGGAATGTAGAGATATTTGAAGAATTGAAAGATATGATTTAGTTAAGAAGGTAGGGTTTTAAATGAAAATAGTAGAATATGAAGAAAAATATTTAGAAGATATTAGAGATTTACTTATTGAACTTGAAGAATATATTATTTCTATTGATGAAGATGAATTAGATCAACTCCATCCTGAATATAGAGAAAAAATGGCATTATTAGATTTAGAAGAAGTATACAATTATAATGGTAAGTGTTATTTAGCTATAGAAGATGATAAAGCAATTGGTTTGATTATGGGATGTATTACAACATATAATAAATTTGATTATTTAGATTATAAATGTCCTAAAAGAGGAGAAATAACTGAATTAATTGTAACTAGCAAAATAAGAAGTAAGGGTGTAGGACAACAACTTATAAATAAAATGGAAGAATATTTCAAGAGTGTTGGTTGTGAATATATAATAGTAGATGTGTTCGCCTACAACGAAATAGGAATAAATTTTTACAACAAAAAAGGATATCATTCAAGAATGGAAACTATGATTAAGAAAATAGGTGATTAATTTGAATTACAAATTGGAAAAAGTAAAATTAGAAGAAAAAGAAATAACAGAAGAAATAAATAATGAAAAATATGAAATAAGACAAAATGAAGAAGAAATACTAAAATTTTTATATACCAAAAAAGAAGAAAATAAGGTGAAAACAAAATGAAAAAATATATAATACTAGAACTAATACCAACCGCATCTACTAAAGAAAAAGGCGATATAATACAACTATCAGCTTTAAAATTAGAAGATTTAAATTTAATAGATAGATTTGATTATAGATTAGTAGAAGAAAAAATACCTTTAACAGAATTAAAAGAAATGATAAGCTATGATAAAGATAAATTTATATATAAAAATAATACAGATGAAATATTAGAAGAATTTAAAAATTGGAGTGAAAATTTGCCACTCTTAATATTAAATAATTCATATACATTAGATTACTTAAAAGATTTAAATAATACAAAAAAAGATATTTCAGATTATTTAAAAATACCCTTTAGTGATGATATTATAGATATAATTATAGATAAATATAAATTACAACCATCAAATTATATAGTTGATTTATTATATGAAGCATTAATATATGAAAGTAATAATTAATATTACTTTTTTATTGAATAAAAGAATTTAAAATGTTACAATGTCAATACCATATAAAATTAATATAATATATAGAGGTGACTCATGAATAAAACAGTAAAAACAATGATGATAAGTATGATAGTAAATACTATTTTATCTATATTAAAAGTGTTAGTAGGCCTAATAGGAAAAAGTGGAGCTTTAATAGCAGATGGATTACATTCTTTTAGCGATTTAATTACAGATGTAGTAGCAATCATAGGAAGTAAATTAGCGTCTAAACCAGCTGATTTAAATCATCCTTATGGACATGGAAAAATCGAATATATAACAAGTATGGTAATATCTATAATGATTGTATTTTTAGGATCTACTATAATTATAAAAACATTCACAGAAGATATAACAATACCATCTAAAATAGTAATTATAGTAACAATATTTACAATATTATCAAAACTATTATTATCAAATTATATATTAAAATGTGGAAAAAAATATAATAGTAATATATTAATATCATCAGGATTAGAAAGTAGAACAGATGTAATATCATCAATAGTAGTATTAATATCATCAATATTATGTTCATTAAATGAATATGTTAAAATATTTAAATATGCTGATAAAGTAGCTATGTTAATAGTTAGTATACTTATAATTAAAACAGGGTTTAATTTACTTAAAGAAAATATAAGTAATATATTAGGAGAATCAGAAATTAATACAGAATTAACTAGTGAAGTAGAAAAAATAATTCTAAATAATAAAGAAGTAATTAAAATAGATGAATTAGTATTAATAAAATATGGATCATATTATAAATTAATATCAGATATTGGAATGAATGAAAATAATTCATTAAAAGATGTTCATGATGTTTTAGATTTATTAGAAGAAAAAATAAAAAAAGAAACAAATATTAAATTTATAACATTTCATGTTAATCCATATAAAATAGAAGATTAGTCTAAAAACTAATTTTTTCTTTGTAAATAAATGTAAATATAAAATAAAAATAAATAAAAAAACAATATTTATTTGATATACTAATATATGGTGATAACTATATGAAAGATATAAAACTATTTATAGAAGGATTTATAATAGGAATAGGGAAAATAATTCCAGGAGTAAGTGGAGCAATGTTTGCTATGATGTTTGGTGTATATGAAAAAGCATTAAATATTATAAGTAACTTAAAAAAAGAATTATTTAAAAATTTAAAATTTATGATCATACTTGGAACAAGTATATTACTTGCTATAATATTAGGAAGCAATATTATAAAAAGGTGCTTAGATAATTACTATTTACCAACAATGATGCTATTTATAGGAATGATGTCAGGAGGAATAAAACCATTATTTAATAAGGTAAAAGGAATAAAAGTAGAAAAAAAGAATATAATATGTGCTATTATTGTAGTAGCAATTCTAGTAATAGTATCAAGTTTAAATTTTGGAGTAAATGAAGGTAATTTAGATAAAAATCCACTAACATTTTTATTACTTATAATATCTGGATTTGTAGATGCATTCGCTACTGTAACACCTGGTATATGTGGAACAGCCCTACTTATGATAATAGGATATTATGATGTAGTAATAACATCACTTGGTGATATATTTAATGTAAATAATTTAGAAAATAATTTATTTATATTAATTCCCTTTGTAATAGGATTATTACTTGGATTATATTTAATATCAAAATTAATAAATTACTTATTTAAAAATCATAAAACAAAAACATATTACTCAATAATAGGTTTTGCTATTACATCAATAATACTACTATTTAAAGATGTATTATCTAAAACATATGGAATACAAGAAATAATTATATCTATAGTATTATTTATAATAGGATTTATCATTGTACATTTCTTAGAAAAAAAAGAAATATAATTTTTTTTAATCATCTTTTAGCACTCACACTTGACAAGTGCTAAAAATAGTGATATAACAATATTGTTGATAAAAAATCAACTAAAAGGAGGAATGTAATGAAAAAGAAGCAGTTTAAATCAGAATCAAAAAGATTGTTAGATTTAATGATTAATTCTATTTACACAAATAATGATATATTTTTAAGAGAATTAATTTCTAATGCCAGTGATGCTTTAGATAAGTTATATTATCGTTCCTTAACTGACAAAAAGATAAAAGTAAAAAAAGAAAACTTAAAAATAAAAATAGAAACAGATAATAATAATAGAATACTTACAATTACAGATAATGGAATAGGAATGACTAAAGATGAACTAGAAGAAAATTTAGGAACAATTGCTAAAAGTGGATCTTTATCATTTAAAGAAATGAATGATAGTAAAAAAATAGACATCATAGGACAATTTGGAGTAGGATTTTATTCTGCATTCATGGTAAGTAAAAAAATAGAAGTAATTTCTAAAACAATAGAAAGCGATAAAGCATATAAATGGACTTCAGATGGAATCGATGGATATGAAATAGAAGAAACAGAATATAATAATAATGGAACAAAAATTATCTTACATATTAAAGAAGATACAGATGATGTTAAATATAGTGAATACTTAGAAGAATATAAATTAAGAGAATTAATAAAAAAATATTCTGATTATATTAGTTATCCAATTGTAATGGAAGTAACAAAATATAATGAAAAAGAAGAAACAAAAGAATTAGAAACAATAAATAGTATGGTTCCTTTATGGAAGAAAAATAAAAAGAACATAAAAGAAGAAGAATATGATAATTTTTATCAAGATAAGTTTTATGATTTTGAAAAACCATTAAAAGTCATCCATACAAGTGCTGAAGGATTATGTAGTTATAAAGCAATTTTATTTATACCATCACATGAACCATATGATTTCTATTCAAAAGATTATGAAAAAGGCTTAAGTTTATATTCAAATGGTGTTCTTATAATGGATAAATGTAGTGAGCTATTACCAGATTATCTAGCATTCATAAAAGGTGTTGTCGATACAGAAGATATATCATTAAATATTTCAAGAGAAATGTTACAACAAACAAAAAGTTTAAGATTAATTGCTAAAAATATAGAAAACAAAATCTTAAAAGAACTTGAATCAATGCTAAAAGAAGACCAAGAAAAATATAAAAAATTTTATGAAAAATTTGGTATACAATTAAAATTTGGTGTTTATAATAATTATGGAATGGATAAAGATAAATTAAAAGATTTATTATTATTCTATTCAAGCAAAAAGAAGGATTTAATTACTTTAAAAGAGTATGTAGAGAATATTAAAGAAAATCAAGACAATATTTATTATGTAAGTGGAGAAACAATTGATAAAATTGATACATTACCACAAACAGAACAATTGAAAGAAAAAGATTATGATATTTTATATTTAACAGATTATATAGATGAATTTGTAATGAATACATTAAGAGAATATGATGGTAAAAAATTTGTAAATATAAGTAATGAAGAATTAGATTTAGAAGATGAACAAGAAAAACAAAGAATAGAAAAATTTAATGAAGAAAATAAAGAAATGTTAGATTTTATCAAAGAATCATTAGATGTAGAAGAAGTAAAATTTACAAATAAATTAAAAAAACATCCAGTTTGCTTAAAAAGTAAAGGCGATATTTCTACAAAAATGGAACAAGTAATAAATGCTTTACCAAATAATGAAAAAGTTAAAGCAAAAACAATTTTAGAGATAAATGAAAATCACAAAATTGTAAAAAAATTACAAAAATTATATAAAGAAAATAAAGAAGAATTAATAAAATATGCTAAAATCTTATATTCTGAAGCAAGGTTAATAGAAGGATTACCAATAGAAAACCCAACAGAATTAAGTAATTTAATATGTGATGCGATAGCAAATTAAAGGAGGAATGTTTATGCTACCAAGTAGAATATTTTTTGATAACTTTTTAGATGAATTTAAAGAAAGTGATAAAATGAAATGTGATATATATGAAAAAGATAATATATATCATATAGAAGCAGATATACCAGGATTTACTAAAGAAGATATAAAAGTTGAATTTAATAAAGGAAATTTAACTATAACAGCAGAAAAAAGTAATGATGAAGAACAAGAAGAAAAAAATTATTTAAGAAGAGAAAGATATTATGGAAAATACCAAAGAACATTTTATTTAGGAGAAATAAATGAAGAAGAAGCAGAAGCAACATTTCTAAATGGTATTTTAAAAATAACAATTCCTAAAAAAAGAGAAGAAGAAAACAAAAAATATATTGAAATCAAATAAGAGAATTTTTTCTCTTTTTTTTTATATAATTAATTGGTGATATGATGAATTTAAAAGATATTTTAAAAATATGTGATGGAAAACTTTTATGTGGACATGAAAATATAGAAATAACTTCATTTTCAATAGATACAAGAACAATTAAAGAAAACGATTTATATATAGGAATAAAAGGAGAAAAATATGATGGAAATACATTTTATATAGAAGCACTAAATAAAGGTGCAAAAGCCTGTATTTTAGATAATGAAAAAATCATAACAAAAAAAGAAAAAAATATTATCTTAGTAAAAGACTCAATAGAAGCTTTACAAAAAATAGCTGCATATAAAAGACAAAAACACAATATAAAAGTAGTATCAGTCACAGGAAGCGTTGGAAAAACAACTACAAAAGATTTAATATATCATGTACTTAAAAATAACTATAAAATACTTAAAACAGATAAAAATTATAATGGACAAATAGGACTTCCACTTACTGTATTAAAACTTAAAGATGAAGAAATATTATTAGTAGAAATGGGTATGAACGAAAAAGGTGGAATAGATAAATTATCAAAAATAGTAAAACCAGATATTGCCGTTATTACAAATATAGGCTCTTCTCATATAGGTAAATTAGGATCAAGAGAAGAAATATTAAATGCTAAATTAGAAATATTAAATCATATGAATAAAGATGGAATATTAATACTTAATAATGATAATGACTTATTAAATAAAAAAATAAAAGAACTAAATTATAAAATAATTACATATGGAATAAATAATAAAAGTGATTATATGGCTTCTGATATAAAATTAGAAGAAAATAAAACTTCATATAAATTAAATAATAAACTATATGAAGTTAATATATCAGGAATATCTACTGTGTATAATAGTTTAGCTTCTATTATTATTGGAGAATTATTTAAAGTAAAAGATATAAATCTAAAAAATGTAGAAATAACAAGTAATAGATTAGAAATAAAAAATATAAATGATATAAAAATAATAGATGATACATATAATGCTAGTTATGAATCAGTTGTGAATGCTATAGATACTTTAAATATAATAGGTAAAAAAAGAAAAATAGCCATCTTAGGAGATATACTAGAATTAGGAGAGTTTAGTAAACAAATACATGAAGATATAGGAAAATATTTAAAAAATATAGATATATTAATAACGATAGGTAAATATTCAATTTATATAAATAATAAAGCAAATATAAAAGAAAAATATCACTTTTATAATCTAGAAGATGCTTATAATAAAATAACTGAAATTATAAAAAATGAAGATACTATTCTTTTTAAAGCTTCCCATTCAATGAATTTTAAATATTTAGTAGATAAAATGATGAATATTAAAATTTAATATTCTCTTTTTATTATATTTGATTGAAAATAAATAATATTTATTATATAATTATCTTATAATAAGGAGGGGTATCAGTGACAGAAGAAATAAAAAAAATGGATGAATATTTTAGAGCAGCTAATTATTTATCAGCATGCCAATTATATTTACTTGACAATCCACTATTAAAAAGAAAGTTGGAAATGAGTGATGTAAAAAAGAAAATAGTTGGACACTGGGGAACAGTTCCAGGACAAAACTTTATTTATGTTCACTTAAATAGAGTTATCAAAAAAGATAAATTAAATATGATTTATGTATCAGGGCCAGGACATGGAGGAAATGCTATTGTATCTAATGTTTATTTAGAAGGGACATATAGTGAGGTATATCCAGAAATAACAGAGGATATAGAAGGATTAAAAAAACTATTTAAACAATTCTCTTTTCCAGGAGGAATATCAAGTCATGTAGCACCAGAAACACCAGGATCAATAAATGAAGGTGGAGAATTAGGATATAGTTTATCACATGCTTTTGGAGCTATTTTAGATAATAAAGAATTAATTGCAGCTTGTGTAGTAGGAGATGGAGAAGCCGAAACAGGGCCACTTGCTACAAGTTGGCATATTAATAAATTTATTAATCCCAAAACAGATGGAGCCGTACTTCCAATATTACATTTAAATGGATATAAGATTGCCAATCCTACTGTATTATCACGTATATCAAAAAAAGAACTTGATTCATATCTAAGAGGATGTGGATGGAATCCTTACTATGTAGAAGGAAATGACCCAATGATAATGCATCAAAAAATGATTGAAGTAATGGATAAAGTAATTGCTGAAATTAAACATATATGGAAAGATGCACGAATAAATGGAAATGAACAAAGAAGATTTTGGCCGATGATAGTACTTAGAACACCAAAAGGATGGACGGGGCCTAAATATGTAGATAAATTAATGATTGAAAACTCTTTTAGAGCTCATCAAGTACCAATAACACTAGATACAGAAGAAAAACTAAGACTTTTAGAAAAATGGCTTAGAAGTTATAAACCAGAAGAATTATTTGATGAAAATGGAAGACTAAGAAAAGACTTAAAAGAATTAGCTCCAAAAGGAAGAAGTAGAATGGGATCAAATCCACATGCTAATGGAGGATTATTACTAGAAGAGTTAAGAACACCAGATTTTAGAAAATATGGTGTAAAATTAGATAGACCAGGTAGCGTAGAAGCAGAAGACATGAGACTACTTGGAGAATATGTAAGAGATCTAATTGTTTTAAATAAAAAAAATAAAAATTTTAGATTGTTTGGACCAGATGAAACAGCATCAAATAGATTAAATTATGTCTTTGATGTTACCAATAGAAAATGGAATGATAAAATTATCGTTAGTGATGATTATTTATCAAATGATGGTAGAGTAGTAGATTCATACCTTTCAGAACATTTCTGTGAAGGGGCATTAGAAGGGTATTTACTTACTGGAAGACATGGATTTTTCCATTCATATGAAGCTTTTATAAGAATAGTTGATTCGATGGTAAGTCAACATGCTAAATGGTTAAAAGTAACAAAAGAACTTTCATGGAGAGAACCAATTGCATCATTAAATTTAATATTATCATCACATTGCTGGCAACAAGATCATAATGGATATACACATCAAGATCCTGGATTTTTAAATCATATCGTTACTAAAAAAGCAGATACAGTAAGAATATATTTACCACCAGATGCTAATTGTTTAATAGCTTGCTTTGATCATTGTATCAAAACTAAAAATTATATAAATGCTATAGTAGCATCTAAACATATGCGTCCACAATGGTTAACGATGGATGAAGCATTCAGACATTGTTATGAAGGTGTTGGAATATGGAAATTCGCAAGTAATGATCAAAATGCTGAACCAGATATCGTAATGGCTTGTGCAGGAGATACACCAACCTTAGAAACACTAGCAGCTACTAAAATACTAAGAGAAAATTTTCCTGAACTTAAAATTAGAGTTGTAAATGTAATTGATTTAATGAGACTAGAATCTAATTTAAAACATCCACACGGATTAACAGATGAAGATTATAATATGTTATTTACTAAAGATAAACCGATTATATTTGCTTTCCATGGATATCCATCACTAATTCATCAATTAACATATAATAGAGAAAATAAAGATTTACATGTACATGGTTATAAAGAAGAAGGAACAATAACAACACCATTTGATATGAGGGTTCAAAATGAACTAGATAGATATCACTTAGTAATAGATGCAATAAAATACTTACCTAAATTAGGAAATAGAGGAGCATCTTTAGTAGAATGGTGTAAAACTAAATTAGTAGAACATAAAGAATATATAAAAGAATATGGAATCGATATGGAAGAAATAAGAAACTTTAAATGGGAAGAATAAACTTCCTATTTTTTTAATTTTGTGTTATATTAAAAATAAGAAAAAGCAAGGATGAAAGTATAATGGAAGAACTAAAAAAAGAAATACAAGAATTAAAAACAAAAGAAGAAAAAATTAATAAAAAAATAGATGAATTAGATGAAAAAGGAAAATTTATAGAATCAATAACATTTCTACCCAAAGTATTTGAAATAGCAAATAAAATAAAAGTATTAGAAAAAGAATTAATGTTTGAAATTGGTCCAGATTATACAGATCAAATTATAGATTTATACTATAAAATAAAAGAAGAAAAAGATGAATATTATTATGATATATACTTAAGTAATACAAGAACACTTATAGGATATATAGTATATAGAGATAATAATATGATAACTAAAATAGGAAATATTGGTTACTATATAGAAGAAAAATATAGAAATAATGGGTATGCATATAGAGCATTAAATTTAATAAATAAAAAATTATTAGAACTAGGAAAAGAAAATATAATTATAACAACATATGAAGAAAACATTCCATCTAGAAAAATAATTGAAAAATTTGGTGGAAAACTAAAAGAAAAAGACAAATATAATGTATTATATTATGAATGTGAAGTGAAAAAAATAAATAAAAATAGGAGATAAAAGATGGAAAAAGAAATATTAGAAGAAATAACTAACAATATAGGAAATAATTTTTTACAAAGACAAGAAAATGGTTTAATGCTTAGAAAAGACCAAATAGAAATACTAAATAAATATAAAATAGATTTTTTAAAATATAACAACATAGAAAGTTTAATATATGAAATAGAAGAAATATTAAATATAGAATATTATGAAGATTTAGATAATTTATCAATTGAACTTTCAGAATTTAATTATTATCAAAATACAAATAAGTAGGTGAATTTATGGAAAAAATAAAAAAAATATTAAAAGAAGAAAATATAGAAGAATTAAATAAATTAGACAATAATTTAGTTGTAGATAATTTGCTTGAAATATTAGATGATGAAATAACAAATTTTAACTTTGAAAAAGATATAGATTACTTAAATTACATAATAAAAATATTACCAAAATATATAAAAAACAATAAAAAAGAAGTAACAGAAAGATTAAATAAAATACATCAAGAAATAAAAAAATACTTAGTACAAAAACCAGGAAATATAGATAAGAAAAATCATAATTACAAATTATTGAAAAATATAATTAATAATATAGAAATTATTCAAATATCTTTATTATATGATTATATAGATAAATATGATGAAACAAAATATAAATTAATAGATTATATGATATTTGAAGTGAAAAATATAACTTTTATAAAAGATGCAATAAAAAGATTTCCTTATATTGTAAACACATTTGATACAAATGATAAAACATTAGTAGTAAGTGTTATAGAAAAATATATAGAAGAAGTAATGATATATACAAAAGAAAAAGAAATAGATAACATAATTTACTATGATGAGGTATTAGACTGTATATTAGCATCAGAAAAACTAATATTTGATATAATAGATAAACAACGAATATTAAAATTAATAAAAGAAAAAACAAAAGAAATTAATACGGAAAAAGATAGAAAAATGTTTTATTTAAATATACTAGTAGAGAAAATAGATAAAAAGGAAGAAAAATTAACAAATTCATATTTAGAATATAAATATCATATAAAAACATATTTTAATGAAGCAATAAATAGTGAAGTAAGAAAATTAAAAAATAATTATACATTATCAAAAAATAGAAAAATAATAGATGATTATATATTAACATTTGATGGAAAAGATGCAAAAGAAATAGATGATGCACTAGGAATAAAAATACTATCAAATGGAAATTATGAATTAGGAATACATATAGCAGATCCAACGTCAATAATAGATAAAAAAAGTATAATATTTGATGAAGCGGCTAAAAGAACTACATCAATATACTTATCAGATAAAACATATTCTATGTTTCCAAATGATTTATCATGTGATTTATTAAGTTTAAAAGAAGGAAACTATAGAAATGCAGTATCATATTATTATGAAATAAATAAAGAAGGAAAAGTATTAAAGAGTAATTATTATAAAACAATAATAAAAGTAAATAAAAATATGACATATGATGAATTTAATAAAGTATTATTAAATGATAATGAAGATATAGAATTAAAAGAAACAATAACAAATTTAAGTAAAATATCAATACTCTTAAATAAATACTATAATGAAGATGAATTATATAATAAAATAAATAGAACAGAAAAAAATATAACAAATACAAATATAACTGGAATATCTGATGGAGAGAAAGTAGTAGAAAGTTCTATGGTATTTAATAACTACATGGTTGCGAAATACTTTAAAGATAATAAATTACCATTTATATTTAGAAATCACATAATAGATGAAAATATGATGCAAGAATTAGAAAAAATAAAAAATAGTTTTTTAGTAACAGATCAAGAATATGTAAAATATATAGAAATGGTTAAAAATATATATCCTAAAGCAGAATATGGTATAACTTGTGAAGGACACTATGGACTTGGAATAGAATGTTATTCCCATATAACAAGTCCACTTAGAAGATTTGCAGATGTGGTAGCCTTAATATGTTTAGATGAATTATACTTTAGTGAATATAATGAAAATAAAATAAAAAAAGTTCAAAAAATGGTCTTAAAATATTCAAATAAAATTAATAAAAAAAGAACTTCAATAGAAAAATTTTCTGATAATTATGAAAATAATAAAAAATGAAAATTTGACAGACTTAAATAAAAATGATAAGATAGCGTTACTTTGAAAAAAAGTGATGAGGTGAAAAAAAGTGAAAATAGACCCGAAAAAGATGTTAATCTTATTGGTTTTAGTAGTAGATTGTTTAATAGGATGGCTAGTATTTGATAGAGTTTTAAAAACAAAAGATCAAGTTTCAGCTAAAGCATTAAATAAGTCAAATATATATGAAAAAAGTGCTTTGATGGTTAAAGAAACATCAAAAGAAATAGATTTAAAAATCGAAGAAGAAACAAGAAAAGCATTAATTGTATATGATAATATGACAATGGAAGAATTATCAGAAAAATTAGAAAAATCAATGAATTCATCCTTAAAAGGAAAAGGAGAATTGTTCGCATCATATTCAATTGAATTAGGATTGGATCCTTACCTAGCTTTAGCAATCGTACTTCATGAAACAGGATGTTCATACAGTTGTAGTAGTTTAGTAAAAACTCATAATAATTTAGGTGGATTAAAAGGAAGTAATGGAAAATACCTATACTTTAATACATTAGACGAAGGAATAAAAGGATATTTAGATATTTTATATAAAAACTATTATTCTAAAGGCCTAACAACACCAGAACTTATGAATTCAAGGTATGCTGCAAGTACGACATGGGCTAGTAAAGTAAATTGGTATATAGAAAAAATAAAGGCAAAATAAGCCTTTTTAATTTACACAATCAAAATAAAATGGTATCATATTTATAGTAAAAGGAGAATAAATATGAAAGAAGAAAACCAAAATAGTAATCAAATGGATATATTTACTAAAGGATTTGTAAAACCTGTTACATTAAAAGAAGAATTAGAGAAAATAGAAAAAATAGAAATAGAAGAAGAAACTGAAGAAACAAAAGAAGAAAATACAAATTATGAACAAAATAAAGAATTTGTCAAAGAATCAAAAACAAATGATGCTAAAATGGCAGAAAAAGTAAATGAATTAATAGATGAATTAGCAATACAAGATGAAAAAAGAGAAAAAAAAGAAAAAAAGAAGAAAAATAAAAAAAACATAATATTGTTAATAGGAATAATAATAGAAATAATTATCATATGTTTTTTAGCATATATAAAATTCTTTAAAGAAACTTATTATGCAGAATTAAATTGCAAAAATCAAACAGATTTAGATAACTATACAATGACAATGAAAAATAAATATTATTTTGATAAAGAAAATAAAGTAGCAAAATATGAAAATAATATAACATATAAATTTAAGACAACAGAAGCATATCAGGAATATAAAAAAAATTATATATCATCAGATATAAAAAATTATAAAGGAATAAAACAAAGTAGTAAATTTAATGATAAAAACAATACATATGAAAATAGTACAATATATATATATTCTAAGTTAAAAAGTAATAAAAACGTAACAGTAAATGAAGATATCATAAGTGCTAAAATAGAAGGTAGAGAAGAACCTATAACAATATATATTGATACATATGATAATATAATATCATCAAATGAAACAACAGGTTTTTCATGTGAATAACCTGTTTTTTATTGATAAAAAAATTTAATTATGATAGAATTTATATAGGAGGATTGATTATGAAAAATAATACAGAAAATTTGTTAAAAAGAATATTAGTTTGTGCATATATAATAATAGCTCTTTTAGCAATTAACACAATTATACAGTTTGTATCAAATGTTAAAATAACATCAGAATCAGAAACTGAAACTGAAACAACAGAAGAATATGATGTTAGTATGTTTGATACAGTAGATACAGAAAAAACAATAAATTTATTTGATTCAAAAGATATTCAAGTAATATATATAGGACGTTCTACATGTGGATACTGTGTAAAATTCTTACCAGTATTACAACAAGCACAAAAAGAGTTTGGTTATAAAACAAAATATTTAGACATAACAACTGTAACGACAGAAGAACAACAAAATGCTATATTAGCAAAAGATAATGATGAAGGATTCTTAAGTCAAAACTTTGGATCAACACCAATGGTACTTCTTGTAAAAGATGGAAAAATAGTTAAAGGTTGGGTTGGATATGCCGAGTATGATGAATTTGCAAAATTCTTAATAGATAATGGAATTAACAAAGATTAAGCATACACTTAATCTTTTTTTAGGAGGTTTTTATGAAAAATTATGAAACAATAATAGTCGGATGTGGTCCAGCAGGAATATTTGCTGCTTTAGAATTATTAAAACATAAACCAGAAATGAAATTAGTAATGTTTGATAAAGGAAATAGCATAAAGATAAGAAAATGCCCAAAATCTAAAACAATAAATTGTGTAGGATGTAAACCTTGTAATATATCGTGTGGTTTTGGTGGAGCAGGTGCTTTCTCAGATGGGAAATTAAGTCTATCAAAAGATGTAGGTGGATGGTTAGAAGAATATATAGGAACAGAAAAATTAGAAGAATTAATTAAATATGTGGATGATATTTATTTAGACTATGGTGGGGAAAAACAAATATCATATAATGAAGAATTTGCTAATCAATTTAGCTATGAATGCAGTAAATATGGATTAAAATTTGTAAAATGTCCAATAAGACATTTAGGTACAGAGAAAAGTGCTAAAATAATGGAAGCAATGTATGATTATATAATAAAACATAAAAATGTTGAGATTATTTCAAAAACAGAAATAGAAAAAATAGACATGAAAAATAAAACTATAACTGTAAATAAAGAAGAGTATAGTGCGGATAATATTATACTATCTGTCGGTAGAAGTGGTTCTGAATGGTTGTTAGAACAATGCAAAAAAAATAAAGTAAAAACTGTAAACAACCAAGTTGATATAGGTGTTAGAGTAGAACTTCCAAGATCAATAACAGATTTTTTAACAAATAATTTATATGAATTTAAAATATATAATAGTTCAAAAACTACAGAAAATATGGTAAGAACATTTTGTATGAATCCAGGTGGATTTGTATCCCAAGAAAATTATGATGATAATTTAGCTGTAGTAAATGGGCATAGCTTTCATGATATAAAAAGTGATAATACAAATTTTGCATTATTAGTTTCATCTAAATTTACAGAACCATTTAATGAACCAATAACATATGGAAAATATATTGCAAGACTTTCAAATATGCTAACTGGTGGAAAAATAATGGTTCAAAGATTAAAAGATTTAAAAAATGGAAAAAGATCAACATATAGTAGAATAAAAAAATTATCATATGAGCCAACATTAAAAGATGCAGTACCAGGTGATTTATCATATGTATTACCATCAAGAATAGTAAATGCATTATTAGAAACATTTGAAGAATTAGAACATGTTTGCCCTGGAATATCAGGAAGAGACACCATACTTTATGGTGTAGAAGTTAAGTTTTATTCAGCAAAAATAGAAGTTGATAATAATTTGAAAACAAAATATGATGGAATATATGCAATAGGAGACGGTGCTGGAATAACAAGAGGATTAATGCAAGCATCAATAAGTGGTGTAATTGCAGCTCAAGATATATTAAATAATAAGTAAAAACTTATTATTTTTTTAGTAAATCACAATTTTTTTTAAAAAAGTATTGCAACTTTGCATAAAATATTATATAATTAATGACGTCAACAGTTATTTGTTGATGATAAATGTGCCTGAGTGGCGAAATTGGTAGACGCACAGGACTTAAAATCCTGCGGGAGTCAAATCCCGTGCCGGTTCAAGTCCGGCCTTAGGCACCATTTTTTTTGGAGAAATACCCAAGTCTGGTTGAAGGGACCGGTCTTGAAAACCGGCAGGTCGTGCAAACGGCGCTAGGGTTCGAATCCCTATTTCTCCGCCATTATTTTTTATATCGCGGAATGGAGCAGTCTGGTAGCTCGCCGGGCTCATAACCCGGAGGTCGTTGGTTCAAATCCATCTTCCGCAACCATGGTCCCGTGGTGTAGCGGTTATCACGTCTGCCTGTCACGCAGAAGATCGCGAGTTCAATTCTCGTCGGGACCGCCATTTTTTTTGGCTCTGTAGCTCAGTCGGTAGAGCAAGGGACTGAAAATCCCTGTGTCGGTGGTTCGATTCCACTCGGAGCCACCATATGGATAAAAACTCAAAATTTATTTTGAGAATAATATATTACTAACTTCAATAGTTAGTTTTTTTTATAAATATGATGAAAAAATCTATATTTACTAGGAATTTTTAATATTTTTTGATAAAATAGTATATGTAAACATGGAAGGAGATCATGATATGAAATTATTTAAAAGATTATTTGATCATGAATATAAAGAATTAGATAAATTCAAAAAAATAGCAGATCAAGTCATAGCATTAGATGAAGAAATGACTAATCTAACTGATAAAGAATTAAAAGGAAAAACAGAAGAATTTAAAGAAAGATTAAAAAATGGTGAAACATTAGAAGATATTAAAGTAGAGGCTTTTGCAGTAGCACGTGAAGCAGCTTACCGTGTAATAGGAGAAAAACCATTCTATGTACAAATATTAGGTGGACTTGCTATTCATTATGGTAATATAGCAGAAATGCGTACAGGTGAAGGAAAAACTTTAACTTCAACAATGCCAGCATATTTAAACGCTCTAGAAGGAAAAGGAGTACACATTGTAACAGTAAATGAGTACTTAGCAAGTAGAGATGCTGAGTGGATGGGAAGTATCTATAAATTTTTAGGACTTACGGTAGGTGTAAACTTAAGAGAACAATCTCCAAAAGAGAAACAAGAAGTATATAATTGTGATATAACTTATTCAACTAATAATGAAATTGGATTTGATTACTTAAGAGATAACATGGTTGTAAATGCCAAAGATAGAGTGCAAAGACCACTTAATTTTGCAATTGTAGATGAAGTTGACTCAATTTTAATCGATGAAGCTAGAACTCCACTTATCATATCAGGAGGACATCAACAAGCAGCAAATCTATATATAGAAGCAGACAAATTTGCCAAGACATTAAAAGAAGATGACGGCTATATATACGATGAAAAAACAAAAGCTGTAGTATTAGATGAAAAAGGTATAAAAGAAGGAGAAAAATTCTTTAAAGTAAAAAATTTATATGATATAGATAATACAAATTTAGTACACTATATTAACCAAGCGTTGAAAGCAAATTTCAGTATGAAACGTGATTTTGACTATGTTGTAAAAGATGGACAAATTATTATAGTTGATCAATTTACTGGTCGTTTAATGCAAGGAAGAAGTTATTCAGATGGACTTCATCAAGCTATTCAAGCAAAAGAAGGAGTTTCAATAGAACAAGAAACAAAAACTTTGGCAACTATAACATTCCAAAACTTGTTTAGAATGTATGCTAAGCTATCAGGAATGACAGGAACTGCAAAAACAGAAGAAGAAGAATTTAGAGATATTTATAATATGTATGTTATAGAAATACCTACAAATAAGCCAATCGCAAGAGTTGACTATGGAGATTTAATCTTTGCTACAAAAGCAGGTAAATATAAAGCTATAATAAATGAAATAAAAGAAAGACATGCTACAGGACAACCAATATTAGTTGGTACAGTAGCTGTAGAAACAAGTGAGCTTTTAAGTTCAATGTTAAAAAAAGAAGGTATAAAACACGAAGTATTAAATGCCAAAAATAATGCTAGAGAAGCAGAAATAATAGCAAAAGCTGGTGAAAAAGGTTCTGTAACAATCGCAACTAATATGGCAGGACGTGGAACTGATATTAAATTAACAGATGAAGTTAAAGAATTAGGTGGATTATGTGTTATAGGTACTGAAAGACATGAATCAAGACGTATTGATAACCAATTAAGAGGACGTTCAGGACGTCAAGGAGACCCAGGATTTTCACAATTCTGTGTATCATTTGAAGATGATTTAATGGTAAGATTTGGTACAGATAGAGCTAAATCACTTTTACAAAGAATTGGTTTCAATGATGATATGTCAATCAGAAATAAAATGATATCAAAATCAATAGAATCAGCTCAAACAACAGTAGAAGGAAATAACTTCGATACTCGTAAAGCTTTACTTCAATATGATGATGTAATAAATCAACAAAGAGAATATATTTATGATAGAAGAAATGAAATATTAGATTCTGAATCAATTCACGATACAATATTAAAAACATTCAAAGATTTTTCTCATGACATAGTATTTAGTCATATTGCACCAGAAGGATATTTAACAGAATTAGATTATAATGAAATAATTGAATTTTTAAATAATGATATCTTAAAAAATAAAATTAAATTTGAAGATATTTGTGAAATGAAAGAAGAAGAATTAGAAAAATATATTTATGATATATTAGAAAAAGAATATAATTCTAAATTAAACGATATTCCAGTAGAAATTGCAAACGAATTTGAAAAAGCAATATCTTTAAGAGTAATAGATACTCATTGGATGGAACATATTAATACAATGGATCATTTAAGAGAAGGCATAGGACTTCGTGGATATGCACAAGAAAATCCACTTAGAGCATATACTACAGAAGGATTTGCTTTATATGAAGAAATGCTAAGCACAATAGATAAAGAAACAGCTATGTTCTTACTTAAAGCTGAAATAAGACAAAATATAGAAAGAAAACAAGTTGTTAAAGGTGAAGCAAAGGGAGATAGAAACAAAACTAAAAAAGCTGAACCAAAGAAAGTAACAAAAATTGGAAGAAATGAACCATGTCCATGTGGCAGTGGTAAGAAATATAAGCAATGCTGCGGAAAATAACTTGTTTTATAAGGGTTTGCGTGATTTTGAAAAATTAAAAAATTGATAAAAAAGGCTAATTTTTATCCAAAAACGCAAATTTGTGTGCAAAATGTGTGCATGAATTAAAAATTTATGCACACATTTTTTATAAGCACTTGTAAATAAAGGGATTAAGCTATGTAAACAAAAAAAATAAGTCAGTAGTTATGCTGACTTTTTAGATTGATGTGATTTTTTAATTATTATAAATATATCTTTTAACAAACAAGAGATTCTTATGGTATAATATTTATTAATAGGGGGTGTAAATATGGAAAAGCATTCAAATAATATTCTTATAAAAAATTTGGAGTTAAAAAATATTTCATTTGAGGGGTGTAAAAAGACACTTTTTAATAGATACAGTTATTATCAAGTTATCAATGCATATAAATCATTATTTGTAAGTGAAACAGAAAACATAAATGATATATATGAAAATATTAATAATAATGAAAAGATAGAAGATTACAAAAAAATGTATTGCATTAATTCTAATATAGACATTTTTAGAGAAATATGTAAAAAGATATGTAAAAAATATGGCCTAGAATATAATAATACTATGAAAGATACAACACTAATTAAAAATATATCGAAGATAAAATATGTACACCATATTTACCATGTTGGAACAAAATATAAAGATTTTGTGAGAATGTATAAGTTTGAACATGAGTTGAGATTGTTATTATTAAAATATACTTTGATAATAGAAGAAAATGTTAAAAATATATTTGTATCATATTTAAATAATTGTTCAGATGTAAAAGCAAATTTTTTATCAGATGGTAATAATTATAATACTTCACACGGAAACAATGAATCATTAGACACGTTAAAATTAATATTAGATAAACAAAAAAATATTCATTCAAAACCCATACAACGTAAAAGAGAACAAGATATTACTATTCCATATTGGATTTTGATAAATGAACTAGCTATGAATCAAACATACAAAGTAATAAAAAATCTTAAACCGCAATTAAGTTTTGAAATTTTTGAGTCATGTATGAATAATTTAACAAATATGAAATGCACAATAAAAGAAATACCAAAAAAAGATGTTCAAAAACATAAAGGATATGTACAATCCTTTAAAAATTTATTGAAATACATTGGTGAGTTTAGAAATATGCTAGCACACAATCAACCTATTTTTTGTTACAATCATTCTAATTGCGATTTAACACAATTTCCAAAAATTTCATATGAAGTTCCTTATATAAGTTCTAATAGAAGAAAAGAAGAAAAAATGACTGCAGAAGATATTCTTCATGAACAACAAAAAATCAATTCTGTAACGATGTATGATTTAATTAAGTTTTTTGGTAAAGATGATTTTAATACAAAAAACTATGGTAGGAATATAGATTTATCATTTATTATTTATGTTATATATAAGATTATATCAACAATCGATCGAAACTCTCATATGTATGATGAATTGATATCTTTATTTAAAAAATATAATATGTTAATTTCATATAATGAAAAAGTAATTGAAAATAATGAAACTGTAGATAAACTAATAAAGCAGATAGGTCAAATGGATGAAAATAGTATTGATTTTGATGGTTTGATATATAAAATAGAAAATGGTAAAGGTTATAAAAGAGAATTATCAACCTTTATTAAAAATTATAGAGAAGAAATAATCAAATTAAAAAAATTGTCTAATCAAATCAGTTATAAAAAACTTGTTTCTAAATATGATAATTTTAGTGCAATCGAAAGATACGAGGAATATACAGGTATAAATGCTAGATTTTTTACTATAATTAAATAGTCTACATAAAAAAAACAAAAATGAATAAAATAATATTAAGTTACATATAGACATTTACATTATATTGTGTTAAAATGGATATGTAATGAGATTCCATGTTATTTAGTAATATGGAGGAAAAAAGAGAGCTTGCTCTCTTTTTTTTCGTAATAAAATGATATGAATTTTATTATAAAGTAAATTTTTATGTTATAATATTTTATACATTGGCGGTGATATGATGTCTAAAATTAGTAATGTTCTTACTATGATTGAATATTTAAGTACAGGAAAAAAATATAGTATTGCTGAATTGTCTGAAAAGTTAGAAGTTACTCCTAGGATGATTAGAGTATATAAAGACGAAATCGAAAAGGCTGGTATTTATATAGATACTATTAAAGGACCATATGGCGGATATGTTCTAAATCAAAATGTAAATGTTCCAAAAAGGTTTATAACACCAAATGAAATTAATATAAAAAATAAAAATTTTTTTAATTTAATAAATAGAGCAATTAAAGAAAAAAGAAAATGTTTAATAGAATATTATTCAAAAAATGAAGACAAAATTTCAAGTAGAATTATTCATCCTTTTGATTTGATTCTTTTAGGTAATGAGTGGGGAGTTGCAGCTTATTGTGAATTAAAAGATGAAATAAGACACTTTTATATAAATAGAATAAAATTTATTGAATTATTAGAAAATTTTTATAACTGACACATATATTACCTCTTTATTTGTTAAGATTTAATTAAAGAAGGAGGTTTTATAATGATTAAACATACACATACAGATTCATCAGAAATAAATTTTTCAAAGTTAGAAAAAAGAATATTAAATATAAATGATCCGTTATTAAATAAATCTAATGATATTAGAGAAATGTTATACCAATTGACAATTGATAATATGCCAACATTAATAGTGGCAACAGGGGGATCAAAAGTTGTTGCATATTATTTACAATTAATTATAGAAAGATTAGGAATCGATGGAATTATTTGTGAAGTAATAGAACCAAGAGATTATTTTTACAAAGCTAATAGAAATCAATTTTCAAATTTAATAGCAATATCTTCAAGCGGTAATACAAATGGTATTAAAGAAGCATTTAATGATTTTAATGGAAGTAAATTTTTAATTACCCAAAATAATCAAGAAGCAGATTATCAAGTTGTTTCTTGGAGTAATGAAAAATATGATACTGAAAAAAGTTTTATTTCATTAGTATCTACTTTAGGTCCTATAACATTAATGCTAGATTCAACTGCTTCATTAAATATGGAAATAGGTTATGATGAAATTAAAAAAATAAATGATAAGATAAAAGAATTATTTATTATAAGTAAAGAAAAAATAGATAAATTATCAGTTAATTTTAAAGATACATCTTTAATTCAAGTAATAAGTGGTTATGAAACAAAAACATCTAGTAGTATTTTAGAATCAAATTTAGTTGAAATAGGATTAGCAGCACCAGTCATCCACGATAAAGGTTCGTTTTGTCATGGAAGAAGTAACCTTCTATTTCAGTATCCTAATAGTCATGTAATCTATTTATGTCATCAAAGAAGAGAATTAGATGATATATTAATCGAATTAATAAATAGAGAATATTCCAATATATCTATTTTTGATATAGAAGATATAAAAGAAAACTATTTTTTGAAAGAGTATTATCTTATATTACAAATGTACTTTTTATCTAAGAAAATTGCTGATGATAAAAATATTGATTTAACACAGCCAGAATACAATCCAAAACTGGTAAAAAAACTATATAATTTTAGAGGAGAGATGTAAAATGAAAAATATAATTTATGTGACAGGAAATTATGGCAAATATGTTTCAGTTAAAGAATATTTTGAAGAAAAAAACATAGGGATTGACTTTTATGAATATGACTTTGAAGAAATTGAAATAAATGATATTGAAAAAATATCAAGAAAAAAAGCATTAGATGCTTACAACATTTTACAAACACCTTGTTTTGTAGCTGATACAGGATTTTATATAGATAATTATCCTAATAATCCTGGATATCCTGGAGCATTTGTTAAAAGAAGTGGAATAAGCTCAGATGTAGAAGGATTACTTGAAACAATGAAGGATGAAACTAATAGATCTTGTAAGTTTGTTGATTGCTTAACTTTTTATGATGGTTATGAATTCTATACTTTTTATGGAGTAAGTAGTGGAACATTAGCATACAGTAAAAGAGGAGATTCAATAAAAAGAGCAAAATCTAATCTTTGGTATGTATTTATACCAAATAATTGTGAGAAAACTTTGGCAGAAATGTCTGATGAAGAGAGAAAAAATAGAAATGACGGACATACCTCTGCAACTGAGTTATTTGCTGAATGGTACCAAAATACTTATTTAAAACAAAGTATAAAAAGATTATCTTTATCATAATGATGATAACAATATGAATATGTATAAAAACATGATATAATGTATTTAGAGACGAATGAAAATTGTGTGCAATTTGTGTGTCAAAATATAAATTTATACATACAAATGAAATAATCCTTATAAATAAATGATTTAGTTATGTAAAGAAACAAAGTCAGTAGTTATACTGGCTTTGTTTTTATAATATTATAAATAATTAATAAATGTCTTACTTGCAAAAGTTAAAGATATTGATTTATTAGTAGCCAAATACACATTTATATTTGGTATTTTTTTATTTATTTTTAATTCTTCTAAATTTTTAAAATTTCTTTTAGCTAAATCAATTATAACAAATCCAACTCCTAACCCAATATTAACAAATTCAGTTATTAATTCTTGACTAACAACTTCCATTTTAGGAAGTAGTTTTACATTGTTGTTTAGCGCAATATAATCTAAAAATTTTCTGCTATTTGACTGTTCTTTTTGTAATATAAGTGGACAATTATTTAAATCATCGAAATTTGTTATATTATCTTTATAAAATAATGGATTATAAACAAATCCTTGTTTTAATTCTTTTATTTTTTTTAAATCTAAATTTGTTTCTTTTATATTACTTTCATTAAATATTACAAAATCTAATTTTCCTAATTTTAAATCATTTATTAAATTACTAGTTAAGTCATTTGTAATATCAACATTTATATTTGGATAATCAGAGTGAAATTTCTTTAAAGCGTCAAGCAAAACTAATTTTGTTAGGGTAGTAGAACAACCTATTTTTATTTCACCTTTAGATAAGTCTTTAAAAGATGTAAATTCATTTTCTGCATTATTTATTAATTCTAAAGCACCTTTAACATAATTATAAAACATTTTGCCTTCTTCAGTAAGTTCCATTCCTTTATTGCTTCTTAAAAATAATGTTCCTCCTAATTGGTCTTCGAGTTTTTTTATTGATTGAGATATAGCAGGTTGTGATATGTGTAATTCCTCACTTGCTTTAGTCATATGTTTATGTTTTGCTACAACATAAAAAATTCTATATAATTCTAAATTCACATTCATTATAAGTCCTCCTTATAAATATTATAACATAAATATATTTTACTTATCAATAATTATGACATATAATTTAGTTAGAAAGAAGGAATAATATGTTAAAAAATAAAAATATAGTTATAGGAATAACAGGAGGAATTGCCTGTTATAAGGTATGTGAGATTATTTCATATTTAGTTAGAGAAGGTGTAAATGTAAATGTTATTATGACTAAGAATGCTACTAAATTTATAACACCCCTCACGATTGAAACACTATCAAAAAATAAAGTAGTAATAGATATGTTTGAAAAAAAAGAACATGTTGAGGTAGAACATATAAGTCTTGCACGAAAAGCAGATTTAATACTAGTAGTACCAGCTACGGCAAATATTATTGGAAAAGTAGCAAATGGAATTGCAGATGATATGTTATCAACAACAATTATGGCGACAACTTCAAAAGTTGTATTTGCTCCGGCTATGAATAATGAAATGTATAATAATAAAATTGTTCAAGATAATATTAAAAAGTTAAAAAAATATGGATATGAATTTATAAATCCTGTAGAAGGTAATTTAGCTTGTGGTTACAAAGCAATTGGTAAACTTGCTAAAAAAGAAACAATAATTGAGCTTGTAAACAAAACTTTGAATGGAGGTAGAAAAAATGAAATATAAAATAATTATTACAGCTGGTGGAACAAGTGAAAGAATAGATAATGTAAGAAAAATAACAAATAGTAGCTCCGGAAAATTAGGATGTACTATAGCTAATAAATTAATAGAGTTACACGAAGAAAAAATAGATAAAATTTATTATATTTGCTCAAAGAATTCTATTAAACCTAATCATGAAAGAATAGAAATTGTAGAAATATTGGATACACAAGATTTAGAAATAGCAGTTAGAAATTTATTGATTTATAACGATATTAATTATTTTATTCATTCAATGGCAGTATCAGACTATACCGTTGATTATGTTACAACTGCAGAAAGTTTAGCTTTGAATATAAATAATAATCCTGATAAAAATGTTCTTGATTTAATTTGTAGTAATAAGGATAATTTAACAGATAGTAAAATTTCATCTAATCAAGAAAATTTAATCATTAAATTAAAGAAAACTCCAAAAATAATATCTTTAATAAAAGATATTAGTCCAAATACATATTTAGTAGGATTTAAACTACTTGATAATGTTAGTGAACAAAACTTAATTGATACTGCTGTTAAATTAAAAGAAAAAAACAATTGTAATTTAGTAGTAGCTAATGATTTAGAAAATATTAGAAAGGGAAATCATAAAGCATTTATTATTAGAACGTCTGATGATTACGTTATTGCATCATGTAAAGAAGATATTGCAGAAAAAATTGTAGGAGAAATGATTGAAAATGATTAATTATAAAAAGATTTATGTTTCAAGAGTTGATAATAAAATTATTGATAAAACATATAAGAATTTATTAGAAAATAAATGGCATTTTGTAATTTTAGATGTAAATGGTGTACTAAATGTTTTAACGAAGGAAAAAAGTTTATTTGAAATAAAAAATGAACAACAATTTATTTATGAATTTGAACAAGATAAACACTATAAAACAATTATTAATAATCAAAAAATAATCATCAATGAAAAAGATTTAAAAATTTACAAGGAATATATAGAAAAATATAAATATATAATGCAGAAAAATATTTATGGTGACAAATATATATTTGGAAGTGTAGCAGTTAAAACTGAAAATGGATTTATTACTACGATAAGAGGAAAAGAAGATTTAAATGAATATACACTTGTAAATTTTGTAGATCATACAAATCATACTTTAAATGTTATAAACAAAAAAGCAACTTTAAATGCTCCACTATTAGATTATTTATTTAAAAATGACAATGTTAAAGTAATTGTTCATATAAATCATGAATTTGATGACAGATTACCATATTATGATTATGCTTTTCCAGGAACTGTAAAAGATTCTATTAGAAATAATAAAACCTCATTTAATATTAAACATCATGGTGTTATATATTTATTTGATAAAAATGGTAACTTAATTTAAGGAGGAAAGAAAATGAAATATCCAAAATATTATATATATGAAAAATTATATAGAAGATACTTTTTAAAAGGTGTAAATTACATCATTAAAGAAGCAGATTTAACTTCTGATGATAGAGTGTTAGATATATGTGGAGGAAACGGAAGATTAACAAAAGAACTGGTAAAATTTAGTAATAATGTTAGTTATTTAGATCAAGAAAAAGATATGATACCACTAGATTTAGAACAATTAGGTATCAAAATATATAATGAATCAATAGAAAACTTTGTAGATAATGCAAGTGAAAAATATACTAAAGTTTTTTGTGAACAAGCAATTAATTATTGGTTATTAAATATTGATATTAAAAAGTTTAGTGGTTTATTAGAAAAAGGTGGTTTATTTATATTTAATACATTTTCAAATAAGCCATCAAATAAACCAATGATTAAAGAATATAACCTAGACAATAAAAGTTATTTGGAAATATCTTATTTAATAGATAAAAAAGTTTATCATATACAAGTATGTGAAGGATATGAGCCTCATTTTACTGTATTTGGTTGGATATCAAGAGAACAATATATAAAATTACTTTCACCATACTTTGATATAGAAGTAAAAGATGATGGTAAAAGTTCACTTTATATTTGTAAAAGGAGATAATTATGAAAAATAAATCTCTTGGAATATACAATATAATTGATACTGACGGAATAAATAAAAGTATAAATAATGTATTATCTAGTGGTATTAATTTTAATACATATACATCTCCAAAAGGCTTAAAAGAATTACGTATTGAAATTAGCAGTTTTTTAAATGACATTTGGAATTATAATATAAATTACAAAGATATGTTAATTACAACTGGTTCTCAACAATCAATTAATCTTGTAGTATATTCATTATTAAATGAAGGTGATACTGTTTTAATAGAACAACCAACATATTTTGGAGCAATAAATGTTTTTAGAAATAAAAAAGTTAATTTAGTAGGTATTAATTTAAATGAAGAAGGATTTGATTTAAAAGATTTAGAAAGTAAAATAATTAAATATCATCCAAAGCTAATCTATGTTACTCCAACATTTAATAATCCGACTGGATATTCTTGGAGCAATAAATATAGAAAAAAATTTTTAGAAATTATTAATAAATATGGTATTTTGGTATTAGAAGATGATCCTTATAGTTTAATTAATTATACAAATTATCAATATAAAAGTTTATATAAATTGAATAATGGAAGAAATGTTATTTACTTAGGTACTTTTTCAAAATATATTAGTCCATCAATAAATGTAGGATATATAATATCAAATGATAACATTTTAAAAACAATATATTCATTTAAAGAGAGTTTTGACTTATGTACACCTTTATTTATTCAATTGATTGTTTTAAATTATCTTCAAAATAATAATATTAAAAATATAATAAATAATAGAATACCAGTGTATAAAAAACTTTTAGATAAGACTATAGAATACATAAATAAAAACTATTCAGAATCTATTTTATCTTATTCTAAAGTAAAAGGTGGCTTATTTATTCATATGAAGTTTAAAAATGAAATAGATAACAATATTTTTGAAATAGGTAATAATTATTATATAGATAAAAATCATAGAAATGAAACTAGAATTAATATATGTAGCACATTAATAGACAATAGCTAATTATAATTTAATAATAAAACAACGTATAGTTCTTTGAAAAAAAGTGATATAATTGATTTATAAAACGAATGAAAATTGTGTGCAATTTGTGCTCAAAAATTCCAAAACATATGGTACTAATATTACTATATGTATCATATATACCAAATCTTCTCAGTCCTTATAAACCTAGGAAAATATATAATATTATGTACTATATATACTGAAAAAGTATATATATGTTGTTGAGATAAAAAAATTAATAAATTTTAAAATAAAACTGTATAAAAAATTTTTATAAAATCTAATTTAAATTTATTTAATTATTTGAAGAATGAAGGAAAATTTAATTAAAAATATTTTAAACATAATGGTATAATATAGGTGACAGAGGTGATTATATGCGAATAGGTGTAGATATAGATAATGTTTTATCAAAGTTTAATGAATCACTATTAGATGAATTTTTAATTGAAGATAAAAATAAAAGAAATAGTGGAATAATTAATAATGATTTATATATTACTAGAGGAATGCTTGATTGGTCTAAAGAAGAAACAGATGAATTTTATAATAATAATATTGAAAGAATTGCTATCAACTTAGATATGGTAGATAATGCATCATATTATATAAAAAAATTAAAAGAAGATGGTAATGAAATCTATATTATTAGTGGTAGAGATAATGGTGAATATTCTGATCCTTATAATATGACTATAAATTGGTTAAAAAAGTATGATATACCTTATAATGAATTAATTTTAACAGATGCTTATAGACACCAAGAAAAGGCAGATATATGTAAAGAAATTGGAATAGATGTAATGATAGATGATTCTATCAATGTTTGCACTAAATGTAGTGAAAGTAATATAGAATGTATTTTATTTGAAACACCATTTAATAAAAATGATAATAGATTTAATAGATTAAAGAATTGGGAAGAAATATATAACTATATAAGTAATAAAAAAATAAATGTTGTATTAGATACTGATACTTATAATGAATGTGATGATCAATTTGCTTTATCTTATTTAATTAAGAGTCAAGATAAATTTAATATAGAAGCAATTACTGTTGCTCCTTATTCACATAAAACAAGAAATATATCTGTTCCAGAGGGACAAGATTTAAGTTATAATGAAATACTTAAAATATGTAAATGGCTTAATTTTGATACTACTAATAAAGTGTTTAAAGGATCTATGGATTATATTCAAAATGGCTATAATGAAGATAGTGATGCTGTAAACAAAATAATTGAAGTAGCACTTAAAAACAATAAAACTTATATTTTAGGAATTGGAGCAATTACTAATATAGCACTAGCTATTAGAAAAGAACCTAAAATAATAGATAAGATAGAAGTAATATGGTTAGGTGGTAACCAGTTAAATTATAAAGATAATTTAGAATATAATTTTAGACAAGATATTGAAGCAGTTAAAATAGTATTTAATTCAAAAGTTAGATTAACTATATTACCATGTAAAGAAGTTATTTCTAAATTAAGAATAGATATAAATACATTAAAAGAAAATATTGGAAATAAATCAGAATTATGTGATTATTTAATAGATAGATTTTATAATGATGGATATCATGGAATACAAGAAGTAAGAACAATTTGGGATATATCTGTTATTGCTTATATGAAAAATAAAAATTGGTTTAAAAAAGAAGTAATAAGTTGTCCAAATATAAAAAATGATAGTTCTTATGAATTAACAAATGATAATCATAGAATAAATATGATTATTGACATAGATAGAGATAAAATATATGAAAATTTATTTGATAATCTAGGTGAATTGTAGTGAGCAGAATAACTTTAATAACATATTTTGATGAAAAACAATTAGATATAATTAATAAAATTTTAAGAAACATCAATTTTAAAATGTGCAAAGTTCCCTATGGTATAAACGATAATAAAAGGTATGAAATTGATAATCTACCGTATCATTTTACAATATTTGCAACAGATAAAATAAACCAAGATAAACTATTAAACATTACAAAGAATATAAAAATGGATAAAATAAAATTAAAAGTTAATAAAGTAACAATTGGAAATCTCAAAAATGATAGTTTTATTGTATATTTTGGAATTGAAGATAATTATTTCATGAAAAATTTACAAAGGAATTTTTACGAAATAATACCAGAAGAAAAATATAATCCTGATAAATTTAATTTTCATATGACAATACATATAGATAAAAATTTTAATATAGTTAATAATTTATTTGGAATGATACAATTAGAATTCAAACCATTTTATATTGAATTTAATAAATTAGCATTATATGATTACCCTGGGGAAATGATTGAAACAATTGAATTTTAAAAAAATAAGACTATTAATAAAATATAAGTAAATAAGGTGGTATAAATGAAACTAAATAGTAAAGAAGCAAGAGAACTTTTAGAAAAAGAAAGGGTTAATCAAAAAGATGATAGATGGATAGGACACAGTATTTGTGTTGGAGATAGTGCTGGTAGAATTGCTAAAGCATTACAAGATAAAGGAATAGATGTTGATGTCGATAAAACGATTACTCTAGGATATATTCATGATATAGGAAAATACAATGGAGATTCAGCGGGGCATGTTATGAGGGGATATGAGTATCTAAAAGAAAAAGGATATGATGATGAATATTGTAATATTTGCCTAACACATTCCTATTTAAATAATGATACATTATGCACAGCAGGAGGAATTCCGAATGATATTCCATTTAGAACTAAATTTATTAAAAATCACGAATATACAATTGAAGAAAAATTGGTTAACTTATGTGATTTAATGTGCCCACAAGGTGGAAAAATATTTACAGTGGATAAAAGACTAATAGATATTATGATTAGAAGAGGAGCATATTCTAATACCCAATATCATATAAGAGAAACATATAAATTAAAAGAATATTTTGATGATTTATTAGGTTATAATTTATATGATTTATTTCCAGAAATAAAAAATAATTTATAATTTAGATTAATTTTAATGTTAACATATTTATCTAGTATTTATTTTTTGTCAAAAAATTTAAGAAAGAGGATATGTATGAGTAATATTAAAAACACTCAAAAATAAAACATTTTGATGAATTATAATATTGAAAATTCATCTTTTTTTATTAAAATAATATGGTATAATTAATTTGATAAGTAATTATTTAATTAAGTTAATTGAATAGTATTAAAATAAAATTATAGTTATAATATATAATTTTTATTAAAAGGAGGATATAATGTTAGCTATTGAAATAAATAATTTAACAAAAAAATTTAAAGAAAAAAAGGCAATTAATTCCATTAATTTAACAATAGATGAAGGAGAATTATTTGCTTTGTTAGGGACAAATGGAGCAGGAAAAACAACAACAATAAAAATTCTTTCAACACTTATATTACCAACAAGTGGTAAAGTTAAAATAGCAGGTTTAGATATTATTAAAGATAGACAAGAAATAAAAAAAATATTAAATGTTTCTCCACAAGAAACAGCAATTGCTCCAAATCTTTCTGTAAAAGAAAATCTAGAATTTATGGCTGGCGTTTATCAAATAAAAAACAAAGAAAAAAAGATAAATGAACTTATAGAAATGTTTAAATTAGAAGAAGTTTTAAAACAAAAAGCAAAAACATTATCGGGAGGATGGCAAAGAAGAGTATCAATTGCAATATCATTAATTAATGAACCTAAAATATTATTTTTAGATGAACCAACATTAGGATTAGATGTAATTGCTAGAAAAGAATTATGGAATATTATAAAAAAATTAAAAGGTAAGATTACAATTATATTGACTACTCATTATATGGAAGAAGCAGAAAGTTTATCAGATAGAATTGGTATCATGTCAAAAGGAAATTTAGTAGATGTAGGAACATCTGAAGAACTTATAAATAAATCAGGCACTAAAAATTTTGAGGATGCATTTATAAAGATAGCAACAGGAGGAGAATTATAAAATGAGAACATTAAATTTTGCAATAAGAAATTTTAAAGAAATTATAAGAGATCCATTAAGTATTGTTTTTTCTATTTTACTACCAATGTTTTTACTATTTGTATTTCAGCAAATTAACATTCCTAATGAAAATTATGAATTAAAAAATTTTACACCTGGAATTATTATATTTGGATTTTCCTTCATTACTCTTTTTACAGCAATGCTAATTTCTAAAGATAGAACTACATCGTTATTAGTTAGATTAGGAATAAGTCCTATGAAACCTATTGAATATATATTAGGTTATATATTATCTATAATTCCTATCATATTAATACAAAACTTGCTATTTTTTATACTAGCTATTATTTTAGGATTAAGTTTTAGTATAAATATTGTATGGTCGATACTTATATCATTATTAATTGCAATATTATTTATTTCAATAGGTATAATTATTGGTAGTATTTTTACTGAAAAATCTTCATCAGGTATATCAAGCATTATAGTTCAACTTGTATGTTTTACAAGTGGTATGTATTTTCCTAAAGAATTACTAGGAAACACATTCTCAAAAATTTGTGAAATTTTACCATTTGAATCATGTGTAACAATAATAAAAGGAATTATGAATAACAACATAGAAATAATAAATACAAAAAATATAATAACTTTTCTGATTTATTCAATCATATTTTTAATAATTTCAGTATGGATATTTAAAAGAAAGATGATTAGTGATAATAAATAATGGCTAAGTTTTTAATATATACAAAAAAAATAAAATATGATATAATTACTTAAATAAACTTAAAGAGGAGATTTAATTATGAAAAGCAATATATACATAAAAGCAAAAGAATTTAAAAAAAAATATCCATTAACAGTAGCATGGAGATTAAAAAGTCACTCTAAAATAGCGGATTTACATTTAAATCCAGATGAAGAAGTAAAATATGTATTTGAATGTCAAAAAAATGATAACCCTATTGATATAATAACAACATATGTAGTAGTTCTTACAAATAAAAGAATTATGTTAGCACAAAAAAGATTATTATTTGGATATTTTTTTACAGCAATTACCCCAGATATGTTTAATGATTTAAAAGTAAAAACAGGAATTATTTGGAGTAAATTAATAATCGATACAGTAAAAGAAGTAGTTGTTTTATCAAATATTCAAAAAGATGCAGCTGATGAAATAGAAACTAATATTACAGAATATATGATGGAAGAAAAGAAAAAATATAAAGAAAAAAAATAAGTATTGTCATAATATAAAATATAATGTATAATTTTACTAGAGGAGGTATATTGATGATAAAAGAAAAAAATATTGCTGTATGTATTCTTTTAAGTATTGTTACATGTGGAATTTATGCAATTATTTGGTTTATTAATATGACAGATGATGCATCACAATCTTCAGGTGAAGAAATGTCTGGTGGTATGGCATTTTTATTAACACTAGTAACATGCGGAATATATGGTTTATATTGGGCATATAAGATGGGAAAAATGATGGAAAAAGCTGGTCAAAATAAAAATGTAAGTATTAGTGATAATTCTACTATATACTTAGTACTAAATTTATTTGGATTAGGTATTGTAAATTATTGTTTAATACAAAACGACTTAAACAAAATTGCAAGACAAGGTAATTAATAAAATAGCTATACTATGTATAGCTTTCTTATTTTTAATTTTATTTTTATTCGATGTAATTTCGATACCATGCATTTTTCATAAAATAACTGGATTATATTGTTCAGGATGTGGAATATCAAGAATGATAAAAGAAATATTTCGTTTAAATTTTTATCAAGCATTTAGATATAATCCACTATGTTTTATTTTGTTTCCATTATTATTAATGTACTTGATATACTCTATTTATTTATGGATAACAGAAAAAGAAGATAAAATAATAAAAAAAATAGATCCTAAAATAATATATATACTACTAATAATTGTTATATTATTTGGAATAATGAGAAATATACCAATGTTTTCATTTTTAAAACCAACTAAAATATAAGAAACTATTTCTTTTTTTTTTAAATATGTTATAATAAATATAGAATAAAGGGGCTGATAAAATGGCAAATGTTAAAGTTATCACTAGAAATGGTGAAGTAGAAGGAACAAAAATTAGATATATAAATTACGAAAATAACAATTATTTTATTTATTCACTTAATGAACAAGATAATGAAGGGTATGAAAAGCTATATATAAATAAGATTACATCTAATGAAGAAGAAACTATAGATGACGAAGAATGGAATATGTTAAAAAAAGTAATACCAACTATTGTAAAAGAAATAAAATCTAATTATATTACTATTTTTAAAGATTTAGATATTCAAGAAATAGAAGAAATAAATTCAATTTATGCTCATACATTTAGATTAAAAATTGATATAGTGAAACTAATTACAAAAAAAACAGAATCAGAAAAAATAAATATGCTAGATGAAGAATTGGAAAAATTAATAAATAGTGAACAAAAAGAAGAAAATAATTCATTATCCAAATTGGATGAATTTTTACAAAATCCAATGGATAATATTGATGATATAGAACCACCAAAACAACCAATAGATAATAATTCTTCAAAAAATATAGAAGAATTAGAAAAAGAAATAGAAACATATAAAGAAAGAATTAAAAATTTAGAAGAAGAAGTTGAAATATATAAAGGAAAAATAGAAAAAGTTAAAACTATGTTAGAAGCATAGTTTTTTTATTAAAAATAGTTTTTAAATTAATCACATTTGAATAATATTAAATGAGGTGGATATATGAAAAATGTTATAAACTATTATTATAATTTAAATCCTGAAGAAATCCGCCAAGTAAATAAAATGTATAAATTTAAAATAAATAACGACTTTTATACATTAATGGAAATAGAAAATGATATTAAAAAAATAAATGAAATATATGAAATTTCAGTAGAATTAAATATTAGAGGTATATATACACATACCATTATAACTAATCTTCAAAATAGTATAATTACATACATAAATAATAATACTTATGTTTTATTAAAAACATACTCTAAAATGAATGAAGAAATAAATTTAAAAAATGTAATAGAATTTTCTAATATAACAACAAATATTGTAAAAAATGATAGTTTAAAAAGAGATAATTGGTATCAACTATGGATAAATAAAATAGATTATTTTGAATATCAAATAAATCAAATTGGAAAAAAATATAAGTTAATAAGAGAAAGTTTTAGTTATTATGCAGGAATATTAGAAACAGGAATTTCCCTTTTAGTAAATACAAAATTAACAAATATAACACTTAGTATTTGTCACAATAGAATTAGAAAAAACGATACATTATTTGATTTATATAATCCTTTTAACTTTATTATAGATTCAAAAGTACGAGATGCAGCAGAATATTTTAAAGAACAATTTAAATATAATGATCCATATGAATCAATTATAAAATATTTAGAATATAATAATTTAACGGATGATGAAATAATATTATTTTATATAAGAATGCTTTATCCATCATTTTATTTTGATTTATATGAAGAAATAATATCGTCAAGTAAAGAAGAAAAAGAAATAAAAAAAATAATAGATAAAGCAGAAGAATATGAATTATTGTTAAAAAAACTATATATTTATATAAATAATAAAATAGCTTTACCAGAGATAGAATGGATAAAAAAAATGTAGACTAAACTACATTAATAACTTCTTTAACTTCAGGAATTTCTTCCATAATAGCTGTTTCAATACCATCTTTTAATGTTAAATCTAACATTTCACAATTAGAACAAGCTCCCATCATTTTAATATAAACAATACCATTTTCATATTTTACAAATTCAATATTCCCTCCGTCATTTATAAGAAAAGGTCTTAAATTATCAATAATATCAATTATTTTATTTTCAATTTCTTTCATAAAATCACCGATTATTATTATAGTATATTTCACAAAAATAGTAAACCCTTTTTATTTGATAAAAAATGTGATATAATTTCTAAAGAGGTGTTTCTATGGATAATAAAATAGTAAAAGGGATAGTTACAGGAATAGAACCATATGGAATATTTGTAAAAATCGATGATGAAAATAGTGGATTAATTCATATATCAGAAATTTCAAATAAATTTGTAAAAGATCCTGCTGACTTTGCTAATATAGGTGAAGAAATAGAAGCAGAGATAATAGAAGTAACAAATGAAGGTAATATAAAATTAAGTATAAAAAATTTGTACGGAGAAAAGAAAAAGAAAAAACATAAAAGACAGATAATAGAAACAAGTTTAGGTTTTAAAACTTTAAAGTATAAATTACCAATCTGGACTGTCGAAAATTTAAAAAAACATAAAAATAATTCAATTTCTATTGACAAATAAGAAGATAAACTGTATACTTAATATTGTCTACGGGCGATTAGCTCAGTTGGTTAGAGCACCTGCCTTACAAGCAGGGGGTCATAGGTTCGAGTCCTATATCGCCCACCATGCCGAAATGGCGCAATTGGTAGCGCAACTGACTTGTAATCAGTAGGTTGCGGGTTCGATTCCTGCTTTCGGCACCATTTTATTTGGAGGGGTAGCGAAGTGGTCAAACGCGGCAGACTGTAAATCTGTTCCTTCGGGTTCGATGGTTCAAATCCATCTCCCTCCACCACTTTAGTTTTATTGCCTCGTAGCCAAGTGGTAAGGCACCACACTTTGACTGTGGCATTTCGCTAGTTCGAATCTAGCCGAGGCAGCCATTTTTAAAATTATATATGTCCTGTTAGCTCAGCCGGTAGAGCATCTGACTTTTAATCAGAGGGTCGGCGATTCGAATTCGCCACAGGACACCATTTAGAAATAAAACCTTTAAAGGTTTTTTTTTATAAAAAAAATAGGACTTAGTCCTATTTTACTATATACGGAGAATCTACTGTACCATTACCGCTACTATATAATGTATCACTAGATAAAGTTATAACAAATCTTGGTTGTGCATATGTGTAAGCTGCATAAGTATCTAATGTACTGCTAATTTTATATACTTCATATGTATTAGATGAGTTAGAAGTTAATGTCCAATAAGTATTATATTTTGCTAAATAATTATAATTTTTACATTGTTTATCTGTTGTATTTTTGCAAGTAGATTCAAGTGAAGCAAGCATATATTCATTTGCTTGTAATAATCCAATAGGTTGATCTTCTAATTTTTTAGAACATTCGATTGAACCATCGTTTAAAGTTGCATTTTTATTTCTAAAACCAATACATAAAGCTTGTGGAACAATATATACTTTATCTTTTTTACTGAAAACATTTTCATCATTAAAATATTTATTTAAAGTATCTTTTATTCTACTTATTGAATAATCATTTTTTCCAACACTTTCCTTTTTTTCAATATTGTATCGGTTATCCCATACAACAGATTCTACATTATCAATTAAAATTAATCTCAATGAATTATCATTATTAATTCTAACAATTTGCCAATTCTTATTTGCAAACTTAACATAATTATTTAAATTTTCTCCTCTAAATAAATAATAATCATTCATTTTATATAAGCCGTTACCACTAGTAACAGTTTTATTATCATCAATAATTTTCTTATATAACAAGTTTGTTTCATAACCATCACTACATTTTATAACTGGTTGATATAAATAATAGCCATTATTATTGTTGATGTTTACTTTACCATCACAAGTAAGTCCTTTTTTTAGTAGTTTATCTAAAGATTTTAAATTACCTGCTTTGACTAATTCATCAATTGAAATGCTAATACTATTTCCACTAACAGTAGGTAGTTTTTCAGGATATTTTTCATAGTATTTAATTGCTCCATTTTTCATTCTGTTTTCTAATTGATTAGAGCTAATTCTATTACCAACAATTAATTTTAGAATAACTAAAATAATAATTAATAACACAATTGAACTAATCCCAATTCCTAAATATGTAATAGTTCTTT
The DNA here is from genome assembly GCA_017936845.1 of Bacilli bacterium. Classification (GTDB taxonomy): domain Bacteria; phylum Bacillota_I; class Bacilli_A; order RF39; family UBA660; genus OMSK01. Next base: position 49,863 of record JAGBES010000027.1, read on the forward strand.
TATCCATATTTTTAAAATTAATATTTTTTATATTCATATAATTCCTCCAATTAAGATAATTATAACAAAAAAAATATATTTATTCAATTATTTTCATATTAATATATAATAAGAATAATATTTAATGGTGATTAAATGTATCAAAATTTATCTTTAATAATAAAAGGAATGATTATTGGACTTGGGAAAATAATACCAGGAGTAAGTGGAAGTTTATTCGCACTAAATTTAGGATTGTATGAAAAAGGAATTGATTCAATTAGTAATTTTTTTAAAAAACCAAAAGAAAATTTAATATTTTTAGGAACCGTGGGAATAGGAATATTAATCTCTATAATTGTTTTTAGCAAGATATTAAATTATATGTTAATAAAATATTATGTAATAACTATGTTCCTTTTTATAGGTTTATTATTAGGGTCATCAGAATTTTTAATAAAAAAAAATAAGCCTAAAAATTTAAAAGAGTTAATTCTTTTTATATTTACTTTTTTAATAATGATTATTATTTGTTTTATAAAAACAAAATCAGAATACAATTATACAGATAATTTTTTAAATAAAGTATTTGTTTTTATAATAGGATTAATAGATGCAAGTACAATGATTATTCCAGGAATAAGTGGAACAGCAGTATTGATGCTTATGGGATGCTACAATTTCTTTTTATCCATTTTTGTAAATATAACAAATTTAAATTTAATAAATATAAATATAATTATTTATTTTAGTTTAGGTTTATTTATAGGAATTATTTTAATAACAAAATTAATGAATCATTTGTTAAATAAAAAGAAAAATATAATATATCCTATTATAATAGGATTTTCATTATCATCAATTGTAATATTATTTATAGAAACGATATTTAAAATAAAAAATATGTATGAAATAATATTTGGTATAGTACTACTAATAATTGGATTTAAAATATCCAAAACATATGGAATTGAGTAATAAAAAAACAAAAAAAATATATAATTAATTGAGGTGATAAAGTGAAGGAACTACCAAAAATATTTGCTAATAAAATAGAAAAAGAAATGAATAATAATAGAACATATTCAATATCAAATAATGAAGAAAAAAAACAAATAGAAGAATATAAAGGAATAAAAATAGGAAAAAATATTAATCAAAAAATAAATGATATTTTTGCTTCACCTAGTTATGTATATAAAGCAGACGTTATTATAACAACGGATGAAGGTGAATTAACAAAAAGAATAATAGGTAAAAATGGGAATAATTTAATAACTATAGATAATGAATTAATTAATATTGATAAAATAAAAGATATAAGATTTAAATAAAAAATAAGCCAAATGGCTTATTTTTATATGCATTCTACATGAGTATCGTTTAAACATCTAAGCATACAACAACAATTTAAATTCATTGTGAAAAAAGAATTTGTAGCAACATAAGGAATTGTAGCAACTTCAGTTTGATCTGGATTAGTAGCTAAAACTCTAAAAGTAGCACAACATCCATCTATTTTTTCTACTCTAAACACACTTGAAGTAGTTTCTTCATTTGGATCTTTACTTATAGGCATACTAATAGGTACTCCATTTCCACAACAAGTATATAACATTATTGGTCTAGTATTACATCCTAAACAATTAGTAGAATTACCTAAGAAACCTTTATCACATGTATCTAAACAAGAATCACCACAACAACTAGCATTATGTTGTAAAATACTTATTACTGTTAATATTTCTGCTATACATTTACAATCATTAGTTTCATTACACATATAATCCACCCCTTCTTTTATATTCAATATAACATATTCAAAAAATATAAAAGAGTGTGAATAAAAAACCTATAAACTAATTAAATAGATAAAAAAACTATTCTTTAGATTTAAAATTAGGGAATGCTTTTAAAAATCTCGAGAATAATTTAGATTGACTCATAAGTATTTCTTTAACTTTATTACTTATTTCATCAGTATAATCTTTCTTTATATTTTCAGTTGATTTTTTGATTTTAAATATTATGATAAAGGAAAGAACGCAATCGGTTAAATAGATAATCATAACTATAATAGAAATAATATTTAAAATATTAGTTTGAATACTATTCATAATGTTCATTATAAAAGGATTGATAAATCTAAGTAATAAAATACAAAGTAGTCCAAATAAAATACTATTTAATAAGCAAACACGGCCATCAATATTTAAAACTTTATTACTATAATCCCACCATCTAGCTTTAAAAACTTTTTCTAAAATATAGCTTGTTATATATTCTAAGAAAGAAGAGATAACAATTCCGACAAAAAATAAAATAATAATATCATTTTTATATTTAGATAAAATTAAAATCATTGTCATTGCTGCTGTTCCATATATTGGACAGTAAGGACCAATTAAAAAACCTCTATTAGTAAAAGTTTTATTTTTTATATTGACATAAGTCATTTCCATAATCCATCCTATCATAGAATATATAATATACAAAAGAAAATAAAATAAAAAACTATTCATATAATCCCTATCCTAACTAATACAATTTTAACATATTTAAATTAAAAATACAAAAAAACTTGTAAATAATGTATAATATATATAGGTGATAAAATGAGAGCAATTGTCCTATCAGGTGGAGGAGCAAAAGGTTCATATGAAATAGGTGTATGGAAAGCTATAAGAAAATTAAATATTGATTATGATATAGTAACAGGAACTAGTGTAGGCGCTTTAAATGGAGCACTTATGGTACAAAAAGATTATATAAAGGCATTATTTCTGTGGTACAATTTAAAATATGATGATGTATTTAAAATAAAAGAAGATTACTCCTTAGAAGAAATAAAAAAATTTTATAAAGATGAAATTTTAAAAGGTGGAATAGATGTAACTAATCTAGAAAAAACAGTAAAAAAACTTATAAATAAAAAGAAATTTTTTAAATCAAATATAAAATATGGTTTGATAACAGTTAGATTTCCTAGCCTAAAACATATGGAAATGACTAAAGATAATTTAAACGAAGATAATTTAGTGGACTATTTAATCGCATCTGCATCATGTTTTCCAGCTTTTAAATTAAAAGAAATAGATTCCAAATTATACTTAGATGGTGGATTCTATGATAACATGCCAATTAATTTAGCTGTAAAATTAGGGGCAACTGAAGTAATTGCAGTTGATTTAGATGAGATAGGAATAAAAAGAAAAGTAAAATATGATATAGATGTAACTTATATAACACCTAAAAATAAAATTGATTCATTTTTGAAATTTGAAAAAAATAGTGCTAGAAGGGGAATGAGATTAGGTTATAATGATACTATGAAAAAGTATGGAAAATTAGATGGTGATAAGTATACATTTAAGTTAAATCATCTAATAAGTAATTTTAAAAAATATGAAAAAAAATTCATAGATAATATAGATAAAATAAAACCGAATGAATTAATATTAAAAAATATTACACTGAAAAAAATCTATAGTTCAAAACAAACTTATTATAAAAAGTTTAATAATATAATAGAAAAAAGTGGATATGCTTTTTTAATAGATGATTCATATATTTATGATATAAGAAAATTCAATAGAAATTTAATAAAGAATTTTAATAAAATAAAAATAAATCAGAAACAAATAGAAGAAAATTTAAGGAATAATAAAATAAAAACACTTTTAAATACAACAAATATTATAAAATATTTGTACTACTTAATAGAAAATAAAGACTATAAAAAATTAAATAAATTATGTCTTTTATTTCCAAATGAATTTTTGGTTGCAAATTATATAAAGACAATAAAAGGATGATAAAATGATAGAAAAAAGAATAAATGAATTAATAGAAATAATAAATAAAGCAAGTATAGAATATTATACAAATGATAATCCAACAATTACAGATCAAGAATATGATGATTACTATCATGAATTAGAAAAATTAGAAAGAGAAAATCCATCATTAGTAAGAGAAGATTCTCCAACTAAAAGAGTAGGTGGAAAAATAATAGATGAATTTAAAAAAGTTACTCATGAAGTACCAATGATGTCACTTGGAGATATATTCAGCATAGAAGAAGTAATAGAATTTGATCAAAAAGTAAAAAAAACAATAAAAAATCCTAAATATGTATGTGAACTTAAAATAGATGGTCTTTCAGTTTCACTTTTATATGAAAATGGAAAATTAGTAAGAGGCGCTACTAGAGGAAATGGCGTTGTTGGTGAAGATATAACACATAATGTAGAAACAATAAAATCAATACCATTAACAATTAAAGAAAAAAAGACTATAGAGGTACGCGGAGAAATATATATGCCTAAAAAATCATTTAATTTACTAAATGAGGCAAGAAAAAATAATAATGAACAACTTTTTGCTAACCCTAGAAATGCAGCAGCTGGATCTGTTAGACAATTAGATTCTAGTGTAGCTGCTAAAAGAAATTTATCAACATTTATATACCACTTACCAAAACCAGATGATTTTAATATAAAAAGTCATTATGAAACACTAAATTTTATGAAAAAATTAGGGTTTGTTGTTAATTCAAATATAAAAAAAGCAAATAGTATAACAGAAGTAGTAGATTATATAAATGAATGGACAGAAAAAAGAGAAAGTCTTCCATATGAAATAGATGGAATAGTTATTAAAGTAGATGATTTTAGTGATCAAAAGAAATTAGGATATACATCAAGAACACCAAAATGGGCAATTGCTTATAAGTTTCCAGCTATAGAAGTATTAACAAAAATAAAAAATATAGAATTTTGTGTTGGAAGAACCGGTAAAATAACACCAAGAGCAGACTTAGATCCAGTACATTTAGCAGGATCTATTATAAAAAGTGTAACACTTCATAATGAAGATTATATAAAAGAAAAAGATATTATGATAAATGATACAATTGTATTACATAAAGCTGGTGATGTTATACCAGAAGTTGTTAGAGTTGAAAAGAAAAGAAGAACGGGTAATGAAATACCATTTAAAATGATCTCTAATTGTCCAATATGTGGTTCCAAATTAGAAAGAAAAGAAAATGAATCAAATTATTTTTGCATAAATCCTAATTGTGATGCAAGAAACATTGAAAGATTAATTCACTTTTCAAGTAGAGATACCATGAATATAGAAGGATTTGGAGAAAATATTGTTGAAGATTTTTATAATATTGGATATTTAAAAGAAATACCTGATTATTATAATTTATATAAATATAAAGAAGAATTAAAAGAATTAGAGGGATTTGGAGAAAAGAGCATTAATAATTTATTAGAAAATATAGAAAAAAGTAAAGAAAATTCATTAGAAAATTTATTATTTGCACTAGGAATTAGATATATAGGTAAAAAAACAGCAAAAATTTTAGCTATAAATTATCAGAATATAGATAATTTAATGAATGCATCATATGAAGAATTAACTGAAATACAAGACATTGGAGAGATAATAGCTGATTCTGTTTATAAATTTTTTAATAAAGAAGAAAATATAGAATTAATAAATAAATTAAAAGAATTAGGTCTAAATATGCAATATAAAGGAAATCAAAAAATAGACGAAAACTTTAATAAAAAGACATTTGTTTTGACAGGAACTTTATCAAAATTAACAAGAGATGAGGCAACACTAGAAATAGAAAATAGAGGTGGAAAAGTAACAACAAGTGTTACAAAAAAAACAAACTATGTTATAGTAGGAGAAAATCCAGGTAGTAAATATGAAAAAGCAATAAAATTAAATATAGAAATATGGAATGAAGAACAATTATTAGAAAAACTATAATTGTTTTTTTGTAAACAAATGTAAAATTTAATAAAAAAAACATTATAAGTGTGATATATAAGTTATAATAATAGTGGAGGTATGTATGAAAGAATGGAATAGTTTTAATAAAGGAATATGGTGTAATTCTATAAACGTAAGAGATTTTATAGAAAATAATTATACATATTATGATAAAGAAGAAACATTTTTAGAAGATAAAACAGAAAAAACAAAAATAGTATGGGATAAATGTACAGAATTACTAAAAGAAGAACTAAAAAAAGGTGTTTTAGATATTGATGTAGATCATGTATCAGGAATAAATAACTTTGATGTGGGATATATTGATAAGGATAATGAAGTAATAGTTGGACTTCAAACAGATAAACCATTAAAAAGAATGATTAATCCATTTGGTGGAATCAGAATGGTTTATAATTCATTGAATGCTTATAATTATAAATTAAATCCATATATAGATCAATATTTTTCAAGCTTTAGAAAAACACATAATGATGGGGTATATGATGCATATACAGAAGAAATGAAAATAGCTCGTAAAGTAGGTTTACTTACAGGACTTCCAGATGCTTATGGAAGAGGAAGAATAATTGGTGATTATAGAAGAATAGCTTTATATGGAGTAGATTATTTAAAAAATGAAAAAATAAAAGATAAACAAAAAATAACAGAAATGACAGAAGACAATATAAGAAAAAGAGAAGAAATTTCAATGCAAATAAAAGCATTGGATGATATGAAAAAGATGGCTTTAAAATATGACTTTGATATATCAAAGCCAGCAAGCAATGCTAAAGAAGCCGTACAGTGGTTATACTTTGGATATCTAGCAGCTGTAAAAGAAAATAATGGAGCAGCAATGAGTTTAGGAAGAGTAGATTCATTTTTAGATATATATATAAAAAGAGATTTAGATAATAATTTAATTACTGAAAAAGAAGCACAAGAAATAATAGATCAGTTTATTATAAAATTAAGACTAGTAAGACACTTGAGAACCCCTGAATATGATGAATTATTTTCAGGAGATCCAACTTGGGTAACATGTTCAATAGGTGGTATAAATGAAAAAGGAATACCTTTAGTTACAAAAACAAGTTATAGAATTCTTCATACATTAATAAATCTAGATACATCACCTGAACCAAATATGACGGTTTTATGGAGCGAAAAATTACCAGATAATTTCAAAAGATATTGTGCTAAAATGAGCATTTTAACAGATGCTATTCAATATGAAAATGATGAACTGATGAGACCATTACATACAGATGATTATGCAATTGCATGTTGTGTATCTGCAATGACAGTTGGAAAACAAATGCAATATTTTGGAGCAAGATGTAATTTAGCTAAGGCACTTTTATATTCTATAAATGGTGGAATTGATGAAATAAAAAATATAAAAGTGTTAGAAGTAGACAAAATGGAAGATGAAATATTAGATTATGAAAAGGTAAAAAAATCATATTTTAAAGTACTAGAAAAAGTTGCTAAATTATATTCTGATACAATGAATATAATCCACTTCATGCATGATAAATATGCATATGAAGCAGAACAAATGGCATTACATGATACAAATGTAGAAAGACTTATGGCATATGGAGTAGCTGGACTTTCTGTTGTAGCTGATTCTTTATCTGCAATAAAATATGCTAAAGTAAAACCTCTTAGAAATGAAGAAGGAATAACAATAGACTTTGATATTGAAGGAGATTTTCCAAAATATGGAAATGATGATGATAGAGTAGATTCTATAGCAAAAGAAGTGTTAGAAAAATTTTATAATGAATTAAAAAAACATAAACCAATAAGAAATGCTATTCCAACGTTATCTGTTTTAACAATAACTTCTAATGTAGTATATGGAGAAAAAACAGGAGCAACACCAGATGGAAGAAAAGCAAATATAGCTTTTGCTCCAGGAGCAAACCCAATGCATGGAAGAGATGAAAATGGGGCAATTGCATCTTTAAATTCAGTAGCAAAATTAGATTATCAAAAATGCTGTAGAGACGGAATTTCAAATACATTTTCAGTAGTTCCTGATACATTAGGAAAAAATTTGGAAGAACAAACAACTAATTTAGTAGCATTACTAGAAGGATACTTTATAAAGAAAGCTCATCATATAAATGTTAATGTTTTAAGAAGAGAAACACTAATTGATGCTATGAATAATCCTGAAAAATATCCATTACTTACAATAAGAGTTTCAGGTTATGCAGTTAGATTTAATAGACTTACAAAAATTCAACAACAAGAAGTAATAAATAGGACATTTCATGAAAAACTATAATGGAAGTATAGATTCTATTGAATCATTTTCAACAAAAGATGGTCCAGGAATAAGAACAGTTATCTTCTTTAATGGTTGTAAATTAAGATGTTTATTCTGCCATAACCCAGAAATGTGGAATAAAAAAGAAAATAATGTAACACCAAAAGAACTATATGAAAAAATTATTAAATTTAAACCTTATTATAAAAATGGTGGAGGAGTAACCTTTTCTGGAGGTGAACCCCTATTACAAGTAGACTTTATAATAGAATTGTCAAAAATGTTAAAGAATGATAATATAAATATAGCTTTAGATACAGCAGGTGTTGGAATAGGAAAATATGAAGAAATATTAAAACTTGTAGACTTAGTAATATTAGATATAAAAGATTATAATAAAGAAGGATACAAAAAAATGACAGGACAAACTATAGAAGAGTTTAATCGATTCTTAAAAACAGTAGAAAAATTAGGTAAAAAAATATGGATTAGACAAGTAATAGTACCTGGTATAAATGATACAAAAGAATATATATTAGGATTAAAAAAATATCTTAAAAATATAAACAATATAGAAAAAATAGAATTATTGCCATATCATACAATGGCAATAGATAAATATAAAAAACTAGGTATAAAATATGTATTAAAAGATACACCAAATATGAATAAAGAAAAATGTTTAGAATTAGAAAATATTTTAAAGGAGGATTAATATGATAGTAAATGCAGAAATAATAAATGAGATTCAAAACTATTTAGATAGATTTATAGGTTTAAGAAAAGAGTTTGCTAATGGTTTCTTAGAAATAAAAAATCAATATACAAATAAAATAATAAATAATATAATAGATAAAATGCATGAATCAAAAACATTTGTAATACCAAGTGATTTAGATTTAAAAGAAAAAATTGATTATTATTTAGACAATATTATAAATGATTATTATAATGAAATAACATCTTTTATGAATTTTAATAACAGAGTTTTAACTGATTTTGTAGAAGAAAGAGAAAATAATACATATAATGTAGATTTTCAAAATATAGTGGAAATTTTATATGATAAAAAAATTAATTATTCTGAAGAACAAGATATAGAACAAATTATAAATAAAACAGTTGATACAATAATTTCTCATATAGGCTTTAGAAATCAATATAACACTGAATACTATAAGAATTCTAGAGAATTAGAAACTTTTGTTAGAAATGAAGTATATAATAATATAGAGAAACTAAATAAAGATATGACTGAATTATATAATTATACAGTAGAAAGTATAAATAATATGAAAAATAATTTTGTAGAACAAAGTGCTAATTATTATCAAAATGAAATCCAAAATAATAATGTACCAAAAGAAGGAGATTTAACAGCAATATTAGATAACAATAGTCAAATTTTAACAGATGATTTAGAAAGTGAAAATGCAAAAAAATTTATATAGAACTAGTTGAAAAACTAGTTTTTTTATTATATAATTTTCATAGTAGAAAGTAGGTAAAAAATGAAAAGAAAAGGTTTTACATTAATAGAATTATTAGCCGTAATAGTAATACTATCAATTATAGCACTAATCGCAACTCCAGTATTATATAAAATAATAAATGATGCTAAAATAAGTGCATTTAAAAATAAAATATATGCTATAGATAAAGCATCAAATACATATTATGAAAATCTAATATTAGAAGGAAATGAAGAAGAATTTACAAAAGGATTAGACGGAACATATTCACTAACATTAGATTTAAGTAAACAAAGTGATAAAGAAAAATTAGAAATAAAAGGAAAAACAATATCAAAAGGACTTGTAACAATAACAGATGAAGGAAAAGTATCAATAACAGCATTAGATGATAAACTATGTGGACAAAAATTATCAAGTAGTGAAGTAGTAAATATGCTTAGTATAAAGGATGATTTTGCATGCTATTTATTAGATTCATCAAGTAGTGATATAGGAACAAATGATATATTAACAGCAATTCAAAAATTAAAAGATTCAAATGAAAATTTATCAAAGTTAGTTCAAGAACTAACAACATCAAATAAAGAATTAAAAGATACAATAGGAAATATGAGTAATAACATTCCAGGAACACCAGGTGGATTAGATAAAATATATCCAGTAGGAAGTATATATATATCAACAACTTTAAAAACAACTGAAGAAGTAACAACTGCCTTAGGTGGAGGAGAATGGGTAAGCTATGGAGATGGAAGAGTATTAAGAGGAACAACGGGAGAAGCAGGTGAAGAAGGAGGAAAAAGTACTATAAAGCTTGCAGTAGCAAACTTACCATCACATTCACATCCATATACACCAGCAGGAACAGTAACAAGTAAATTTACAGGAACAGCAACTAATAGTGGTTCAACAGGAAGTGGATATGCTTATGAATATACTTATGCAAATAGAACAAGTGGAGCAAATAATGTTGGGCATACGCATGGAGTTAATATTACATCAACACTTAATGGAGCACATAAACATAGATTACAAGGTTGGTCTATTCAATTCTCATCTACTCAAGGTGGATTTTATGCACTTACTACTAGACATGATTATGATAATTTTGATGATAAATATTCTTCTATGACTAGTGAAGGTAATCATCAACATCAAGTTGTAGGGAATACTGGAACACAGTCAGCAAATCATACACATAGTTATAGAGACTATTATGTAAAAAAAATCACAGGAGTAGAGTCACATTATCATTCAGTAACAGCGACAGGAAAAGTAACGAGTACGTTTGCTGGAACAGCAAGTAATACAGATCCAGCAGGAAGCGATGAACCAACTGGATTTAGTGTATTAGATCCATATATAACTGTTTATATGTATAAAAGAAAAAGTTAAGAAAAATTCTGAAGTTGTAAGATAAAAGTGTACACAAAAAAAGTGTATACTTTTATTTTTGATATAATTTAATAAAGGAGATGATAAATATGTCACGTGGGAGACCAAATGGCGGAAAAAATAAATGTTGGACAAAAGAAGAAAAAGAAA